>CAZLZE010000077.1:0-25965 GCA_964563935.1 uncultured Phycisphaerae bacterium | reverse complement strand
CCTGCATACGCAAATATTTTCCATAAGTGCCACTCCTGAATGCCAATGCATGTTTCTGCAATACTGATGCACGGAAGACCGCCCATGGCCTCAGGCGGGCTGGTCATCCCTTTTCCAATCATATTATCTGTCCACAATGATGGGAAGATATATTTGCGGGAAAAACCGCTACGGCTGCTTTCGGAGAACGAGCCAGGCGTATTCACCAACCAGATGAAACGACGTTGTGTGCACTTGCGGAGTTTCGGAAATTTCGGGTCCCGGTCGAGCCAGGTATCGGGAGTAGTTGTATCGCCCAACGAGAATCCGCCAGGAGGAATCGGGACCGAACTTGTCGCCCAGGACGGTGAGGTCCGCAATAGGCACAGCCATCTCGGCGGTCCAGCAGGTATCACGGTCTTTCCAGTCGTTCAGCGTACCCTGGACCTTCGCGGCAACGACAAGCCCGCTGGGATGATTCAATTCAGTTCCCAAACCAAGCCATCCGCACCCTGGAAACCAGTACCGAGTCTTCTTTCCCGCAGGAGTGACATAAAGCTCCCAGTACCACGTGCTATTTTGAGGTTTCAGGAATAATTCACCAACATCGCCCATCTGGAAGTGCGGCTGCTGATCACCTGTTCCCTGGGCAACTATGTCAGAGTCGATGAACTTCAGTGCCACATATAAATATTTATTATCCCAAGCCACCTTTGCTTCACCAGACTCCTGCAGTTGCTCCCCTTGAGCAGTAAAATCTTTGGACAAATTCGTTCGGTATGCGGGAGCCTCTTGCCAGACTGCTTCATCGAGCTGGCCGTCGATCTGAACAGGAGTGGGCGTAAAAACAGCAACCATCGTCCGCGCAGCTTGGGGGGAGTTGGGGCGACTGGTATGCGTAGAGCATCCAGCCAAAGATCCTATTGCCACGACAACTGCCAATACTGATAATTGTCTCATTATTCGACCTGACATGAGAGGTTCTGAAGGAATTCCTCACTTTATCTGCCGCTGATTACCGATGGATTATAATCGTGGCTGTCCTTGTTGGCAAGACACGGCCGGGCAATGGTTGGCGGCTTCTTGGTTATCGTTAGTGATCGACTCCTTCGGATGAATCAGGATGGTGATTTCCTGTTTGCAATCCGTCAGGGTTTTGGCGAGAATAGGCACATCTTAATGTAAGATGATGTGAAAAGACACATTAAGTGGAGAAGAGCTGATGGCCAAACGGGCAAAACGAGCGGAATTGTTCGGTAAACTTGGATTTTCCAGTTCCATGTTTTCTGCGATTGGCGGCTTGGGAGCGTCACTGGTCATTTTGAAGCGATGGAGCTTTTCGAACAACATCATCGTCACAGGACCGACCGTCGCCATGCTGATCAAGTTGGCCTTGGGGCTGGCGTTTCTGCTCGGCGCGTTCGGATTCCTGGCCAGCCTGCAAGGGGCCGCAGATGGAGAGGGAAGGGTAAAGACACTCGGTTGGACCGGGTTCTGGGTGGGCGCCGTCTTTACGATGGTGGCCATCGTTATGGGTATGTGTTTCTTCTTCTTTGGTGAAGTAATCGGCGGTTAGAAGACAATCAACGTGCAAATCAACATATTCGTAACGTGCCTGGCCGATACGTTCTACCCTCAAGCGGCCAAGGCGATGCTGAAAGTGGTGGAGCGGCTGGGCTGGTCCTGGAAGTGTCCGACGAGTCAGACCTGTTGCGGTCAGCCCATGTTCAACGCGGGTTATTTCGATCAAGCCCGCAAAGCCGCAAAGCATTTCATTAAGGTCTTTGATGATACCGAAGGCGATATCATCTGTCCCTCCGGTTCCTGTGCCGCCATGATCCGTCATCAGTACGCGCGGTTGTTCCAGGATGACGCCGCATGGCTTGATCGCGCGGGGAAGCTGGCGGGCCGGACGTTCGAGTTTTCGGAATACCTGGTTAAGAAGGCGGCTCTGGACTTGACGGGACTGTCTGCACGATTTGACGACTCGGTGACGTACCACTACAGTTGTCATCTCAGACCCCTGGGGGTAACCGACGAACCGATTCGTCTGATCAACCAGATCGGGGGAATCGATTATCGACCGCTGCCCCGCATGGAACAGTGCTGCGGGTTCGGCGGAACGTTTTCCATTAATTATCCGCACATCAGCGAGACGCTCGTGCGGGACAAAGTCGACGCGGTGTTGAGTACGGGGGCGAACTGGCTGATCTTCTCCGACGCCGGCTGTGCGATGAACATCACGGGCTATGCGAATCGAATCGGCAAGCCCTTTAAGGCGATGCACCTGGCGGAACTGATCGCCAAGTCGCTGGGGTTGTCCATATGACAAGTGAAGGTATGAGCAATTTCTTCGATCGTTCCCACGAGGCGGTGGAATGCCCGGGCCTGGCGCAGAAAGTAACGAACGCGACGACGCGGCAGTTTTTCGCGCGAATTGAAATGTGCAAGGACGTGCCGGACGTGGAGCAACTCCGCGATCTGGCGGCGACCATGCGGGACGATCTTCTGGCGAATCTCGATCGGTATTTGAAAACCTTTACAGATAACCTGCAGGCTGCGGGCGTCAAGGTACACTTCGCCGAAGACGCCGTGGCGGCCAGGCGGATCATCTGCGAAATCGCCTGTCAGCACAACGTGAAAAAAATCACCAAGAGCAAATCGATGGCGACGGAAGAGATCGACCTGAACCCGGCCCTGGAGCGGGCGGGGATCGAGGTGACGGAAACGGATCTCGGCGAATACATCGTGCAGCTCGCGGGCCATAAACCCAGCCACCTGGTGGCGCCGGCGGTTCACCTGAGTACGCAGGACGTGGCCAAACTGTTCAAAGAAAAATTAAACTACGATGGTCCCGCCGATCCCTTCGTGATGACGAAATTCGCCCGCAAAATATTGCGGGAAAAGTTCCGGGCGTCGCAGATGGGAATCAGCGGAGTGAACTTCGGGATCGCCGATCCGGGATTGATCTCGATCTGCACGAACGAGGGAAACGGCCGATATGTAACGACCTGGCCGCCCGTGTATGTGGCGTTGATGGGGATGGAACGGCTCGTGCCGGACCTGTCCTCGGCGTCGGTGGTCCTCAAACTTCTCAGCCGATTCAGCACGGGTCAGCGAATCACCCAATATGTGACAATGACGCACGGACCGGGCACGCCGGATGGGCCGAAAGAGGTCCACCTGGTCATTCTCGACAACGGCCGATCGGAAATCCTCAAAACGAAATACTGGCGGGCGCTGCGATGCATTCGCTGCGGGTCGTGCTTGAATGCGTGCCCCGTATTCCGGAAACTCGGAGGCCATGCTTACGGCGGACCGTACAGCGGACCGATCGGCATGATGCTGCTCCCGCTGTTGTACGGGCTGGATAAGTACGCGGATGTACCCAAAGCCTCGACGCTGTGCGGGCTTTGCCATGATGTATGTCCCGTCAAGATGCCCGTTCCGGACTTGCTGCTGGAACTCCGCAACGACACGGTACAGGCCAAGAAAACGTATCTGACCGAGCGGCTGTTCATGAAGGCATGGGCCATGGGCGTTACGCATCCGTGGATGTTCAAACTGGCCCAGCGATTCATGCCCTGGGTCCTTAAGCCACTGTCGCGAAAGGGGTGGGTGAAATTCCTGCCCGGGCCGAGCGGCGGATGGACGAAGGTGAAGGATCTTCCCCTGCCCGCGAAGCAGAGCTTCCTGCGATCGCTGAAAAAGGAATCGACCAGTTCATAAGAGATGACGATGAGCGACCATTTTTCCGATAAAATTCGATCCGCAATTGCCGCCGGTCCCGTTTCCAGGGAGCGGCTGGCGAAACCCGATCTGGCCAAGGCGCGTTTCTTTGACGAACGGATGCCCGTCGAAGAGTTGCGCAAGTTGTTCCAGGAACGCGCGACACAGTCCGCATCGACCGTTCATCAGCCGCGATCCTTCGACGAAGTCGTGGAAACGATTTGCGGAATTATCCCGGCGGGGTCTGTCATCGTTCTGGATTTCACCGTAGGCTGCGCGGGCCAATTGGCGGGGAAACTGGGCGATCGGTATAAAATCCATCGCCTGGACCAGGCGGATGACGAGACGCTCTTCGGGGCGACGGCGGCGATTACATCCGTCGATCTGGCGGTGGCGGAAACGGGCTCCGTGATATTGACGTCGGGCGCCCGTCGCCCGCGACTGGCGTCGCTCGTAGCGGAGATTCACGTCGCGATGATCCGAACGGACGAAATCGTATCGGACCTCGTCGATGTCGATGCCGCGTTGAAAAAACGATTCGGGACCGCGGTCCCGGGCGGAATCACGCTGATCAGCGGCCCGAGCAAGACGGCCGACATCGAGATGAACCTCGTCATCGGCGTGCACGGCCCCGGGCAGATGCACATGGTTCTCCTGCCGTAAACAAGCCCGCAGAATCGAGCCATCCCTTTCCTGCGATAAACATTCCTATGGAGCCAGCATTTTTCCCGTTGGATGAATCCGGGCAAAACTTCGGGCGGTTCCATCATAGGTGACCCAGGCGTACCACGGACGTCGGAAATTGCGGCCATCCTTCAACAATTTCTCCTCAATGGCGCGAACGGGAATCTTGTAGCTACCGATCGCTCCCGGCGCCAACGTGAAGGCGACCTGATCGGAAAGCGGCTCAGCCACACCGTCCACACGGATCTGAATGCTCCCCTCCGCCTTCTCCCGCAGGTGGTTCATGACTCGAACCTGAATATTGGCTGGGTCCGACAACGCCTGCTCGGCCTGGACGAGAAGCGGACCGCCGTCACCGATGGCCACGAGAAGAGCGGTTCCCTCAATGAACGGAATCGTGGTCTTCAGCTTCGTCCCCTCCTGCGTGAACGGAATTTCCTGCACGAGTTCCCGCACCGTATCCACATAGTAGAGTTTGGCGGCCTTGGCGAAAGGCAAATCCATCCAGGCGGGAACCTTGTACCGCTGCCGAGGTCCCCAGTTGGTCACGCCGAGGATCGCGCAGTGCTCGTTGCCGAAGTAGGACAGGATCTGAAAGTGCATATCGTCCACTTCCGCGTCCGGGTGCCTGACGTCGACCTCGGCGGGCGGTTTGATGTTGTTCTCAGCGAGAAAATCGCCGATGAGCTTTCGCACGATGGGATTTCCCTGATTCTGAAGTTCGTTGCAGCGGGTGACCGGATATGGGCCGTTGGACACGTCATAGAAATAGTTTCTATAGACGTTGAAGATCGGAGTGGCCAGGTAAAGGGTCTTTCCTTTCCCATAGTTGTGCGAGACAACACAGGGTAGTCCCGGCGGCGGGGGTGCGGTGGTATTTTTTGTATCTTTGCTGACGGCGAGGTTTCCGATGAGGGGGGCTTGGAGGAGTACCGGATCGATGGCGGCCGGCTTGAGCAATTCTTTAGGGAACGTACCCAGCACTTTGGCTGCGCCCTGCGTGCGAATGATTTCCGCGCGCGAACATGGACCGCCGATGATGGTGGGCAGATCGATTCGCCGATCCGGACTGATCGCCAGTTGGGTCAGACGATCGCTTTCCTGGATGTGTCGGATACCCAACACGGGTTCCAACGATCGAGCCGGGCGGTGATTCTCATCGTAGAATCCCGCCTGCTGGTCGGCGATCAGCAAACCGCCTTGTTCCACGAATGTCTGGATGGATTTGGCAACGTCCGGGTACAGGTGTTTGACGCCCGGTAGGACGAGCACCTTGTACTTCGACAATTCACCCGCGCGAATGTTGTGGTAAGTGATCACGTCGACAGGATGGTGGAGTTGGTTGAGAAGTTTATGGGCGCCCTTAAGGGCGTTGTTGGGCACATCGTTGTAGGCCTGATCGAACTCTTCCCAGGCGAAATAGACGGCCGTCTGAATACCCAGGGGCTTGCCGAAGTTCAGGACCGGGGCCAGGGTCTGAATCTGCTTGGATATTCTGGAGACCTCTTCGCCCTGTTCGTTCAGCGTTTCGTTTTCGTCGCACAGCTCATAGCGTCGCTGCAGATCGTCCCAGGGATTATACCAGCGGTAGAAGTAGCAGCCTTTCACACCCCGCAGGAACGAGGGCCAGTAACTGCGGTTAACATCCAATCCAGTGTAGTCTTTGGGCGACGGGCGAAAATAGCCGATGGCGCTTTCGGGAAATTGCAGCTTCTTGTCGCCGATTTGCGTGCGATGCAGATCCACTTCGAGCGGAGCCTCGAAATATCCGTCGCGGCACCACGGGTAGACGTTGACGTTGTAGATATCCATCGCGTCTCGCCAGAGCCACGGATCGATCCCGCCCATCGACGTCCAGGAGTCGGTGATGTGAATGGGTTTGCAGGAAACCGGCGTGTTCGGCATGTTCGGCTTGACCAGGTTGTAGACTTTCTTGAAATACTCGGCCTGAGTGATCCGGCGAAACTCCATCCAGTCATGCCACGCCGGTCCGGGCTCGTGTTTGCGGGGCGGGTCGATGCGGTCAAAAGCAGTGTATTTGGTGCCGTAGAGGTGATTGACCGCCGCGAGTGTTTTGTAGCGGTCCTGCAGATATTTTTGAAAGCCGCGAATGGCGAAGGAACTGTAATCGACCAGGCCACCCGTGCGCCAACCGACGTAGCACCATTCATTGGCGTAAATGTGTTCGTAGACCAACGGATGACCATCGTACATCTTCAGAGACTTTACGTACACATCCTCGAGGCGATAACTGGGCAGGGTCCACGTGCAATCATTTGAATCTGCGGGTTTGTTGTCGCTTTTCTTCATCAGCAGGTCATCAGCCGGCGTGTTCGCGGGTACGTCGGGCGTCAGGTATGGTCCGGCGCAGATACTGGCATACAATCCATTGCCGCCGATCTGGAGCTCCAATGGTCCACACCAATAGTGACATACACTAAAGCCGTAGTTTTGTGTACTGAATCCGGTCCCGGTTCCGATGGGGTACCAATATTTGCTTCGGGGTGGGATGGCCGTCAGTTCAACCTTGTTCGATATTGTCAATTCCCGGCCGCCGACGAACGACATCCGGGGCGTCAGCGAGATCTGACCAGCCTTGCTCACGGGTATCGCAAACTCAAACGTGGATTTTCCAACAGGCAAGGCAAGATTCTTCTTCCACACATCGAGCACCGCGCCCTTGGCGTCGCTCATGACGATTTCCACGGGGGTGTCAGCAAGCGCGGAAGCGTAGCTGTTCTCACAAAAAAGCGTCCCCTTGATCACCTGCCCCGTCTGATAGTGACTCCAGGGGGTCTGGACGTTCAGTTCCAGCCCGTCCTGCACATGCACTTCAATTTCATGCACCGCCATGTGGAAATGTCCGTGAGGCCGACAAAGCTCAACCTTGATTTCATCAAACGTCTGTCCCTTGGCCGAAACGGAAAAGATCAATGTCTTTGCGGGTCCGCTATCGGGTTCCGACGTCCGGTCGTACCAAGGCTTATCGACGAGGATCTCCCATTTCTCGCTCTTCGGCTGACGCGCCGACACCACCACGCGGGGAATCGACCACCACTTGTTGATCGACTGCGACACCAGATCGATTCGATCGACCTTCTTGTTGCCTTGAACCTTCACGATCATCGCCACGTTGAGCGGCGCATCCTGTCCCCCGCCAAACTCGACCCCGTCCCCGCGATTTCCGTTCACCAGCAGCTTGCCGTCACCGGGCACGCCGTTCAGCTTGCATTCCACCCCGGACCAGCGAACGGCATGGGCACATGAGGCGATAATCAATAGGAACGCAAGGACGCAGAGTCTCCGAGAAGGATGATTCAACATAGAACATTGCTCCGTTACATAGGGTCTACCATTGGTCGCTCTGGGTCCAGTGGAGTTGCTGGTCGTTATACCAGTAGTAATAAGGTTTGGGTGGGATCCACGAGGAATGAAGATCCACAAAGAGGAAATGGCTTCCGTTGCGATGAGGGTTTAGAAGGTCGAAGCCGGGCGCGTAATCAAGTAACCAGGAAGTAGCCATTAGTGTGGAAGCTTCTACGAAGATAGGTTGGCGATTGGGAAACGCGAGCGTATCCGCTTTCTTGCCGGTATACCAGTGCCAGTAACAATATGCAAACAACGTCCCCGTTTTGGGACACTTCCAACTCTGTCCCGCCTTCCAGGCGCTTACCCCCTGCCAGCCGCCTGGGGATTCATTGATATTCCCATAGATTCGGAGCCGGTCCCACCAGTATGTCGGATCTTGATCACTGCCATCCAGATCATGTCCGACGTTGAAGAACTTCATCTGGTTATCATCCCAATACATTTGCACAGCCAATCCAAGCTGCCGGACATTGGACAGGCACGTAACCTCCCTGGCGCGTTCGCGTGCATTGGCGATCGCCGGCAGGAGTATGGCAATCAACACAGCAATTATCGCCACCACAACCAGCAGCTCAATGAGCGTAAACCCCCGAGGGTCATCGCGAGGCCCAACGGGCCGTGGCGATCTGGCATCCGACGCCCATGATCGTTGATTGCCAATTGTTGATTGTTGATTATCAGAGCTTCGCCTGTTGGATATTCTCTTCATGTTCTTCTCCTTCAATCAACAATCGGCAATCTCTCTCACGCTTTCCCGCTCGATCAGTTCATTTGGAATGACGACCTGTTCCGGTTCGGTTTTGCCGTTGTTGATCAGCCGCATCAACAGCCCCATCGCCTGGTTCGCGAGCTTGTCCAACGGCTGATAGATCGACGTGTGCGGCGGATTCAGGAACTGCGACACTTTTGGGTTCTCCATGCCGATGATGGAGATGTCGTCGGGAATTTTGAGATTCATCATGTTCGTCAGCACAAAGGTCGCCTCGACAACCAGATCCTCGCTGTACAGGAACATAGCCGTCGGCTGACGGGCGATCAAGTTCTTGATCGTTGCATAGATCGGCTGATGTTGGGTAAGCCCGACAAGGGCAGCGTCGAACTCCAGATTTCGCCGGGCGAAGGACTCTCTGAATCCCCGGATGCGCTCACGCGAACCCCAATCGTTGGCAATTCCGAGGAACCCGATCCGTCGATGGCCGCGATCCAGAAAATAATCCGCAGCCAGTATTCCTGACTGATAATGATCGGTGATCACGCTCGAAAATTCCGGCAGGTCCATCCGGTTCAAAAATACCACCGGCGCCGTCAGTTGTCGCAGCCGTTCGATCGTCGCCTCGTCCCACGTCATCGCCAGTACGCCGTCGACAAACTTGTCGCCCAGGCGATCGACGTTGTGCTCGGTATACATTTCGACCGCCACATCGAGCTTCGCCAGCTCATCGACGATGAACGTGATCAGGCAGGACAGATACCCCCCATAAACCACGTAGCGCACCCGGTCGGACACGACGGCCACCGTCACCGGCTTGGCTGACATCCGCGGACGAAAGTTCGCGCTCTTGACCGCATCCAGCACGAGTTTCCGCGTTCGCGGAGCCACACCCTTGCGATTGTTCAACACGCGGCTGATCGTCCCCGACGATACACCCGTCTGCCTGGCAATATCGTAAATCGAATTGGCGTCTTTTCGTGACATGCGCTGCTTCGTATAGGCCCGTAATAGTCTGTAACTATTACACGGCAGTATACGAAAATGCAGCTATTCTGTCAACTGAAAAAACATTATAGGCATAACCGTCGCATCCAGCTAGACTTACGCACAGTCTTCATGTGGCGTTCATATCAATTCCGTTGAGACGAACGAAGACTTCTACTCAAACGTCCCAAACTCGCGGCAGGCCTGGAAGAAGGCGTCAATATTGGCGAGCGGGACCTCGGGCTCCAGAACATGCGTGGGCGAAAGAATCAGGCCGCCGTTTTTCCCGTACTTCTCGATCAACTCCCGAACCGTGTTGCGGACGTCGTCGGGCGTACCCCACGGCATGGTCGACTGTGTACCGATGCAGCCGTCGAGAGTAATTCGTTTTCCGAACCGCCGGTGAACCTCGCTGACGTCCATACACTCCGGCTGAACCGGGTTCAGAATATCCACACCTGCGTCGATCAGGTCGGAAATAATGTCCATGATGTTGCCGTCGCTATGATACCAGATCTGCGATTGCGGACTGATATCCTTGATGGCCCCCCACACCTTTCGCCAGCGCGACAGCATCATCTCCCGCCATTTCGGCGGCGCGAACATCAGGGCCTTCTGACTCGCGACATCGTCGCCTGTGGCGATCCAGTCCACACCGGCTTGAGCGTAGGCGCGGGCCTTGATCAGGTTCTGCTCGTAGACGCGATCGAGCAGGCACTGGGCCCAGGCGGGACGCTCGACCATATCCATCAGAAACTCCTCATACCCGCGAATCTGCCAAGCTGTCTCGTACATGTGGCCCACCCACGCCTGAACGACTCTCCCTGCCTTGTGGGCTTCGTCCACTTCGCGCTTCATCCCCGAGGTGTCGGAGCACGAATAGTCGTTCATCGGGTAGTTCTCGATTTCAGAAATGTCCCGCGCGTTCCGCAGCGGAGAAACGTAGCCCCAGAAGTGATAGAATCCGCTCGGAATCATGGCCACCCCGTCACCATTGATCGTCGTTCCCTCCGGGAGCTTTTCATTCTCCCAATACTTGGAAAAATCGAGCGGTTTGTGGTCCTTGGGAAGAGGCATGCCCATCCAATGGGTTTGGACTGCGCCATAATGGCCATTGATGTCTTCCGTACCGATGTGCTCAATGACCCGCTTCCTCAGATCGTCGACGAAGGACGCGTACCGAAGAATTTGTCCGGGACGACGATGTTCGACGGTGGCGCGAAAGTTCTCCAGCTCGCTGGCCATGATCTGCCCTTTCTGCATGTGTAAAATGCCCACAACTCCCTCATGGGCGACGGAAACCGCAATTCTGTCTCATTTGCCTGACGAAGGCCATTTTAGTATATGTCCAGCGAGGTGGGAATGTCTATAATGGCAGAAAACATGCAGGAAATGGTATAAGCCAAACGGCCGACGCTTCATGGCGGGCGACAGCCGGTTGACACGGAAGATGCGATGGCGAGAATCGGAGCAAATACAGGACTGGGACGAGTAACGCTGAGCGGGTTGGTGGAGCGGGTAGGAACTGCGCCGGCGAATCGCGGGGCGATGCGCGTCTTCGGAAGCTACGCCATCGCCTACACGCTTGCAGGCAAGGCTGTTTACTGGGACGCCAACGGTCTGGAGCAATCGCTGGTTCCCGGCGACCTGGTCTTGGTGTTTCCGGAGCTGGCGCACATGTATGGCCCGCGGGCGGGAGAATCCTGGAGCGAGTTTTACCTGGTGTTCGAGGGGCCGGTGTTCGACTGGTGGCGAAAAACGGGATTTCTCGATTCAAACCGTCCCATCCATCACATCGAGCCGGTGGATTACTGGTTGAGAAAGTTCGAGTCGGTACTTGGCCGGGGGCGCAAGGTCGGATTGGGACCGTCGGTGCTGGAAGTCTGCCGGTTACAGCAGGTGTTGGCGGAGGCCTTGACGGCGGAGGAGGCGGGGCTTGTCTCGCCGCAGGACGCCAACTGGGCCCAGCGGGTGTGCGAGATGCTGGAGGGAGATCTCGATCGCCGAATGTCGATGCCCGGCGTGGCCCGACGGCTGAAAATGTCGTACGAGAATTTCCGCAAGCGCTTCACGCGAATTGTCGGCGTCTCCCCAGCCAGGTATCGCGATTCACGCGTCATCGACCGGGCCTGCGAGTTGATGCAGCAAGGCGGCCTGCGGAACAAGGAAATTGCCGACCGACTGGGGTTCTGCGACGAGTTTCACTTCTCACACCGATTCAAGCAGATCACAGGAAGAAGCCCGCGAGAGTTTCGCCGCCGAATTCCGGGAAGAGAGGGAAGGGACCAATACGCTATGGCAAAAGTCAATCGGTAATTGAGGGACTGAAAGGAGCGATCATTGAATCTCAACAAGATCATGGATGTGGCCGTCCACGCGATGGCGGAACGCAAGACCCCGCTTTTCCGAGAGAAGGGTTTCATCCTTAATCATGGAAAACGTGTGGGGAATCTGGCGGTGAACCTGCGGAAGCGCGTGGCCCCGAACGATCCCAGCCGGGATGAGATCATCTTCGCGGGCGGGGTGTTTCACGACGTGGGTAAGGGAATCGGGCACCACAGCGAGACCGGAGCCGCATTGGTCCATGAGCTTCTGCGGGACGTTTGCCCGGAGCGCGAACGAGCGGAAATTGCCGAGATCGTCCTGCTCCACAACAAGCGGGAGACATCGGATCCCCATCCCATGGCGGCCAAACTGGTTCAGGACGCGGATATTCTCGATCACATGGGAACAATGGAAGTGTGGCTGAAATTCTTCTTCGATGCCCATGCGGATCATAGCCCGGAGCGTACTCTGGAGTACTGGCAAGGTCAGGCTTTCAAAGAACATCGAAACAAGATGCGCCACCTGCTGAACTTCGAGATCTCGCGAAAAATCTACGACGAGCGCGTACAATTTGAGCAAAGGTTCATACAGCGATTCGCCGTGGAAGCGGACGGAGAGATTTTCGAGCTTTGAACCGCCGTCTCAAAGCTTTTTGACGTGATCCAGCAAGGCCATAATCATCTGGTCCGGTTTGACCCGGGCGATGCGTTTGCCTTTGATGTAGATAAACCCGCAGTCCTGACCGGCCACCAAGGCGATATCGGCGTCGGCAGCCTCACCGGGCCCGTTGACAATACAGCCCATGACCGCGACCTTGATTGATTTCTTAACTTTCCGCAACTCCTTCTCGACCTTGGCCGCCACCTTGGGCAAATCGACCTGACAGCGCCCACACGTCGGACAGGAGATCAGCTCCGGTTCATTGAACTTCCGCACTCCGAAATCGGCGAGAATCTGCTTGGCCACATAGACCTCTTCCACCGGATCGCCGCTAAGGGACACGCGAATCGTATCGCCGATCCCCTGTGACAGCAAAACACCCAGGGCGTCGGCGGAGCGGACCGCGCCGGTGAGAATCGTCCCCGCGTGCGTCAAACCCAGATGAAGCGGGTAGTCGTACCGCTTGGCGATGGCTTGGTACAAGTCGATCGTCATGGGAACGTCGGAACTCTTGGCCGACAGGACCAGATTCTCGAACTTCTGTTTCCGGAAGAACTGAATATAGGAATCCAGCTCTTCGACCATCAGCTTGACCATGCGACGGGCGTCCAGGTGCTCGTCGAGTTGGTCGGCTGTGCGAATTGATCCTGAATTAACGCCAATACGGATGGGGATGCCCGCGTCCTTGGCGGCGGCGATCACACGGGCCACCTTCGCCCGATCGCGGATGTTGCCCGGATTGAGGCGGATCTTGTGAACGCCCGCGGCAATGGCCTCCAGCGCGCGATCGAAATGGAAATGGACATCGGCGACGATCGGAACGCGGACCTGGGCGAGAATATCCTTCAGGGCGGCCGTATCCTTCCGGCTCGGAACTGCCACCCGGACGATCTCGGCCCCGGCGCCGGCCAACCGATCGATCTGGCGGATCGTCGCGTCCACGTCGTGCGTCAACGTGTTGGTCATGGACTGAATGGTAACGGGAGCCCCCCCGCCGATCATCAATCCACCGACCGTCACCGGGCGAGTCTTGTGCCGAACAATATCCATCGATGTCTTCCTCTTATCCTGCTATTCTACGCGTTTGATGTCCGGATCGAGAAAGACATCCAGATCGTCCCGAGACTGCGTGGAAAACTCCGACACAATCGCGCCTTGCGGACCAGCCTGGAACCAGTGCCACGTGTTGGGCATCAGGGTATACTGCTGACCGGGCTTGAGCACGATCTCGTGCCAGACGGTAAAAACGCCCTTCTTGTCGGCGGGGACTTTCCCCTTGGGCCGCTTCGGGGCCGGACCGGGAACATACAGGTAAACCGTGCCCCACCGGCAGCGGAACGTCTCTTCCTTTCCGGGATTCTTCTCGAACGGGGGATGACGGTGCTGAGGGCAGATCTGACCGGGGAACATCACCAGTTCCTTGGCGCAACACCGGTCGGTGTTGACGTAGACGATAATCTCAAGCCCAAATTCTTTCAGACGTTTCAGACCGAAATCCGCCACCTCGATATTCTTCTGCTCGTCCTTTCGCAGAACGATCTTTGCCTTGTTCAGAATCTGGACGGTCTTCTTGCGTACCTGGGCCATTTCCTTTGCACTAATCATGGGGCTAACCTCCACAACGATTTACCTGATTGTTGGCCACCATTGTGCCGGGATATGACCCGGTGCGTCAAGAATAAAGACGCCCCGCACCCTTCTGACGTGAAGAACAAGCCCCAAAACAGACGGCGAAAGGTGCGGCCGGCGATATCGTAAAAGGCGTACTTAACCCCCCAGGTTATTGGGCAGGATGAACTAACGTAATACATAGTATTAGGATATTTAATGCTGTTGACCTTGCTTTTCAGAAATAGTTATAGTATAAATAAGGACGCTTTATGTCTAACGCTTTTAGAAAGGATTTTGTATGTCTAACGCCCTTGGTAACTTTATGGACAATGTCGTCGCCAAGACTCCTGGCGAGGTCGAATTTCACGAGGCGGTGCAGGAGGTGGCCAAGTCGGTCATGCCGCTGATCGAGCGGACCCCGAAATTCCAAAAGGCCCGGATTCTGGAACGCATGGTCGAGCCGGAACGCGTCATTATGTTCCGGGTAACGTGGCAGGACGACAAAGGCGAGGTTCAGGTGAATCGGGGATACCGAATTCAGATGAACAGCGCCATCGGACCCTACAAAGGCGGTCTGCGGTTCCACCCCTCGGTCAACCTGAGCATTCTGAAATTCCTGGCCTTCGAGCAGGTATTCAAAAACTCCCTCACCACGCTCCCCATGGGCGGCGGAAAGGGCGGATCGGACTTCAACCCGAAGGGAAAGAGCGACAGTGAAGTCATGCGGTTCTGCCAGGCGTTCATGGGCGAACTGTATCGTCATATCGGCGCGGACATCGACGTGCCCGCCGGTGACATTGGCGTCGGCGGCCGGGAAATCGGATTCCTGTTCGGACAGTATAAAAAGCTCTCGAATCAGTTCACCGGCGTTCTGACCGGAAAAGGTCTCAACTGGGGCGGTTCGCTCATTCGACCCGAAGCCACCGGTTACGGCGCCGTCTATTTCGCCCAGGAAATGCTCAAGACCCGAAACGACGGTCTGAAGGGCAAGGTTTGTACGGTGTCGGGTTCCGGTAACGTGGCCCAGTACACGGTGGAAAAACTGAACCAGCTCGGCGCCAAAGTCGTCACCCTGTCAGACTCCGACGGAACCATCTACGATAAGGATGGAATCACTGATGAGAAGCTGGCGTGGGTAATGGACCTGAAGAACGTTCGCCGCGGACGAATCAAGGAATACGTCGACAAGTTCGGCGGCCAGTATCTCGAGGGCAAACGCCCGTGGAGCATTCCCTGCCAGTGCGCGTTCCCAAGCGCCACGCAGAACGAAATCAGTGGCGAAGACGCCAAGACCCTCGTGAAGAACGGCTGCTTCGTGGTCGCCGAGGGCGCCAACATGCCGACCGAACCGGACGGACAGGATTTCTTCATCCAGAACAAGATTCTCTACGGTCCCGGCAAGGCCGCCAACGCGGGCGGAGTCGCGACCTCCGGTCTGGAAATGTCCCAGAACTCCATGCGTCTGAACTGGCCCCGCGAGGAAGTCGATCAGCGACTTAACCAGATCATGGTGGCGATCCACCGCAACGCCTACGAAACCGCCAAGGAATTCGGATGCCCGGGCAACCTGGTGGTCGGCGCCAACATCGCCGGATTCCTCAAGGTCGCAAACGCCATGGTTGATCAGGGCATTGTGTAATTGAGTTGAATTGAAACATAAGAACAGGGCGGTTCTTCACGGACCGCCCTTTTCTTTTTTACTTCTTCTCACGATAGCAGATGGCCCGTTGTCTCATGGCGTCGGCGTTGAGATAGATCGTACCGTCGTGATCGACGTCGAACGTATCAACCACGCGGATCGCCTCGCTCCAGGCGGCGGCATCGGGAAGCAGTTCGATCAGCCGGTTGGGAGCGCTCCGGAAGAAACCATCGTTGATCTCATGACCTTCTTTGCCCGGAAACACAGCCAGGTACAACATGTCCACTTCCACCAGGTCGTTGAAAAAATGGGTACCCAGGGAAACATCGGGGATCACGCCTTCCCGCATCTGAACGATCTCGCACAACGCCGACACGGTGTTGATCTCCGCGAATGAAACAGGCACGCCGAGCGAGGGCATGGACGTCCCCCACCGCCCGGGTCCGATCAACATGACCGTCTTGCGTTGTTCTCGCGGCTCCAACCGGGTCAGCCGACCGATCGTACGGGCGATGGAATACCGCTGACTGATCGGCATCTGACCATAAACTTCAGGTACGACATAGATCAGTCGGTCGATGATAGTGGCTTGACTTGGACCGATGATGGGACCCCGATTTTGAAGAACCAGATGCTCCGGAGAAACATCCTGCGGAAAAACAATACGACTGCCTTCACGCTTGATCTTCGCCTGGAACGGACGGCACTGAAGCAGGTTGATCCGAAACAGGGTTCTGCTCAGGAAATTCGCCGTAAACTCCACATCCACGGGATACTTGTAGGCCTCCTGAAGCGTCTGGAGCATTCGCTGCATGTCCGAAATAAAACTCGTCTCGGAAAACAGCTTGTCAAAAGTGGGAATCCACGGACCAGCCTCCTCATCGCGGGCGCCGAGCATGTCGAGAGACTCCGACGGGAGAACCTTGGCCACCTCCTCGACTCGACGACTAAGCAACCGATTCTGCGCCAAGTCCAAAACATCCGCATTGCGCTGGGCGTACTGGCGTATCTCATCCACGTCCGCTTCGGGCCGACGTTGGGGCGCATTGACCGCCACCACACGCGTGTAATCGTCGTCGTGTCGGTCCACCGCACGAGTCCCCAGCCCCATCACCAGCCGCAACATACCGGTGTTCGGGTTGATCTCCTCATTCCACACGTAAGGATTGAACGAGAAACCCACTCCGGCGATCAATGGAAAATACAATCCGTCGTACATGCTTCCCGATACTCGTTGCACCAGCAACGCCATCTGCTCGTCCCGATCGAGAAGACCCCGCACCTGCCGATACGACAGCGCCTCCTTGCTCATGGTACTGGCATAGACCTGGCGGACAGCCGACATGAAGGCGTCCAGACGCTCCTGGGGCGTTCCCTGGTTCGCGCAGTAGATGCTTTCGTATTTTCCCGAAAACGCGTTGCCGTAGTTGTCCTCCAGAAGGCTGCTCGAACGGACGATGATCGGCGACTGACCAAAGTATTCAAGCATCTCCGCGAACTGTCCCTTGATGTACTCCGGAAATGACCCATTAAGCAGCCGTTCGTTGACCTCCTGCGCCCGCTGCAGAAGCGTGTCGAAATCTTTCTCCTTCCGTCGAAGCCACCAGCATCCGTTTTGGACCAGATACGTGTAAAAGACGTCGGAACCAATGTAAAACGAATCGTGGACCTCCAGCCGCTCCGCCCAACCGGGATCGGTCCTGACCAGAATCGCCCGCGCAAGCAGCATGCCCAGCGTCTTTCCCCCGATCAGTCCCGTTCCGATCATATGCTTCAAAATCTCGATCAGGTCCGTCAGGCGGAAGTACTTCCGGGCTAACGTGAGGAATCGCTCGTCGCGGGTGACGGCCATGCGGAGCAACCGCTCAAAGTAGAACCTCTCCTCGTCCGACGAGGATTTGCCCTCGCGGAGTAAGGAAAGGATCTCCTGGGCCTGAAGAAACGTCTGAGCCCACACGCCGCGACGATGATACGTAAAGTCCAGCCAGGGCTTGGGGTCGCCCGCCATGATCTCGGCAATCACGGCACTACTGGCCACGGGAATAAAGTCATCCTCTCGCCATTGGTGCAACATATACATGGTCGGCGACGACCGCCCGTGCACCTTCAGAGGGTGCAGATACAGATGATTCTTGTGCCGGTACACTTCCAGAATCACCTGGGCGGTATTGTTGATGCCGTCGGTCGCATGAAACGAGTGGTGGTTCTTCAACAGGGCAAAGTAGGCGATGGTGTCGAGGCGATACAAAAATGGACACGCGATCAGGAAAAAGTTGCCCAGCATCCGATCGGAAAACCAATCGACCGCCAGGTCCGACAGGCAGTCGAATACGTACAACGCCCCCGATCCCGCCTTCTCGATGACGTCCACCAACCTCTCCATGAACGTCTCAAACCCCGCCTCCGGATCGAGCTTGACGATCGTGGCGCCTTCACCCTCCTCGAACAACGGGGCATGGCGGGCGAATCGGAAATAGATCAGGTTTTCCCCCCGCTCACAGGCAAAGGCCTGGAACGGTCGGATGAACGGAATATAATCCTCGATGGAATCGACTTCCCAGACGACATTGTCGCCCGGTATCAGACCCTGAAGTATCCGGTCCAGACCAGCGAGCCCTGTTCCGACAGGTTTGCTGCTTTTCGGACTTGTGTGTGACATAATTCAATTCTATCGCGCCGCAACAGATGCTTTCCAGTCAGAATCGAGGTTCTTGTCAGACTTGTTTGCGTATTGAGTACGACAGATCGACACCTTTTGGCAAAAGACGCCAAGCGGAGGATATCCCTATGGGTTGAGGTCTTTCTTGATACGCTTGTAGCAGAAAATGGCGTCTTCAAGCCATGCCTGGGTCTCGCGTAGACGGACTGTATCTCCACCATAGTATAGGGAAATACGGACACACTTCTTACCGCGAGTGGTCCCGGCCGGCGTCATCCGGGACGAGCGGGACTGCGTAACGTGAGCGTCATCCTTCTTGGCCGTCACCCGATGGCCAAGGTAATCCTGCCGCCATTCCTCAGTAATGACGCCCTCGGTCTTGACGAATGTGCCTGCCTGAGGGCAACTTTCCAAGGCCGTCTGGATCCGCTGGATCGCCACCTCACTCCGACAGGCGTTCAATATCAAGTCATCGAGAGACTCTCTTATCTCACGTATCGACACTGACTTAGGGCGTCGCGTCAGGCGGCTCCAGAATAATTCCCTGGCGACACTCCTTTGCAGGGTGTCCGCAAGTCGCCCCAACTGGGCTTCCAGAAAGGCCACCTTTTCGTTCATTCGTGAGGGCAGGATAATCGGCCCGATGAGTTCCACGTTGGCCAGGCTTAATCCAGCCGCAGCAATAGCGTCCTTTGGATGCTGAACCGATTTAGCTTTATCCAAATCGACCGATCCTGCCTCACCGTCGTCCACCTCCCGCTTCGACCAGTAACCAAGACGATCCGGATCGATGGCCGACGCGGGCAACGTCACTGCCTTATCTTTTCCTCTCATATCAGCCGTCTTCACCCAGTTTCGCCCCATGATGGCGCCCGGAAATCGAACGACCACGTCAAACGACGATAGAACACCAACCATATTCCCAAAGACCCCGCCGTACCGTCCCCCGCCGATCACCGCGATCTTCGGGCCGGTGAGTTTCCGAATTTCCTCTCTCATTTCTCGAACCAGCCCCGCGTCACCATTGGGAGAATCAACCCACAAGATGATCCCGCCCTCCCGGCCTGCTCGCTTTAGCCCATTTCGCAACAGCCGCAATTGGTCGGCGTCTTCCAGGGGATCGCCAAGTTCGATCAGAATCATCTTTCCCCGGAAATCCGGCAACACTGTCTTGGCGGATGAGGACGTCGTCACCGGCATCGTCGCAGGCACGCTCTCCCCGCCGGACGTGAAGGACCAGTTCAGAATCTCGTGGCGTTCCCCGATCGACCGGGTTCCCGCGCAGAACCCAGCCCATGCCTTGCCCCGATCCAGGTCAAGCAGTTTCGACAGATCCACCTTGGCTGTCAGAACCGGCGTCTGCATAGTATCCAGAAACAAAGCCAACTCTCCGGCGCGGTAGGCAATCTTCACCGTGTGGATCTTCTCGTCCGACAAATCGGGAATCCCCGCGGTCAGACTCAGGGAATGCGCGTGCTTAACGCTGTTCGGCATCAGCCCTCGTGTCTGAAAGCTGATGTGGTTGCCGTTCGGATCGCCCGCGTTGGCGTTCCGATACGTGTCGAATTCGATCGCGAAGCTGTTGGGGATATCGTAGTACGATGACGGACTGCAAATCAGTCCCGTGATCCGGTTGTTCTGCAGAACAAAGGCAAAGCCTTCGCCCTGCGCCTTTCTCCCTTTCCCCTGCGGACCGGTGATGCGAAACTGGAATGTCGTTACGAATCCGTCCTGCACCACCTGCTTCTCGCCATACCAGGCTGAACCGAATTCGTGCCCGGCAATCGGCGTTACGAGCAGCCGGCCGTCAAGGACACATGCCTTCTGAAAAAGAACCAGTTGGTCCGTACTGGAAAAATCCTTCAGAGTGAAATCGCCGCGAGCCTGGCCGCACAATCCGCCGACTAAAGCGATAAGAAAAACGAAAGAAGTAATCGCACGGGAGACCCAACAATACACTCTGCGGACACATTCCGGCATCATCATGGTGCAGTATTCCTCTTGCTGACCCCTCTTCCCGCCCGGAAATGCGCACGGATCGCAGCCGACTACCGCTGCTTTGTGAACGTGAAAAAGGCCGACGTCTCCATCCCGGATCGGATCGGAGTTCGAGAGACAAGGATCAGCCCCGCGTCCACCGCGCTGCGGACAAAGTCCGGAACCGTGACGCTATGATCCGGCGGACCGGCAAGTCGGAGAAACCGGATTGCCGACTGAAGAGACTGAAGGATAGCAGGAAGACCCAGCCATGAAGCCACGATATACTTGCGGCTGACTCTGGCCAGCTCGTCGAAGATCCGTCGCCGCTGATCAGGGTTCGGTACGTGATTGAGAAACCGATGACAAAAAACGATATCCGCGACACCATCGCGAAGCGGGAGTTGTCCGGCATCCGCCAAAACATATCCCCCGCTGCCTCCGCACAGAGGATAGTCCTCCCGGGTCAGATCCAGCATGTGCTTGGAGATATCCGTCTGGATCAGACGCGACCCGTGCTCCTTGAGCAGCGGCGCAAAACGTCCCGGTCCGCAGGCCACATCAAGAATCGTATCGACCTTTCCCAATGGCTCGAGTGTACGTCGCAAGGCTTCCACTTCCCGAAGATGGGTCCGCTCGCGCTTTCCGCCGATGAACCGATCTCGATATCGTTCCGCCTGTTGGCGCTCCTGGAAACGTTGGGTGATGTCCTGTTTTTTCATTTGTCCTTCTGTCTTACCATTCAGCGTCATTTGTGGTAGCGCCATTTTCGTGATCCCCCGTCACTAGTGCACACATTTATTGATGCTTTTTGAGTATACATGATGGCCATGCCTTTGGCAAGGAATTTCCTGGTCCATGGGAACCGTGGCTCCAGCTTCAGCGATTTGTCGCCTCCCAAACCCTTAATTTCAGCCCTGAGAGGTGATATAATTCTGGGTTATGCCCGGATTTGAACTTACATCTGAGTTTCAGCCTCGCGGAGATCAGCCGCAGGCAATCGCGAAGTTGTCAAAGGGGTTGGCGGACGGCAAACGGTTTCAAACGCTCCTGGGGGTGACCGGATCGGGAAAAACCTACACCATGGCCAACGTCATTGCCAACATCGACCGACCCACTCTGGTCATTTCCCACAATAAGACCCTCGCAGCCCAGTTGTACGAGGAGTTCCGCCTGTTCTTCCCCAATAATGCCGTCGAGTATTTCGTCAGCTATTACGATTACTATCAACCCGAAGCCTACATTCCCCAGCGGGATATTTATATCGAAAAAGATGCCTCCCGCAACGACGATCTGGACCGCCTTCGCATGGCTGCCACGAGTTCCCTCCTGAGTCGCCGCGACGTGATCATCGTGGCCAGCGTCTCGTGCATCTTCGGCCTGGGCGATCCCGAAGACTACAAATCGATGGTTCTGAATATCGGCCGGGGCGAAAGCTGCGACCGAAACGATCTTCTGGCGAAACTGATCGAAATGCAGTACGAGCGATCCGAGACCGACCTGGCCCGCGGGAAGTTCCGCGTCCGGGGCGATACGGTGGAGATCTATCCGTCCTACGCCGAATACGCCTATCGCGTCGAATTCTTCGGCGATCAGCTCGACACGATCGAACTGATCGACCCGCTCACCGGCGAATGCCGCAAGCTGCAGTCCACGCTCGTGCTCTACCCTGCCAAGCACTACGTCGTGCCCGAGGACCACATCGCCCGCGCCATCAAGGGTATCGAAGAAGAACTCGAACAGCGGCTCGTGGAACTCAAGTCCCAGGGCAAACTCCTCGAGGCCCAGCGGCTGGCTGCCCGAACCCGGTACGACATGGAAATGATCATGGAAGTCGGATACTGCTCCGGAATCGAAAATTATTCCCGACACCTCTCCGGACGCGCCGCCGGGAGCCGGCCGTACACGTTGATCGATTATTTCCCAAAAGACTTCCTGCTCATCATCGACGAATCCCACGTGACACTGCCCCAGATCCGCGCCATGTGGGCCGGCGATCGCCACCGCAAGGAAGTGCTCGTGGAGCATGGGTTCCGCCTGCCCAGCGCGATGGACAACCGCCCCCTGCGATTCGAGGAATTCGAGAACATCTGGAACCAGGTGGTCTTTGTCTCCGCGACGCCCGGCACCTACGAGCTTCAGCGCTGCGAGGGCGAGGTGGTCGAACAAATCATCCGTCCGACGGGCCTGCTCGACCCGAAGATTACCGTTCAGCCGGCGCGCGGACAAGTCCCGCACCTGCTGGAGGAGATCAAGAAACGCGTTGCCGTCGGCGAACGCGTGCTCGTCACTACGCTCACCAAGCGCCTGGCGGAGGACCTTTCGCAGTACATCGCCGAAGCCGGCATCTCGTGTAATTACCTGCACTCGGAAGTCGAGACGCTCGACCGCGTCGAGGTGCTCAAGAGCTTGCGGCAGGGAAAGTTTGACGTGATCGTCGGCGTGAACCTGCTGCGTGAGGGGTTGGACCTTCCGGAAGTGTCGATGGTGGCCATCCTCGATTCCGACAAGCAGGGATTCCTGCGATCCGAGACGTCGTTGATCCAGATGATCGGCCGAACGGCCCGGAACGTCAACGCCGAGGTCATCCTCTACGCCGACAAGATCACGCCCGCGATGGAACGGGCCATTAAGGAAACCGATCGCCGCCGCAGTATCCAGGAACAGTACAACCGGGAAAACAATATTACCCCGACGACGATCAAGAAGGAAATCCGAGCCGGCCTGGAGAGCGAGATCACCGCCCGCAAGACCGAGCGCGAAGTCCTGCACATCCCCGAGACCCAGTATGAGCAGGAGCAGCTGGTGAGCATGCTGGAAAAGGAAATGCTCGAAGCCGCCGAGGCCATGGAATTCGAACGTGCCGCGACCATTCGCGACAAACTCCTCGAAGTCCGCCAGAAAATGGGCGAAGTCTCCCTGGCCGTCCCCTCCTCCCAGCGAAAAACCGCCGCCAAACGAAAACCCGCGCGATATTCGAAGCGAAAATAACTTATAGCCCGGACGCGCATGGGTAGCATCTGCGGTTTTAGAGCGTGTCTGAAAATCCGAAGAGCCTATCCTGTGGGTCATCGCGAGACCCCGCAGGGGTCGTGGCGATCTGGCATACGAGGGTGCGTTGGCGTCAGCACGCCAGATTGCTTCGTCGCGTTGCTCCTCGCAATGACGGCTTTTCAGACACGCTCTGAGAACGGAGCTTCGATGAAGTGCGATGTGAAAGTAACTCTGAGCGAGCCGGTTATTGTAGCCCAGGCCGATCCCCAGATAGCTCAGTGGAGTCCCTGGCAGTTCCCCCGCATCGAACGATTGACGGATGGACGTCTGCACATCGAGTATCATATTCAGGCGGATTCCGCCACAGCCTACGGATTGCCGACGGGGCATATGGCGTGACCTCAAGCGCCTATGGTCGTCCGGGAATGTATCTCCGGGCAACGAACGATCGTTCGGGAATGGAAGGATGGAGTGAACGAATTACATTGGTGGCTCCAGGCCAAGTGGGAACGGATACCTGCTCCTATTGCGACCTCCTGCCGCTGGACAATCGAACCGCCCTCATCGTCTACTCGGACTTCCGTCACCCAAACGCCGACGGGCACCCCTGCAAAACGATCCTCTGCCGCAGAGTGTCTGCCCGATGATCTTATGGTTGTGACTGACCTTCTGAAACCGTCCTTTGGCTAAAAACCCCCGATAATCCGCTTTTCTTTTCTGGACGATTTGTATATCCTTTAGAGGGTTTTTGGAGAGTTATAGTGGCTGTGGTGACTGAAAACGCAAATAAGTTGATCGAGACCATGGCGCGGGAGCTTCTGCCCGCCGGGTGTACGTTCACCGCCGCGGAGCTGTATCGGGCGGCCGAACCGCTGATTCGGCTGGCGGTGAAGGAAGACGCCCCGCGTCTGGAACTCGTCGACGCCCGGATGATCATCGACAAGGATCTTCAGGGCGAAGCCCGGATTATCGCCCGGTCGGAAGGCATTTTCGCCGGCGGTTGGCTCGCGCCCCAGATTGCCGCCCACTACGACCCCAATCTGAATGTTCAAGTCCTCGTCCGCGACGGGTCCCGGGTCAAACCCGAGGAAGTCCTCATCAAAGTCAACGGGGCGGTCGCCAGTATCGTCACCGCCGAGCGCATTTTCCTCAATTTCCTCTCCCGCATCAGCGGGATCGCCACACTGACCAACAAGTGCGTCCAGGCGGTGGCCGACTCCCGGGCCGTCGTTACCGATACGCGAAAAACCCTCCCGGGATACCGCGTGCTGGATAAATACGGCGTGCAGGCGGGCGGCGGAAAGAACCACCGCATGCACCTGTGCGACGGCGTGATGATCAAGGATAACCACATCTCCGCCATGAACCACGACACCATCGCCGACATGGTCCGTCGCGTTCGCGCGACCCTCGTCCGGCAGCGGCGGCGAAATATCCCGATCTGGGTGGAAATCGATCATCTCGACCAACTGCTCCAGGCCCTTGAGGGGCGCCCCGATGTAATTCTGCTCGATAACATGAGCCTCCAGCAGCTCCGCATGGCTGTTCAGATGCGCGATGAATGGTTCGAGTCTGCGGGGATCAAGTCGGATCGGCCGATTCCCCTCCTGGAGGCCAGCGGCGGAGTCGACCTGTCGAACATCCACGACGTCGGTCGGACCGGCATCGATCGTATTTCCGTCGGCGCCCTGACCCATTCCGCCCCAGCCCTGGATTTGAGCCTCGAACTCATTCAATCACTCCCGAATGGAACTCCGGCCTAGCCATGACCGCCCCGGAAACAACCTTCACCGCTCAAAACCTTGAAAAGAACCTGTCGACCGCCCTTGTGGGAAAGACCGTTCTGGTCTATCAGGAAGTCGACAGTACAAATGATCTCCTCAAGCCGATCCTGCACGACTCGCATTACAACGGACTGGCGGTCTTTGCCCGCCATCAGCGCCGGGGCAAGGGGCGGGAAGGGCGCACCTGGACCGCTCCGCCGGGAACGAGTATCTTGACGTCCGTGCTCGTACACCTTCCCGGCAGACTGACGGAACTGGCGGGTCCCGTCGCGCTCGCTTCCGCCGTCGCCGCGGGTCAAGCCGTCGCACGGACGTTTCAACTGCCCGTCAAAATCAAATGGCCGAACGATCTGTATCTGTCCGGGAAAAAACTCGCCGGTATTCTGATCGAGTCGGCCCAGGTGGACGCTGACCGCGCCGGTTTTATCATCGGAATCGGGATTAACGTCGCTCAAACCCGGCAACACTTTCCCCCCGACCTTCAGGATTCCGCCTGTTCCGTCGCGATCGGTCTGAACCGCGAAGTGGACGACTCGGAGATGGTGCTGCTGGCGCGGGAACTCATGGCGCAGCTCGACGATTTGCTCCAACGTGTCGTCGCGTCCGACTTCGCCCGTCTCCGCCACGACTGGCTCACGCTCGCCGGCGGTCCAGACCACCCCGTCATCGTCAATCGGCAAGACCAGGTCTTCCACGCCCGCATTATCGACATCGACCACCGCGACAACTCCCTCCTCGTCCAGGACCCCCGCGGCCTGATCCTCCAGCTCCATCAGAACACATGCAAAATCATCGGGTAAAGGGCCTGGCCAATTTGGGTGGGGCAATTGGGCATGGCGATTTGCCCGGCGGGGCGAAG
>CAZLZE010000076.1:0-26211 GCA_964563935.1 uncultured Phycisphaerae bacterium | reverse complement strand
AGGGCTACCAACTGGCGACCGAGCCGACGCTGGAGAAGGGATTGTTCACCTCCCGCTGGTTCCTGATTGCCCAGGTGGAATTTGAGATCTTTCTCGGTGTGTTCCTCCTGAGTGGATTGTACAGGCGACTGGTCTGGCTGGTGACGCTGGTCTGCTTCGTCGGGTTTTCGTGCGTCACGCTGTACAAGGGTCTTTCCGGTGAAGCTTCCTGCGGATGCTTCGGGAAAGTGGAGATCAGTCCGTGGTACACGCTTGTCTTCGACGTGCTGGCGTCCGGGGCGTTGGTCCTGTGGCGTCCAGCCAACGTCAATTCGCCCGACCCGGCGGGCCAACCCGTCGTTCGCCACTGGCGGAGATTATCCTTCCCAGCGGCCGCAATCTTCCTGATCTGCCTTTCCGCCGGATATGCGATGGCCGGCTTTGAGCCGACGCGGGTTTCCGATAGCGGCATGATCGAAGGCGAAGGCAATCTCGTGGTCCTCGAGCCGGAAAAATGGGTTGGAAAACCGTTTCCGCTGATCAAATACATTGACATCGGTGAACAACTCAGAAACGGCAGATGGAAAGTTGTCCTGTATCATCATGATTGTCAGCGTTGTCAGGAGGTAATCCCCATATATGAACGTTCGGCCGAACTGTTGTCAACCGGCTGGCCGAAGACTCCTCGCATTGCTTTGATCGAGTTGCCCCCCTTTGCTCAGCCAGGACGCTCGCTCATATCGGAAAGGTCTCCGTGTCTATCAGGCCGACTTGCCAACACCTTCCAATGGTTCTTGGAGACGCCAACCATAATTTCACTAACGAACGGTAATGTCGATGCCCTGATCTTCGACAAACCGCCACAACACCTGTCTCGGAATACCAGCGGCATCTATGGACAGGGAGGAACAGTGCCCCCGAAGAGTGGGGCTGAAAGCGAGCTATCACACGATCAGAAAAATGATCGCGACACCTTCTCCATGAAAGTCATTGACTCCATGGAGGCAAGCAAGAGTCTATGGGAAGGTCTACCGGCAATGGCCGAACTGGTTGTTCCGATCGGAAGACAGATCTTAGCTTTGGGAATATCCTTTGCCCCTGCCAGCGAATACAGGGCAAGCCTTCCGGGTGGGATACATCGAGTGGTCATGAACCATGACGCCCGTATGGCCTTGGATATTGAAATGGTCTACGGCAAAGCCGCCTACGTAACTCAACAGGCTCAGAGTGAATTCCCTATAGAGGTCGTTCCCAGCCATTCCTTCGCCACTCTCAGTCCCGCCGTTATGGACAGGATTGCTCGGTGTCACAATGTGAATCAGCATTGTTTAGCAAGAACCGTTTCTGGAGTAGATCCTCTTTCGACATTCATTGATAGGAAACGGTATGTGCAAACCTTGGAGCAATGGCAATCGGGCGATTCAACCGCCGTCGACCTGAATACCCGCTCTTTCTCTATCACCCTCTGCAAAGTTTTTTGCCACAGCCCGGATGTGCTTAACAAGACCAAGGGATGCCGCTTGAGCGATCTGTTGACGATGGCTCCCGGATTACCCCAGCATGCCACAAAGCACTGGAGAGCGTTGGATGGATACCAGTGTTTGGCCGATCCACGCAAGGAACTAGGTTCCCGGATGGCATCAGCATATCGCTATCTGGAGAGCCCATATCTAAAGTGCGTAACTGTTTTGTGTTTATAATCTAGAAAGGAGTATTCTTATGAAAAAGCATTGGGTTCTTGTTCCTGCGGTCTTACTCGTAGTTGCCCTTCTTTCAGTTCATGATGTCTGGGGTGGATGCTATGAATGTCCACTGGATACTGGCTGTAATAGTACCCAATGCCCAGGCGGTGTATTTGACACTAAGCCTACTTGTGGTACTTATGTTTCCTTCCTCTATAATCACTACGTTTGTATTAACGGTACAAGCAAGAACACATGCACCTATATAGATCCGCTCTATTCCTGTGCAAAGAAATATGAATGTGTCCAAGTCCAGCGCTCTGATGGGAAATGGGTATGTAATACGACTACCAATCATGATTCTAACATTACAGTGCAGTCAACCGATTGTCATTAGCTTCTTGTTCAGTCTCAAAGAGTTGCTGAGCATACGGATATTTTTTGGCGCTTTTAGAAGTAATTGGAAAGGAGTATTCTTATGAAGAAGTGCTGGATCCTTATTCCTGCGTTTATTACCATGATTACTATTGTCTTAGCGAATAAGGTCTGGGGAGGATGCTACGAATGTCCGCTTGATGCTGGATGTAATAGTACCCAATGTCCACAAGGCACGTTTGGCAGCAAACCGAATTGTGGCACCTACATCGTTTTTGAGTACAATCACTATGTATGCATACAGGGAACAAGTAAGAACAGTTGTTCTTACAGAGATCCTATGTATGCATGCGCAAAGAAGTATTTGTGTTGGCCTGTACAACGTCCTGACGGAAAATGGGTATGCAACACTAGTACCTACCCTGATAGTCTTGTAGAGGTGCAGTCTACCGACTGTTCGTAGTGTTCTTCCGTCCTTCACAGTCCCTAATACACACTGTGCTCACGTAATGATCTAAGGAGATGTTTGACAATTGGTTGGTGGCCGATGTGCGGTGGTGGAGCTTTCATGTCCTCTATAGCATCTGTCTGCTATTCCGTTGGGCTGGCTGGCGCAGTAAGTGCAACCTCGCAGACAGTAACTAGACCGAGCTGAGTAGTTGCACAAGGTCTAGACAATGTTTTTTTAAGAACGATAGCGGATCAAGCTTATGCTGGTCAATGATATGCGAATTCCTTTTGTCTGGTGTTGCGTCTGTCTGAAACCTTTGGCTCAGACAGTAGCTGCGTACATTCAGTATCACATAGCCTGTGTCGAAGTCACCGGTGTTATGATGGAAGAAAGACTCCACCCCGTGCATCTTCTAGGCCTATTTCAATGTCTGGGTCCTATCCAAAACGAAGAAGCATCTGCTACTATACTTCGACATAGCCGTTTCAAGGTATTTCGAGCCATCTGCCAAATAATCCACACACTGTTTTAGGACCTTTTGCAGAGAACTCTTCATGCTTCTTCTGATGGGTCGAGTGAAGCTGTCTGGAGAGCTATTCGATTATGGCTGAGAGTCTGGAACAAGGCCAAATATCAGGTGGGCAGAGCACTCTTTCACTCAGTGGAAGTGCTCTGGCCTATTTAACAGTATTCAAGGTATAAGAATCGTGTGGCTATTCTCTGGCTGTAGGTTATAATCAATAAGAAAGCATGTAATTGTCGTCGTACGATTCTGTCTGGCAACATACCTTGGGATAACTACTTGGGAAATCTCGGTTTATGAAGAAAGGTAATAATATGTCCTATCACAAGCTTCATTTTCAACTGGCGTTCTTATTCCTTGCGCTATCATCAGCCTATGGTGAGATAAGTTCCGAGGAACAATCTCTTCTCGATGTTGTTCGTGCAACCCGTGCTGTTACATTACCCAGTGTACAATCTGGTAGGGGGGTGGGTGTTCTTGAAACAGTAGACGAAGATGTTAAGGGGCAGAAGACTCAATCCAAGAACGTGATTAAGTTCTGCTTCATAAAAGAGGCCAGTTTGAGAAAGGAGTATTCATATCAAGATACGGGCAGACTATATAAATCAGTATTGGAGAAGAATCACAGGAATACCGATTTCTTTTCAGGTAACAAGGACTATCCTGCTCAAGTACATATACAAAAATCATTGGTTACAGTACCTGTGACTTTCTTCACTGATTTGAGGACATGGACGTATCAAGAAATTGGGCGGATGCCATGTGATTTTGAGGATGAGAACGTTTTTTTCAACATCATTCCAACCTCACCTTTTGTGAAGGTAAATGTTGAGAAGAGAGAGAATATGATACGCTTAATAGTGAGAAGTATTCCACCCAAGGATGATCCAACGAATCTACGCGAGCGAATCTATGATTTTGACATGGCTAATGGCGCGATGCTTGCAAGCTATGTTCAGAAGGCAAGAACAGCACAAGGGGGAAACGAAATAGAAGATAGTGAAGAATGGAAATTGTCATGGGAGGAGAAATCTAATCTTTTTCTTCCGAGAGAACGCAAGGTCACGGTTTTAAGGAATATTGATGGCAAGTTCAATCAGCGACGCGTGTACAGCATCCAGTTCACAGAATTCCGTTCTGACAAAGTTGATCCAAGAGAGTTGGACATTAGCAACATGGAGATTCCACCAGGGACACCAGTCTATGATCAAGACTTGGATCTGCAGTGGGCTTATTCGGAGGGTACCATCTTAAGGTTTCCAAGACAGAAGAATGGGACGGAAACCTCGCAACCTAAAATAGATCCTTCGCAAAAGAAGCTTCTTAATAGGGAATCAGAGATGTCAGATAATATTCTGGCCTCTACCGAGAAAAAGGGAATATCTACTGAAGGCCGAGCTCCATCAAGATCCTATATACAGATTTTCACTCCTATAATCATAGTTGTCCTCGTGATTATCATAGTAATTTGTACTAGCAGAATGGTGTCGAAGAGGAGGCAATATCAAAATGGAGATTAGACGGAAGTACTTGATTCTAGTGGCTATGGTAGTAATACTTGGCGTTTTTATTCTTGTACCTTTTTCCGGTATCTACGAAGAACCTGCTATTGCCAAGACCAAAGGACTTACAATTTCGTCAAATCCTATCAATTTCGGAACCATAAAACCTGGTGAGAAAGTTGTCCGAAGAGTTGAGTTGAAGAACAGGGGGGTAATTCCTGTCAGAATCAGGAATATCATTACACAGTGCGGGTGCTTGGTGTCTCAGTTAAGCAATAGCGAGTTGAAACCACAAGAGACAGCGACCTTGAATCTGACTTTCGATAGCAAAGGGTTCTTTCGGCGTGTCAAGAAGCAAATCCTCATTGTGACAGATGATCCCAACAATTCCTCTATACCAATTACATTCGAAGGTTACGTCAAGTGTGGAGTTAAAATTGACACGGATATTGTGGATTTTGGCCGGGGACGAAAGGGGGATATACTAGAGGGCGAGATAAATGTGTTCAGAGATTCAAACCTTGACGTAGGAGAAGTAAATGTATCTTGCGAGGAAGGAAACATCGTGGCAACAATTGGGAAATGGGAGAAAAATGATGACATTGACCAATGCAGAATCAAAATAAGGAAAGAATTGAGTGATCAGAAGTTGGGAGTTTACACTAATACGGCAACTATAGTGTTAGGAGACAATGTACGTTATAAGGTTAAGCTTTTTTATGAGGTTATCTCGCCCATACAACAAGCTCCGCTTCTAGTGAGAATTGCACTCAATAGTGGACCGGGGAATAACCTCGTAGATTTGAAGTGGCCAAAGGGAGAGAAGGCGTTCTTCGGCGAGCCTTCATCGACTTACGGAAAGTGTAAAGTAGAGATGAGAAGTATCGGCCCTGAACATAGCGTTTTGTTGGTGAGCCCTATAGGACACAAAATTCCAAAGGAGAATGATTTTGATATCGTGAAGGTTCCATATAGAACTTTATCTAGTAATAGGCTGGAGACGTTGAAAATTCCAGTGAGTTTTGTTTCTTTTTCACCAAGTACAACCAAGAATAGCAGTAGGAATGAATAGGAGGGGTGAGGTATAACCGAAAGCGGTGGATTGAGAATTTTATCAAGCGGCGATCTCCTTGAGGCCGTTCACGAATTTCACGCCTCGGAATAATCCGTAATACAAGTCAGCCGTGGTCCAATGTCAATATGGGAGGTTTACGGGCAACTACCGCCTCCGCGCGCACCAAAAGCGCACTAGAAATGCACTAATTTGCAGACCGGTGCGCACCGGCCTGTGATTATTTGAACGTAACCCGCAGTTCGCCGTAGAACAGGCGTGGGACTTCGGCGTTGTTGAGGAAGGTACTGGTCCCTTCGTAGTGGTTGGTGTTCAGGAGATTGCTGACGCCGAAGGCGAGGGCGGCCTGTTTCTTCCAGAACTCGTATTCCACCCGCATATCGAGGCGGAAATAGGGGTCGAAGTGATTTGGGCAGAAGGGATTGTTCGGATTGGGGGCCGTTACCGCATCCACGAAATGGAGTTGGCTCGACAGATGAAGATTGTCTGTCAAGTCGTAGCGTGGACCGATCATGAACTTGTGTTTTGGGGGTGAAATGGAGTCGACGCCAAAGTTGAAATCGACGTCGCCGCGCCAATCCATGAACTGGAGGGTGTAATTGGCCAGAAGTTGCAGCTTTTTCGTGACGCGATACCGGGTTTCCATTTCAAATCCATAGGTGGAGAAGTCACCGATATCCTGCATATTGATCAGGAACAGTTCGGGCAAGGAGAGTTTCGGACAGAAACCGACCGCGTCACGGTATTCGTTCCAGTAGACGTTCGCACTGGCTTCGAGTCGGTCGAAGAACGTGCGGCGGTAGCCCACCTCGTAGGCAATGACGCTGGTGGCACCCATGTCGTGGTCGCCGCCGTTCTTGATCAGACCATCCAGGATCTGGACATCGGCATATCGATAGGGGATGGTGGGCATTTGGAAGGCTCGCGACACCGCCGCGTAGATCAATGACTTGGTGTCGGGGGCATACGATAGCGAGAGGCGCGTACTGGGCTGAAATCCGCCGTAGAATTCATAATCAATGCGTCCGCCGATTCCCAGGGACCATTTGGGGGCGAAGTTCCACTCGTCCTGGGCATAGGCGCCGATGACTCCGGTTGAGAAGAAAGGCCTTTCCGTTGGCAGGGGATCGGCGTTTGAACTGTCCATCAAATCCGCCCGGCCGTCAATGCCCCAGGTGAATTTGTGTGTCTGGGCGGGTTTGAACGAATGCGAGATCTGCAGGGCCAATTGCTGATATTGGAGCTCCATCGACCGGGTGCCGATGTCCTTCGAGAAATCGTTGACGTATCCGGTCACTTGAAAGGAATTGTCGTCCGCGATTTTGTGGTCCCATCGTGTCATGATATAGTTTGCCCGACTTCCGGAATTGCATGTATTGAATCCCAGCGCCAGGCCCGGATTGAAGATCCCGTCCACCACGGCGCTTCCGCCGGAGAACGTGATCGTGTCGCGCGGACTCTTGTCATAGATTCCGTAGAGGCTGAATCGTCCACCCCTATACTTGTCATCCAATGGACGAAGAATGAAGCCGCCTTCCTCAAATCCGCAACTTCCTTCGTATTCACTCGAAACTCGCATGCGGAGCTTTCCGTCGGTGAATGCGTACCCGAGGTACTCTTTATTCGTGCTACGGTTGCCTCCGCGGGCAAGAAAGGTCGTTCCCTGCTGGTCCCTGGGGTTCTTGGTGACGATATTGATCAGGCCGTTGGTGGCGTTGGCGCCCCAGGTCACGCCGGCCGGTCCGCGAATGACTTCAATCCGTTCGATATCCTCCAGCATAAAGGGCCAGCTGCCCCAGTTTGTCCCTCCGAAATACGCGTCGTAGATCTGGCGACCATCGACGAGAACCAAGTTCTGACTTCCATAGGACTCGTAGAACCCGCGAGGACCGGTGGCGTAGTAACCGTAGCCCAGTTCGGCGACATCCACGCCAGGAACCAGACGAAGGGCATCCGGAATGGATCGCGCGCCCGATCGGCGGATATCCTCAGCCGTGATCACACTGACGGCATAGGGCATGTCCTTGACTTCCTGGTTCTGGCGAAGACCCGTCACAACCGTGTCCACGTGCATTTCCATCAGATCGATATCTTCAACGGGTTCTTCGCAGGTGGGCGGGCTCGTTTCGGAGGCGGCTGACACACATGCCGACGAGGCGGCAAAGAGGTTTGAGGAGAGAAGAAAGAGAAAGAGTGCCGCCCAACGTACAGAGTAGTGGTTTGTTGATTTTTCGGATCGAGAGCGCCTCATTTCAGCCAACCGTACACCCATGATTTCCCTGCCCACCGTTCAGTTACGATTCACTCGAAATCATATCCAAGTAGCACTAGTATCGGCTAATTGATGTATTTACTCCATCTGTAATGACGATTTACGAGATAGCGCGAACGGCATTCGGCGCACCCGCGATATCAGTACTGAAAATGCGGTGGCATTTGCGTATGAGAGTAGAGTGGCGTTTGCGACCGGTTAGTCGAACAGGGCGTGGAGCATGTTATGAAATACGGGTCGGAGCGGCAAGCACTGGCTTTCAGGCTGTTTTTGCCGCAAACAGGCCGCCTCCTTGGTCCGAGAACTCAAGACACACCCGGCGATCAAGTGAATATCGGCTGCAGGAAGAGCTTGCCCTGATCGTTCTGGGCTTCGAAGCGGACGTAAGGTTCGTCGGTGATGGTGTACTCGAATTGACGTCCGGTTTCTTCCGCCAGGACTTGGCCGTGCGGACCGATGAAGCGGCCCGTGCACCTGGATCCGATCGTCACTGCGAGGGTGTCTTTCGATTCTGCGATGGTTTCCAGGAGCAGGCCTGTGGTGGCGTAGAAGGCGCCTTTCTTGATGGCCTGGATGATGTTCGCCGGATTCGGTGCGTCCACCAGGACCATGTTGTAGGCGTTGTTGAAGTCCTCGGGATCGTGGAAGTCGTCGCTGGCGAATCCCCACAGACGGATGCCGGCGGTGAGGAACTGGTCCCACAGGTGCGTGTACTGAGGCGTTCTATTCTCCGCGAGTTTTTGAGGTACGCCGTAATGCCCGTCGTAGATTTCCATTCCGTCGGGCAGGCGGGGCAGAGCGAGGATTTTTTGTTTTGTCCAATATTCCTCGCCTGGTCGCGGCTGGGGATGGCAGAGAATGGTCAGCAGATCTCTGGACCGGATCAGAGCCTCTTCCAGCGAAAGCTCAAAGAGCGGTGGGACACTTGGCCCGATGAAGAGGGTGTGTTCGCGCTGGCTGTATTCGAATCCTTCGAAGAAGATCATATGCGGATAGGCGGCGCGGATGGTCGTGAGGTCGGTGACGGTGTCGTGATCGCTCATGGCCAGGAAGGCTGCCCCGATCTGATGATACTGCTGGATTACCTGGGTGAGCGGAACGGTCCCGCAGCCGCTGTTCTCCCGGCAGTGGGTATGGAAATTTCCTCTCAGCCAGGTTCCTGTTATTTTGTGATATGGGTTTTTGAGCCGCCGCCGTTTTGTCTTTGTGTTCATGATGAAATTCTACGCTTCCTGAAGTCCGTTTGGGAGAAGATAGGAGAATTAGAACGCGCGGTGGGGGGTGAATCAAGATTTTTATCGCCGTCGTTCGGTGAGGGTCCCGAAGGCGAGCATGAACATGGCGATCAGGCTGATCCCCGCTGATCCGCACATGCCGCCCGCCCCGTCGATGATCGTATCGGAAGGGGGCGTAGGTTCTGGCGTGATGGTGCTGGATGAGATCGGGTTGGCGTTCAGGCGGAGCCGGGTGCTTTGCCCAGCCGTCAGTGTGACGCTGAAATCGTTCGGGGTGAACGTGTAGCCCTCTAATTCCGCCGTCATCCTGTAACTACCGGCAGGGAGATCGGAGAAGATGAAGTAGCCCTCGGCGTCGGTCGTATAGACTCGTCCGACGGAATTGATCATGATCTTAACTCCGCTCACTGCCTGGCTGGTGGCCGAGCTGACGACCGTGCCTTCCACGGTGGCGTAGGCGGGGCTGCCCAGTGGGAAATCCACCTTGAGATTTTCCTCGGTGACCACCACGGTGGTGGACATTTCGGGCAGGTCGGCTCGGGACGCCTTCAGGACGTATTCGCCGGAATTGACGGCCACGGGGATGGCGAATCCGCCGGAGGCGGAGGTAACGGCATAATACTCGCCGTGATTGGGCATGACGGTAACACCGGCGAGTCCTTCGCCGGGATCGTAGAAGTTGTTATTGTCGGCGTCACGATAGATCACGCCGGTGATGAAGACGGTATTGTAGTCCGAGGTGCCGAAGTCCTGGGTGATGACGAGCGGACCGACGGCGGTTCGACTGTCATCCTCCGGGACGATACTGATGCCGATTTCGCGGAAGCCGGTATGCGGAGCATCGAGATCAAGGAGGTTCTTACGGTGTCCGAGATCGTCCACGCCCCAATCGACGAGAAATGCGGCCTGGGCGTAGAAGGCGGAATGGGCATAGGAGAAGACGTTTTCGCCTCCAATTCGGTAACTATACCCGGCCTTCTGCATACGATCGGCAAGGGTCGAACCGTCGGAGCTGACGTGTCCCTGGAAGTCATGTGCCGCCATGTCCTGGCTATGGACCCTGGCGGAGGCGAGCAGGGCGGTGTTGAATGCCAAGGGTGGTTTTCGATCGTAGGCGGCGAAGTCCCTGATCAGTTGGTCGGTATCGATGTTGTAGATCACCAGTCCCTGCTGGATGTGGCGGTCGGGACTATTGCAGATGAGGTTGGCTTCGTTATAGGGGTTGGCGCGGGCCCGGTCGACCAGTTCGAGGAGGTATTGTTCGTCGTTGGATGGTTCGCCATGGGAGTACTGCCTGGTGGGGACGGCCTGGGCGGCGTTTGGTGTAGCGGTTTTGGCGACTCGATTTTGGAAAATGACAGTCGCGGATTTGGCCAGTCCGGACCAGGCCAGCGAGAACATGCCGGCGGTCAGGACGATCAGTTTGAGGCATTTTCTACTCATGCAATTCATTATACGGCGGGTGGGGAGGGATATTCAGCTGCGGAGGTGTTTATGTCTCGTTGCGGGTGCGGCAGGATTTTATGGGGCCTGAGTTCCGGAGGGGTGCAAGAAGATAGCCCCGAGCGTGGTAGGTGGTTCTGGTCTTCCACGTTCACCCGATTTTGGGGTGACAAGATGACGGATCACGCTGCCGAAGCGGCAGAGCGATGGGATCTATAGGTTGAAGAGGGTGGCGCAGGATGCGGCGGTGGTGCCTTGGAGGAGCAGGGTTTTTCGGGGTGCGGTGTGGCCGGCGTGGACGGTGATGTTCTGTTTGGGGAGATTGAGGGTCTTGGCGAGAAACTCGATGAGGGCGTGGTTGGCTTTTCCCTTCTCCGGGGGCGCGGCGACGGCGATTTTGAGGCAGTCACCATGAGGTCCGAGGATTTTTGTGCGTGAGGAACCGGGGGTGATTTTAACGTTCAGGCGGACGCCGTTCTGCGTGTCGATGATGATTTTTGTCCAGTCGGTTTGAGTCATCGTTCTTATATGCACATCGCAGAGTCCCCAACTTTCGTTGGGGGTCAGTCAAGAAGAGAATGTGCCACTATTTTCCGAGTTCCTTGCTTCGTTTGGCGGCGGCGTGGATGGCATCGACGATGTTTTGTTTGACGTTCCTGTCGTCGAGGACGCCGATGGCGGCGGCCGTGGTTCCACCGCGGGATGTCACTTTTTGCCGGAGTTCCGCGGGGTCGATTTTGGTTTCCAGAACCATCCTCATAGCTCCAAGGGCGGTCTGTGCGGCGAGGTTGAGGGCATCGTCGCGTTTTAGACCCAGTTCCGTGCCCGCCTGGACCATGGCTTCGACGAGGTAGAAGAGATAGGCGGGTCCTGAGCCGCTGACGGCGGTGACGGCGTCGATGAGGCTTTCATCCAGGGTCAGGGCGATTCCGGCGGAGGCAAAAATGCTTCGGGCGAATTCCAGGTGTTTTTCGGACGCGAATTTTCCCCGGCACAGGGCGGTGGCGCCCTGGCCGATCATCATGGGCGTATTGGGCATGGCGCGGACAACGGGGATGGAACGTCCCAGTCCCGTTTCCAGGTAGTTCGTGGAGATTCCGGCCGCGATGGACACCAGGAGCTGATCCTGGCCGAGACCGGGCTTGATCTGCTCGATGACTTCCGGGACCTGCTGCGGTTTGACGGCCAGGATGATGTTCTCCGACTGCTCGACCAAGGAGAGATTGTCGCGACAGATGAAGGTACCGTATTGGTTTCGGAAGAGTGAGGTTCGCTCCTCGGAAACATCGAAGGCGGCGATATCATCCGGTTTGTAGAAGAGGATAGTGACGAGGCTCTTACAGATCGCCTCCGCCATGTTACCCGCGCCGACGAATCCGACTCTAAACCTGAACTGGTGAGTTGCCATTTTGATTCTCTGCGAACGGGGTCGTTACGGGTTGAGCCTGCTGCACTTGTTCGGGAACGGCTTGCTCCCGGGGCTTGGGCGTCTCGGGTTTGTGCCCTTCCGGTTTGGGTTTTCCTCCGCCGGAGTGCGATCCGCCGCCCTTTTCGCCTTTCCTGGCCTTGGGGGACAGGATCATGATCATGCGTCGCCCTTCCATACGGGCTTCGCGTTCGATTTTGCCGATGTCGTCGAGTTTCTGGACGATCTCTTTGAACGTTTCCCGGCCGATATCCTGATGCATCTGTTCGCGGCCACGGAAGATCATCGTGAACTGGACCTTGGAACCTTCTTCCAGGAACTCTCGGGCCTTGTTCAATTTGATTTCGATATCGTGTTCTTCCGTCTTGGGACGGATGCGGAGTTCTTTTTGTTCGTGGACGTGCTGTTTCTTGCGGGCGAGATGTTCTTTCTTCTGCTGCTGATACTTGTACTTCCCATAGTCCATGATCTTGCAGACGGGCGGGGTTTCGTTCGGAGCGACCTCCATCAGATCCAGTCCGACGGACCGGGCGCGCTCCAGCGCGTCTCGCGTCGCCACCACCCCCAACTGCTCCCCCGTTTCGGTAATGAGCCGTACCCTCGGGACACGGATCTGCTCATTCATTCGCATTTTGATTTGAATAGCTTTATCCTCCTAACCAAGACTTCGTGTATCAATTTCTTTACGCACCCGTTCGATGAATTCGTCCGGGCTTAGCACGCCAAGCTGACCTTCTTTTCTCGAACGCACGGCCACTTTGCTCGACTCCTGTTCTTCCTGGCCAACGACCAGCATATACGGAATCTTGGCCATCGTAGCACGTCGTATTTTCGCACCTACTTTATCATCTGACAAGTCAATTTCAACCCGAAAGCCCGCCTGACGCAACTTTTCATATATAATTCTACCATACTCGTTGAACTTCTCACTGACGGGCATGATGATTGTCTGAACGGGGGCGAGCCAAGTGGGGAAGGCCCCGGCGTAGTGTTCGACCAATCCGCCGACGAAGCGTTCCATGGAACCCAGGAGGGCCCGGTGGACCATGACGGCTTTGTGTTCGGCGTTGTCGGAGCCGATGTAGGTGCAGTTAAACCGTTGGGGCAGATTCAGGTCGACCTGGACGGTCGGTCCCTGCCATTCACGTCCGAGGCTATCGACAAGCATCATCTGGATCTTGGGACCATAGAAGACGCCACCGCCTTCTTCAATATCGTACTTGGCAAACCGTTTTTCGACGACTCGTCGAAGGGCCGTGGTGGAAAACTCCCACTCTTCGTCCGTTCCAATGCTCTTCTGGGGACGGGTGGCCAGGGATACTTTGTATTCGTACCCGAAGGTTTTGAGCATGAAATCAATAAATACTACTATTTGATCGATTTCACTTTCGAGCTGGTCTACGGTACAGAAGATATGGGCATCATCCTGAGTAAATCCGCGGACGCGAAGCATACCATGGAGGGTCCCGGTCGGTTCGTAGCGATAGACGGTTCCGAGCTCGCAGTAGCGAAGCGGAAGGTCGCGGTAGCTTCGGGTCTGGGTCTTGTAGATCTGGATATGTCCGGGGCAGTTCATGGGTTTGACGCGAAAGTTCTGGCCGTCAATGTCCATGGGACTGTACATCATTTCGCTGTAGGCTTCGAGATGGCCCGAGATTTGGTAGGTTTTCTCGTGGGCGATATGGGGAGTATAGACATAGTGATAGTCGTGCTTGGCATGTTCATCGAGCCAGAAGCGTTCGATGGTCTGGCGAATGACGGCGCCGTTGGGATGCCAGAGGATCAAGCCCGGGCCCAGGAGGTCGCTTACGGAATATAAGTCTAGCTGTTTTCCGAGGACCCGGTGATCGCGTCGTTCGGCCTCGGCGACTTTGTCGAGATGTTTTTGAAGATTTTCCGAGTCGTAGAAGGCAACGCCGTAGACCCGGGTGAGCATTTTGTTTTTGGCATCGCCGCGCCAGTAAGCCCCGGCTACGGATTGGAGTTTGATAGCTTTGATGAACGCGGTGTGGGGGACGTGGGGGCCGCGACAGAGGTCGAGGAAGTCGCCGTGCCGATAGAGGCTGACCTTTCCGGACGGGTCGGCTTGGGCGAGCTCATCGATCAGTTCCAGTTTGTAGGGCTGGCCCAGTTTTTTGAATTCATCGCGGGCCTGGTCGTAGGAGACTTCGGTCCGTTCGAAGAACTGGCGTTCCTTGGCGAGTTTCTGCATGTGTTTTTCGATTTTGGGGAGGTCTTCGGCCCGGAGGGGTTCGGGCAGGTCGAAGTCGTAGTAGAACCCGTATTTGAAGTCATCGACGAGGGCTGGTCCGATGGTGTACTGAACGCTGTCGCCGTAGAGTTGCCGCATGGCCTGAGCGAGCAGGTGTGCGCAGCTGTGACGAAGGACTTCGAGCGCTTCGCGATTGTCGTCGGTGGCGAAGACGGGTTCGATTGTCGTCGCGCCGTTGACCTGGGCGCCGAGGTCGACCATTTTTCCGTCGACGCGCGCGGCCAGGATATTCTTCATCTGGTCGGCCAGATGTTCCTTGAAGATTTCGAATAATTTTCGATCGCCGGAAATTTCAATTTCTTTACCGTCGGGCAAACGCAACTTGCTCACTTGAAGTACCTTTTTTTCTCAGAAACAGAAGGAAAATAACTCTTTTACGCGACAATCCATAATATTATAACTATACCGGGCTTAAAGACACAAGCGAACATCAAATATTTCACATATACAGGAGTCAAGGAGACGATGGCACATACGGCGGCGTTATGCATGGCATTGGTGTTGAACGCCTCGGCGAATCTTCTGCTGAAATTCGGGATGCAGGCGATGAAGGCGAGTTCGGCGGGCAGTTCCGGCGGCGCGGTGCAGATGATCAAGAGCATGGCGACGTCGCCGCTGATTATTCTGGGTCTGATTTTTTTCGCGTTGAACGTTCCGTTGTATGCGTTTGCGCTGGGCCGATACAAGGTGTCGCTGGCGTATCCGATCATGACGGGATGCGGGTTTGCGATTATCGTGCTGGTGGCGAGTTTTTCCGGTTTGCAGGAGCGGATGAACGGGATTCAGTGGGTGGGCGTTGTGTTGATTATGGTGGGGGCGGTTCTGGTGAGCAGTCAGTTACAGAATTGAGGGCGATGGCCGGCGAAGGAATTTCGCCGCGGCCTTCGTGGAGCGATGCGATAATGATGTTGGCTCTTGCTGATGGTGATGGAAGATGAAGAAGGAAAAGAAGAAGCGGAAGATGAAGGCGGAGAAGTCGTGCGGTTCCTGCGACGCCATTTGCTGCCGGTACGTGGCGATTCCGATCGATCCGCCGACGACGCCTCGGGATTTTGAGGATGTGCGGTGGTACATTGCCCACCGCGACGTCTGGGTGTTCGTCGAAGACGGCGACTGGTACGTGTGCGTGGATCGCAATTGTCGGTATTTGGGGCGGGACAACAAGTGCACGATCTATGAGAAGCGTCCGAGTATCTGCCGGACGTACAAGACGGCGGATTGCGAGCACCACGGCAGCGGAACGCCGTATGACTTTAAGTTCAGTGATCCGGAAGAGCTTCAGGAATACGCGAAGGAATATTTTCGTCAGAAGCGGGCGCGGGCACGGGCCAAGGCCCGGAGGTTGGGGCTTCGACGATGAGGAGACGGTCTGCATATTTGATGATGGTTCTGGGGTTGTTTGTTCTGGGCGGGTGCAGTACCTGTCAGGTTCAGCTTTGGTCCAATTCCGACTCGGACGATCCGACGATGTACACACAACGGAACCCGCATTACGTTCACGTGGGGGAGACGGTGTTGTTTCGTGTTCCGGTCCAGCCGGACGTCGCTTCTTATGTGGTGATGGAATTCCAGGGCCAGCTGTACATGTGTCAGAAGGTCGGTGCGGGGGACTATCTGTTCAGTTGGTCGTTTGACGAGAAATGGCGAGACACGCGGGTTTTGATGGAGGCGCGGGCGTATCGCCAGGCGGGGCGGCCTGATTTTATTGTGGAGTCGAATCGAGTGCGCCGGCTTGAGACGGGCAACGATCCGCCGGATGAGCTTTTGGGCGCGATGCGGATGACGGTGCAATGCTATCAGAGCCGGATTGTGGCGCGTGTGCGCACGCCGGGCGGGGCGGAGCCGGACTGGTCGAAGGCATTTTTTGAGATTTACGGACCGGGGGACAAGGTGTCGAGAGTCGGCATTGGCCGTCCGGGCGTGGACGGATTTGTGGCTTTGGGAAAGGATAGCGGGGGTACGTTTACGGTAGTTTTTGATCCAACGGTCGAGCAGATCCACAAGATGGGCAAGACGCGGGCGGTATTTGTGTATCCCGATCCCGCCGGGCAGGCGGATTTGCGGCAGGACGTGTGGTTCGATACGCCGTAAAGATCCCGGATCGAGTGTCAGGCCGGTTGCGGCGCACTAGCGATATTCGACATCGATCAACTCGGGGATAGCAGTCAGGCCGGAAGGGGCTCCGTACCCATCGAGCCGATTGCCCAGCGTGTTTTCGACTCGCAGTTCGGCGACGCATTTACCAGATATGCCCTTGAGGTCGAATTCGAACGGCGGGAAGATTCGACAGCCGAGATTCTTGCCATTGATTGTCAATTCTGCCCGGCAATGCACCCGGCCTAGCTGCAGGATCGGATGCTTGAAATCGTCCGGAATTGTGAACTCAAAGCGATAGACCGCTGAGCCGGAGTAGAATATATGTCCCTGCCTTGCCCACGAGCGGTTGGTCGCTAGTGTCTTCCGCCGTTTGTGAAGCGTTACTTTTGCAAACTTCGGCAGGTCCAGTTTGAAATTGTAGTAGACGAAGCAAGGTACCGTTTCGTCTTTCCAATCCTGTTCGATTTGGCAATCGAATTCGCCTTCGAGATAGCACGGACTTTCCCAGGCCATGCCGCCGCCAGTCATTGCGATCACATGTTCTCCGGTTATGCCGGAATTCGGCAGATCATAGGCGAGATATCTTTCGTCGAAGATCATTCGCTGTTGACCGTCAGCCAGCGTGACGCCGTCAAACGTGAAAGTACCCGCTACACCGAGAGGAACGAGTAATCGGATCGCCGGCAGGTCCTGTGAGTTTCGCCACCGGAAATACAACTCGCCGTTTTGGAAGTGTATCGGTTTTGCGTTTCCCCCGGCGTCTTCCCAGCGAAAGAGCGTAATCGAATTTGGAGCATCCCACGTCACGTCCGCGGTCTCGCTCAGCGGCAGGCTCGCACGAATTGTCGTGGGCTTACGATAGTCGGAGCCATCCGGCGCGAAGACCGCCACCTCGCCCGGCAGCAGGACAATCGTATGGTCCTTTCCGGAATACTTCACTGTTTCGATAATCTCATGATCGTCTTCAATGTTGGCGATCAGAAACATATCGCCGCCGTCCACATGGCGTCGCATGACATGAGGCCGGCCTGTGCCTTTGAAGTTCAGATCGACAGGAATCAGTGAATGAAGACGATCCGTTTCGTTGCTCTCGATCAGAACGACGCCCGCCTCGGCGATCTGTTTTCGGACCTCGTCCGACAGGGTCATACCCGGATTGATCGCGACGCGGAATTGCTTATCATTTTGAATGACCGCCCGAAGCGGAGCAATAACGTATCCGTGGGGCTGGCGATTGAGTTCAACGCATAGCTCAAAGAACCGCGGAAACGCCCTGCCCGTTCGCCAGATTTCCTCAGTCGGGTCCAATAGTGCAACCGGGGCGATCAACTCGCCGCGAGATGCAATTTCGCACAGATCGGTGAGATGATCGTTGAGCGGTTTGACTGATTTCGCGAGCACGCCATATCGCAGGAATTCCGGGGGAGCGAAATATTTGGTGCTTCCGAAAACACGGTGATGAACGGCATGGGGTACGAAGAAGTTGATACCTTGCATGATCTGCCAAATGGCAATTCGCCGCAGGTCGTCGGTTTCACAGCTCCAGTTCGTTGCGGCAAAACATTCACACATCGCGCGGGGAGCGTTGTTCAAAAACGCCGCCGAACCTGCCAGTTTGGCGCGAACGTCGCCCGCCGGATTTGAAAAGGTCCAGGCCCGGCATTTTTCATTGGGCTGCCCCCAGCAGGCATGCTCGCAGATCCAAAGCTTATCCGGAAACAAAGTGGTTCCCCCATTTAGACCTCGAAGCTCATGGTCCGTACCGGGAAAGTCCGCGTGTGCGTGCAATTCAAAGGCATCGCCTTCAGTAAAGATGGAACTGCGAAGCGTTTCATCAAACGAACGCGGGCCGGAATCCGAGGTATGAAACGTGTATTTCAGGTTATTCTTACGACACCATTCATGATTGTTGGCAAACCATTGCTGATAGAGCCGGCCGGTGAGCCGCCAGTAATCTACCGCGGCCTGACCACCCTTCCATTGGAGAATGTCGCGTAAATGCGGCTCAACACGGTAGCCGAAGGTCGTCTCACACTCACCGGAAAAGTTGCCGGACCACGGGAAATAATCTTCCGGCAATACCCCATGAAACATCCGCCGATTGTCCGCGTCGGAGAAAATTCCCACGATGCCTTTACCGAAAAATTCACCGAGGTATTTTTTGTACGCTTCGTAGACCAATTCGATAAATAGTCGAGAGCTCTCGGGGTATTCAAAGGCTGGAAATCCCCACTCGACGTCGTTTTTAACCGTAACCGCCCCGCTGTTTTCCAAAACCAGCCGCTGTTGTTTGAGATGGGGAGCAATTTTCGCGATCCGGCCGCCCACGTCACCCGGCGGAGGAGTAAAATCGTCGTTTATCCAGATCGCCAGATGCTTTTTCAACGCCTCCTCGACAAAATAGCGAGTCGTTCGAAACCATTTTTCACCAAGGTACTCCTCGCGGGTAAAACCGGTCGGCGGCTTGTTGAAAACGACGCATCCACCATAGCCCGCCGCCTCAAGCATATTAATCGCCTCGCGAATGGCTTCCCGACTCAACGCCGTATCTTCGGTGGTGGTCAAAAAATAGAATGGTATCGGACGATAATCTTCTCTGTTACCGAAACGCATATCGACTCCTTCACGCCTGTGATACTGTGGCAGAACGAACGTGGTGACGATTGACTATTGTAGAGTCTTGTTTCGATTCTCCGCCATACGAAAGACATGGAGAAAACAACTCTATTGGATGTACAAGTTTGCTCTATCAGACAGGTCCACAAACGCTCCTTCTGGTCCGAAGCCCACTGGGCGTGTATATTTTGTGGGGGGCTAAGCTCTGAGTGAGAATGTATCATTGGGCTCGGCCCGGCCTGGGCGAGCTGGCGTTCGATCGCTGATGAAGACATGGCTATCCGAGGACGTATAGCCATGCCACCCGGATCAGAAGAAGAGAAGACGTCAGCCGAGGGCGGTGAGACCTACATTTAGGAGAAGAGGGCGGGTCTGAGACCTGCCCCTACAAAAAGCCTGCGAGGATGGCGGAGGAAAGAGGGCGCAGCAAGCAGCGCCCCTACAAGAAAAGAAGATGGTGGGCGCGGCCCACCCTACTACGGGAGAAGAAAGATCACGCACCGAAGAATGTTGCGCCCAGAGTCCTTCTTTTCAGGAATACTCCCGTACAGAGAATCAGGAGCATTGTTGGTTCCGGGACGGGAACTCCCTGGAAGTAGATGTTGTCAAAGTCGACGGATTCGGCGTCTTCGGAAGAGTTGGTGAAACTGGAGAGAATCAGTTGAGCGGTCGTCCAGGTATTGGGAATGGCGACGGTGTAATTGATGAACATATCTTTGGCCAGTGCATTGAGGCCTGCTCCTTCCACCCACGCGAGGTCAATGCTGTCGGTCCCGTTGGTCAGGACCGCGCGATAGTAGTCACCGGCTTCGTAGGTGGTGGATTTGATCAGGACGTCGATGCTCACCGTCACGTCGCGGTATCCCGCCAGATTCACTTGGTCAAAAACGACTTGGCCGTCCACGGTTCGCATACGGAACCGCTGCGGGCTGGTAGGGGAGTTGTACGCTCCCATAGATACGATGTCCCCATGGGTTTGATTCGCCTTGGTGGTGTAAAAGCCCAGTTCGATCTGCCCCTGGCTTGGCGTCCAGGTTTGCGAGCCCACTGCCTGTTCGGTGAAATCGTTGTGGGCAATGGTCACCGGCTCCGCTTCGGCGGCTTGTGCGGAATATACGGCCAAGTTCTGGGCGCTGTTGATGGTTGACCCGGGGATGGCGGAAAGATTGAGAAGATCCAGCGCCAGATTGGCTCCATCGGCGTTTCTAACGGGCTGATTCGCAGCAGCATAGCCGGGTCGGGCGGCACCCGGGTTCTGCCGGGTATCTTCATTGATGGTGTAGAGGTTTCGTCCTTCCGACACTCCGGCGCCCCATGTCACGAAGGGGATCGTGTAGTTCAGGGGGTTCGCGGCGTTGGAATGGTCGGTTCCTGGCCCCCCGTGGTCTGCGGTAAGAATGACTGTGGTGTGGCCATTGAGGGTCGGGCTGGACTGTATTGTATTGAGGATGGTGCCCAGATAGCCATCCACGGTCTTGATGGCGTTGTAGTACTCGGTTGTTCCCCAGTTGTAGGTTCCTCCGGCCGCATCGGGATCACGGTAGTGAACGAAGGCATAATTGCAGGGATTTGCGGACGTCATCGTATTGACGAGGGATGTGGTCAGGGCTGAGGAATCGGTATTGTATACGAAGGTATCGACTTTGTTCTTTCCGTAGTTCGGGAGGATTGTATCGTCGGCGCCGTTTGTCGAATCGTATGACGTGTTGAGGAGGGACAGCTTGGATTTTCCGACGAAGAGCCCCGTGCGCATTCCATTATCATGGGCCACGTCGAAAACGCTGGCCACGTAGGATCCTTTGTTGGTATGAATGGTTTGTCCGGTGCTCGGATCGGTGTTTTCGGACCAATTGTGTCCGTCGGTCCCCATGACCGGGCGGGCGGTGGCCATGGTGACATGATTCGGCAGCGTCACGGTGATATCGTAGTCGCTTCGGGCATTTAGAGTGGAAGCGCCATGGTCGATCAAGTACTGGAAATTCGGGGCGAGATCATGGTCAAGCAAGGTGCGGAGGTAGTTGGATCCCAGGCCGTCCACGCTGATCTGAATCACGTAATTGGGGTTCTCACCCCGGGCGGGGCAGAGGTCTATGACAAAGAAGGGGACCAGACACAAAAGAGCCAATCGTCTGTTCATAATCAGACTCCTTGCCGCTCCTATAAAACAACGCGAGCCATGGACATCAACGTCCATGACTCTCTCAACTTCCAGATAATCCGACATTTCCTGAACGGCTTTGCCCGAGGATGTTGTCGGGCAACGTGGTATTTATTATACCAAATTCGGCTATTAATTCCACTCTCTGTCGTGCGTTCATTTTTCCTCGGGATGTTGTAGGGGTCGTCAACCGCGGAATCAGGATACGGAGCGGCCCTGGCGGTGTGCGTGGGATGGTCCTAAAGTCACCCTTTTTCTGGTCGATAAGACTCCCGGCAAGAAGGGAATCTTGCGAGAATCGGGAGTAAAGGCTATGACACGGATTGTTTGCATTTTCTTTTCGTTCTATCTTCTGGCACAGCTTATCGGTCCGTCGGCGAGCGAGTGGAAGGAGACCTACATTCCCTCGTCCAGCCGTATTCATGCCACCAGTCTTTTCGTCAACACCCGATAATCAGTGAGCGTGCATTACTGATGCGCATGCGGCGTGGGGGCGACTGTCGCCTGCTCCGGCTACATTCCGGGTGAGCTTGATCGCTGCGTTTTTTCGAACGCTGGGGTCCGTCTTGTCATCCTTGGATGTGAGGCGTGAAAGGAAGGGTTCGGTTCTTTACTTTTGTGGCGCAGCGGTTCATAATCTAGCATCGAAAAGATGGAGACGAGTCGTTTTGCCGGTTGTTTGTTATGGGACGTTTTTCGGTTATTTTTCGTGTGGATAACGTATGAGTCAGGACAAGGATTTGCGTTCGATTTTACAGTGTCCGCGTGGTACGCGGGATTTTTATCCGGATCTGATGGTCCGTCAGCAGTGGTTATTTGACCTGTGGCGACGGACGAGTCTTCGGCACGGGTTCGAGGAATATGAGGGTCCGATCTACGAGCACCTGGACTTGTACAAGATCAAATCGGGCGAGGGGATTGTCTCGGAGCTGTTCAGTTTCGAGGACCGCGGCGGCCGGGACATGGCGATTCGTCCGGAATTGACTCCGACGCTGGCGCGGATGATCGCGGTGAAGGCGAGTTCGCTTCCGCGTCCGGTGAAATGGTTTTCGATTCCGCGGATGTGCCGTGCGGAACGGCCTCAGAAGGGTCGGCTGCGCGAGTTTTATCAGTGGAATATTGATATCGTCGGGTCGGCGGACGTTCTGGCGGACGCCGAGTGCATGTTTGTGGCGCTGGATTTTCTGCGTCGGGTAGGTCTGGGTCCGGACATGATCGAGTTGCGGGTGAATTCGCGATCGATCGTGGCGGCATTGCTGCAGGACGCGGGGATCGATGCGTCGCGTCATGATCTTTTCTTCGCCCTCATGGACAAGTTTGAGAAGTTGTCAGCCGGTGAGTTCGACGCCTACGCCCGGGAGCAGCAGGTGACGGATTCGGAATTGTCGGCGGTGAAGAGCATTCTGCAGGTACCGGATTTGTCGTCATTGGATCAGCTGGCGAAGTCCGATCAGTCGCGGGCAGAACTGGCGAAACTGCGGGAGGTTCGTCAATACCTCGATCATTTCGGCGTGGGCGAGTACTTTGCGTACAAGCCGACGGTGGTTCGCGGGCTTGCCTATTACACCGGCATTGTTTTCGAGATTTTCGATCGCAGCGCGAAGATGCGGGCGATCGCGGGCGGCGGGCGGTATGACAATCTCATCAGCATGTTCGGCGGACCGTCCATGCCTGCTTGCGGATTCGGGATGGGCGACGTCGTGCTCATGGACTTGCTGGAGGAGGCGGGAAAAGTTCCCAGCCTGACTCCGCATCATCCGCCGGTGTTTTTCGTGATCGACGCCGAGGCGGAACTATTCCCGGTGGTGCTGAACATTACGGCGAAGCTGCGGGAGAAGGATATTGTTGCGGATTATGCGCCGAAGCGTCAGGCGGTGGGCAAGCAGTTGAAGTATGCCGATAATCGCCAGGCGAGGAATGTCGTGATCGTAGGATCTGAGACGCGGGAGAAGAATCAGATCACGGTCAAGGACCTCAAGACGGGCAAACAGGTACAGGTTGATCTGGCGAGGTTCATGGAAAATCCTCAGGCGACGATTGATTAGGAATGGTTTCATAACGGAGAGAAGACACGCTCCCTCACGGTCGCGTTTTCTTGGGGGATTTGTTCTCGGGGTAAAAAGAGAGCCCGCTCGGTGGAGAGCAAACCGAGCGGGAAAGGAGAATGCGTTGTTGTATTTGGTGTTGTTGTGTTCTCTATAGAATTATAGGCTCGAGCGTCGATGGGGGATGATTTTTTTGAAGATTTTTTCGCGGGGCTCTTCCGGTTGCCTTTGGAACTCAAAAGATGAACGGTTCCAAGGCGTTAGAACTTGATCACGGGACCGATCTGGTGCTGAGTGGTTTGGTGGACAGGGATGTTGGGGACAACTTTCCTCGCAGCCGTCATGGCGAGTTCGGGATGATTGCAGTCCTGACTGAGGTGGAGTTGGACGACAGTTTTGAGTGCAGGTGACTTGACGTTGTCGAGCAGATTGGCGGCCATTTTGTTGGAGAGATGTCCGGTGGGTCCCAGGACACGTTGGATCAGGTATGGATGCCGCCCGCTTTCTTTTTCCATTTTTTCATCGTGGTTGAATTCAAGAGCGAGGATATCAGCATCTCTGATCTTGGAGGCGATATTCGGGATCGAGGAATAGCCGCAGTCGGCGACATAAGCGAAACGAAGGTCGGAGGCGCCCTGTTTGAAGTGGAAGACGAAGCCGTGAGTGGCGGGTGAGTCGTGCGACAGGGGGATCGGTTGGACGGAGAGTCCGGGCAGGGGTTCGAAGGTCTGGTCGGTGTAGAATTGGATCTGTTTTTTTTCTTTCAGCATCCGGTATCCGTCGAAGGGTTGGAGTTTCCCCTGATGTTCGCTTCGGCAAAGAAGGTTCATATTCGACTTACTGATCCGCCGGAGCATTGGGCCGTTGACGTGGTCGACATGAGTATGGGTGAGGATCGCGGCCGAGATGTCCTCCAGTGAGATTCCGATGTCATGAAGGAAATGGTTTGTCTTCTTGAGTCCGAATCCGATATCGATCAGGAACTTCCATTGATCGGTCTCCACGAGGGTGCAATTGCCCCGGGATCCGCTGCCGAGAAAGTAAAAGTTCAACGCCATTTACGACCTTTTTACCGGGCTTAGATTTATTTGTCTCTTATGCGAACACAAGTACGGATTTTCCCGTCCATAGTATATGGTATATCCCGGGAAGTATTTTTTGTCCACGGGATTGCCGTAAATATTGCGAGTCTATATACTATTTACGGAAATTTTTCGGCGCATTCGGTGCGCAGGAAGGGTTCAAAATGGTACCACGCACAGCGGTCCTGACCTTTGGCGACAAGAAAGTTGAGTTTCCGGTCATTGAAGGGACGGAAGGGGACATTGCGATCGACATTTCCCAGTTGCGGGCACAGACGGGATTGATCACGTATGACCCGGGATTTGTCAATACCGGTTCCTGCAAGAGCGCGATTACATTCATCGACGGGGACAAGGGGATCCTGCGGTACCGGGGGATTCCGGTCGAGCAGTTCACCGAGCGACCCAACTTCGTCGAGGTGGCCTGGTTGCTGATCTACGGTCGACTGCCGAACAAGGAGGAACTGGCTCGGTTCAGCAAGCGGCTGACGTCCAATGCCATCTTGAATGAGGCCATGAAGCACCATTTCGAGGGCTTTCCGGTCAATGCCCCGCCCATGGCGATGCTGTCGGCCATGATCAATACGCTTTCGTGTTTCCACTATCAGTTTTTCCAGCGTGACGACAATGAGGCGTTTGAGGAGATGGCGGCCCGGTTGATCAGCAAGATCCGGACGATCGCCGCGTTTTCGTATCGGCGGTCGATGGGGCTTCCGTTCATCTATCCAGATCCGAATCTTCGCTATTGTGCCAATTTCCTGCACATGATGTTCTCGATGCCATACGACCAGTATCTGATCGAGCCGGAGATCGAGGATGCGCTGAATCTGATCCTGATTCTCCATGCCGACCATGAACAGAACTGCAGTACGTCGACCGTTCGCGTGGTGGGGTCCAGTATGGCGAATTGTTTTGCTTCGGTGGCCGCGGGCGTCTGTGCCCTGTGGGGCAAGCTCCACGGTGGGGCGAATGTTGAAGTTCTCGAGATGCTCGAGGCGATTCACAAGGGCGGCATGACGCCTGAGGAGTGTATCCGACAGGCGAAGGATAAGAACAGCGGTTTCAGGCTGATGGGGTTCGGTCATCGAATTTATAAGAACTACGATCCCCGGGCGCAGATTCTGCGGAAAGTGGCGGACAAGGTCCTTACCAAGTTGGGCGTCCAGGATCCGCTTCTGGATATTGCCCGCAAACTTGAGGATCTGGCGCTGAAAGATTCCTACTTCATCGACCGCAAGTTGTATCCGAACGTGGATTTCTACAGCGGGATTATTCTTCGGGCGATCGGGATTCCAGTCAATATGTTCACCGTGATGTTCGCGATAGGTCGGCTGCCTGGCTGGATCGCCCACTGGCGCGAACAGCATAATGATACGACATCGAAGATTGCCCGTCCGCGGCAGGTCTATACTGGTCGAAACACCTGCGACTATGTGCCCCCTGAGAAGCGGGGATAAGCATGGTCGATGTGTTAATTGTCTGACGGGCAGGGTTGGTCTCCGGCTGTGGCATAGAGGTTGACACAACCGGAGACATGTTCCTGCAATGCCTCATCCTAACTGGTGGAGCTGAAACACAACCCACGGCATGACATATCAGGTTGTGTCTCAGCTTGACTTTGATGGGATTCCCTTGTGCATGTGTTGGTGAGACGGATGAGGCTGATGAGAAGATTGTTGAGGGCAAGGACGTACCTATAGTCAGGCGTTGCGCGTTTGTATTTACCCAATAAGGTCACGTCAAATCCCTTTCCGCAAGGCAGTCCAAGTCCTTGCACCTGGTGTATTTCTCGACCAGTGTTCCGACCGTTTCCCGTAATGTTTTCCCCTGCCCCGACCCGAAGTTCTCTATGTCGAAGCTGTGAGATCAACATGTTCGATACCTGATTAATCGGATTTTTGTGAGAAACATCGGGATAGGATATTCCTAAATGACCGTGCGTGATTATGGGAATAGCGTTTCATGCTATGCCGCTTTCTTT
>CAZLZE010000075.1:0-26223 GCA_964563935.1 uncultured Phycisphaerae bacterium | reverse complement strand
CTTTATACCCAGGAGCCTCACACAGCCAAATTCCAAACATCACCAAATACTACAATGCCGTTCCAACTCCAACCCTTCCTGTACTCCGATATATGTCAGATCCGTTCTGAGTCCAGAGACATTGTCCGAACGTGACCGCATTCAGGACAAAAACACATAGCACGGACATCCAAGTCGTTGAGTTTCGGCCGCACAGGGAGTTCGTCATGATTGGTTTCCTTTCAGAAAAAGGGAGGGAAATAGAGGGAATCGTATTCAAGGTTTTTAGTCGTCCAGGTGTCGTCATTCATGCCTCTTCGAAACAAGAATGATGACATGTTATTCGAAGAAATATAAAAGGCAATCGAAATGTTGTGAAACTGTCAAAAAATGCGTAAAAGTTATGTTATTGAGAACAGTTATGAATAAAGAACTATTACAAATAAGGAATTCCTATGAAGAGGGCCTCCCGCCAAACGGCTGCAAAGACTCTGGATGATCCGGTCCGGCTGGATGATGACGAAAAGGGAGTGGCCAGAAAATTAGACACACGCTATCCGGTGAGGCGGGTTCATAACCCGCCCTGCAAACCTAATCGTGAACTTGTCCTACACGTTCGCCAGTTTCGTAATCTTCAGAAACAGGTGCGGGTTGAGGAAGCTCGGGCCGATCAGTTTGCTGCTGCAGAGGTCCAGATAGGTTTCCATCGCTCCGAGAAGGCGCGCCCCAAACATTCGCTCGATGCGCTGGAAGGCGTAATAACCTGTCGCGGGAAGAAACTCAAAGCGGCAATCAGCCACTTTGGAGAAATACCCTTTGATCTCAAAGTAGGAGAGGGTGAACTTATCGAAGACCCCGTGGAATCGCAGGCTCTGCTGTCCTTTGGCGTTGGCTGCATGTTCATCGACGGGAAAATATCGATTGGGCGTGGCCAAGATGACATACCCGCCGGTTTTGAGCACGCGAAGGAGCTCAGCCGCCGCTTTTTGTCGTTCCTGCCGATAAGCCGGTCCCATATCCGTAAATGCGCCGGGCTTGACGCCCACATGCTCGAAAACTTCGAGGAAGAAAAGAATGTCAAACGTCTCGTCGGGAAAGGGAATATGATCCGCGCCAGCCTCAATGAAGAACTCACGGGCCTTGAGATCGTCCCGGAGCGAAGGATCGATTCCGTAAGCATCATATCCTTCCTCACGCAACAAAATGGCATCCTCGCCGTTTCCACAGCCGACGCTGGCGATCTTGATCTCGCCCCGCGGCTTACCGATCTTCTTCGAAAGGTCGTTTGCCAGAGGAAGAATCCATTCTTTCGCCCTTCGCCGGCTCTTGGCCTGCTCCTCAGGGCTGGTCAACCATGCCATAGTCTCATATCCTCACAGGTCCACTGAATTCATGGGAACGAAAACCAGACGTAGCATACAGAATATCGATGGCCTTGACCACACATTTCCGAGGCGTTTTCGGAATAAGCGGCGGAGTGCAGCCGCTCGCAATCAATGCCCACATTCGCGGAGAATTTTACTGTTGGATAGATACAGCACAACCGCCAGGTACACCACGGTCACCAGAAGAATAATCGCCACCGCTTTGCCGATCGGCTGAGGCTGAACCATCGTCGTGCTCAGCGCCGCCTCCAGAATGGCCAGGAACATCGTCACCAGCGACAGGCCAAATGCCCATCGGCCGCGACACAGCATCAGCAAGCCGATGCCAAACAGACAAAGCTTCACGAACAAGTACAAGCCCGCGACGCCGAGGGCGAGTTCCTTTCCCTCTGTGGTCAAAATCATCGCCCGCTGCAAGCCATGAAGTCCCAGAATACTTCCCGCGCCGCCCCAGATAAGTACGACCCAACCCAGGATTGTCGTCGACAAATACCGCCCGGGCCGCCGCGACGGCAGCTTCCGAATCCACTGATCGGTAAAGATCGACGTTCGGCCGATCTTCGGGGCAATTTCCCCCGAAACCGTCGTCTCCAGACTCTCCAGCAGCGACACCGACGAATCCGACGCCTCCAGTACTTCCGTCTCCACTCGCCGAAGCTTGCCCGCCAACTCGGCCACCTCCTCGGCCCGGTACAACGATCGATTCCCGCTCCGATATGCGCGAAGCCGACCGTTAGTAATCAACTGTCGCACCCTGGCCTCGGAAACGCCCAATCGACTGGTCACTTCAGACAGCGTCAAATAGACTTCGCCACCCATTCACATACCCCTTTCACGATCGTCTGCCACTAAGACAGGTCAATCCTCAGCCCATATCGCCAACTCTTCTTCAGAGATGATCACAGCGCCGTCCATGGTGCCCTCAAACTACCTTGACGGAAATTATTATACTAGACTGGATGGAAAGATGCCAGAGGCACCCTGGCGCGCTGATGCCAACATCTGCCCATCTTCTCTTCTCCGAGTGGCATCGTCTCATTGGGATGAGGCCATGCCGTCCTCTCCCTTCATACTAACCCGCCATGACTCCTGCGCAGCCTCGCGATGACCTGCTGTCGCAACCTTCAGTCTTTTGCATACGCCTCCGAGTATGGCGCAATCCGTTACGGACAGATCTTGATCGTCAATATCTGGCACGGATTGTACTCGAACTGGACCGCCGAATCCTGAATGGGCAGCGGGGCCAGGTCCTTCTCTTCCATCGTGCACAACGTGGCCCGGCGAGGCTCGAACGGCAGATTTAGCGACAATCGTCCGTATCCGCGGGTATTGGCGCTCTCGTACAGCCGCACGATCAGAGCCTTTTCGTCTTCCGCGCCCTTGACCGTCTCCAGTACCAGATTCTCCGGTTCAAGCTGCAAAAAGCTCTTTGGGGCACACTTATCCCGGCCGGCCGAAAAGACACGCGGCCGGCAATTCATTTCATTGGCATATCGAATGGTCTTGGCCTGCCACCAGGGAAGGGCGTGCGGATAAAGAGCATACGTGAACTCGTGGAATCCGCGATCGGCCGCCGGATCGGGTTCCACCGGCGACCGCAATAACGTCAGCCGCATCACATTGTCCTGAACGTCACAGCCGTACTTCCCATCATTCAGCAGGCTCACGCCATAATCCCCCTCGGATAGATCCATCCACTTCTGGCAGGGGACCTCATATCGGGCGATGTCCCATAGTGTGTTGCGATGCGTGGGACGGTAGATGTGTCCGAACTGAATGTCGAAGCATGCCTGGCTGGAGTTCACGCTTACGGGGAAAGCCGCCTTGAGCAGCGTCTCGTGCTCGCGCCAGTCCACCCACGTTCGGAAAAACAGGATCGGCAGGTTGAAATCCAGAAAAACCTCCTGCTTGATCCGACTCAGGCGAAATTTCTTCTCAATGCACATGCCGCCCTGAAGAGCGCCTCCGAACTGCTCCATCAGGACCAGTTGCGTCGCCCCTTCAAACGGTTTTTCCTCGTAAATGCGATCCAATTCCCAGCCGCTGAGCTCCTGGATCAGCGGTTTGTCCTCGAAGAATTGCAGGTCATTTCCCGTGCCCGCGAGGACCTCCCGATTTTGCTTCTTATCGATAATGGACTTGATGCTTCCCAACTGAAGGTCGAATTCGACCCTCAGAAATTCATTCTCCAGAATATTCCTGTCGACCGATACAGGGCGATCGACCTTCGTCTCTCCGGCATGGTCGACCACTTTGTATCGCCGGAATCCGACCGCGGGAATCTCGCCCAAAGCCACTACGGCCGTGCTCTCCGATAGTCGCTGCGCGGGCAGTGGCTTACCGGTCTCATCCGCCAGTCCCTTGCCCTCCGCAAGGCTGACTTTCACGAGCGTGTCTCGCGGCTGGCCCAGCGCATTGAACACCACCACATCGTCCTTGCCTTCGCCGAAAAGCCGGTTGCCCGCGGCATTGGTGAGTTTCTCCACCTGATTGAGCGTCTCCAGATAAATCGTCTGGGCCTCGTCGAAAACGTCGCGCGCCGACGATCCAGCCAGCACATCGTGGAATTGATTCAGCAATACGCCCCGCCACACACGCCGAAACTGTTCCGCCGGGTAATCATCCAACCCAACCAGAGCGTGCAACATCTCCGACTCGCGCAGAGCCGCTTCTGTTCTACGATTCAGCTTCTTTAGCTCCCCGTGAGTCGTCAGTGTCCCACGATGAAATTCCAGAAACAGTTCATCGCGCCAAACGGGAAGCTCAAACCCGCACTCCTTGAGCTGCCGCGTCAGGAATGGGTATACCCGTTCCCACGTCCCCTTGATCTTGCCCGCGAATCCGTCCAGGACCCGCATCCACTCTATCATCTCATAGGTCGTCCCGCCGCCACCATCGCCCCATCCGATGGAATTGAGCATTTGGCGGGTCTCTTCTTTCGGATATCGCTTCTTCCATCCCGCCTGGATCACCAGCGGGTCCGGCACAGCGTTGTATGTGTCGAATATCTCCTCCGGGCCGCGCCAGGGGATCGTCATGAAATACGTGGGTATCGTCGTGCCGTCCGGGCCTTTCCAGTTGAAGAAGCTGTACGGAATCCGGTTGTACCGGTTCCACGAAAGCTTCGTCGTGACGAAAAACTCCATCCCGCACCCGCGGGCGATCTGCGGCAGCGTGTAGGGAAATCCGAACGTGTCGACGAGCCACAATACTTTCGAATCAATCCCCAGTTCCTCCCGAAAAAATCGCCTTCCGTAGATAAACTGCCGAACGAGCGATTCACCTGACGGCATATTGCAGTCCGGCTCTACCCACATGCCGCCTTCGGCGTCCCATCGACCCTTGGCGATGGCCTCCTTGATTCGGCGGTACAGATCCGGCGAGTCGCTCTTGACGTACTCATAGAGCTGAGGCTGGCTCTGGAAAAACACAAACTCCGGATACTGATCTATCAACCCCAATGCCGTGGCAAACGTCTGGTTCGCCTTCTCCCGCGTGACGATGTAGGGCCAGGTCCAGGCGACGTCGATGTGTGCATGACCGACGCCCACAAGGGTAATCAGGTCGGATCCTTGGTGTTCCAGCTTTCCCAGGCCTTCATTGAGCACCGCCAGCGCCCGGCTGGTCGTCCGGTACAGTCGCTCGTTGGTCTGATCGGAAAAATCCAGCTCCTTCAGAGCGCGTTTGAGCAACTGACTGATCGCAAGGTAACTCCCGCTGGTGCGGTCCAGGCTTTCCATCGTCTTTAAGATGGCCATGCCGCGGAAGTACAGCGCGGATGCATCCACATGGTAACGGACCAGCTGAAAGCGCTGGAGCAGTTTGGATTCCGCCCGCTGTCCGGGACCGTGATCGCGCCCGGTGTAGATCTTAAGCAGCAACTCTGCCTCCTGCGCCGGTTCCACATCGTCGGGCAGAAACACCAGATCATGCCCGTGGAATAACTGGTCTTTCCTCGGCGTAAAACTCCCGACTTCCCGACCATTGACGTACAACAGCGCTCCGTGCCCCACACCTTTCTGCGGCCCTAAGTCAAACCGAACCGCCAACTTCCACCCCGGACTGTTAACGGGAACAGTCAACTTCTTCCTCAGCCACCAGCAGGTGTCATCAGCGCCAAGTCTATAGAATCGGTCCGCCGGTTCCCACGCCAACATGTCCAGGTTGACATCCTTGAGCCACTGACCCAGCTTCGCCATCGCCACCTCGGCGGGAAGAAGGTCCGCGTCCGTCAGGGTCATAATTCCGCTGATCGCCTTCAGGCGTGACCAGATATATTCATGAACTTCCTTTTCCAGCCGGTGAGGCATGCAAGAAACTCCTTATTTTTCCTTTGACAGTCCTGATCGGCCTATTGTAAACACTATCAAATTGATGTCAAACGAGTATATATAGTGAAACGAGTGGCAAAATGATCTCCAAAGTCCTTCAGATTATTCATGAACCGACAATTCTCGGCGCCAATGAAACGGAAATGCTGAACGGGCTCTCAGTGCTCAAATCCCAGGGAATCGGCGGCATTGTCACCAACGTCAGCTTCAAAGATTACTTCGAGAACGACCAGAAGTGGCAGGAGTTCATGGATTTCATCCAGGCCTGTCGAAAAAACCAGATGCGGGTGTGGCTGTACGACGAACGCGGCTATCCCAGCGGTACGGCAGGTGGCCGTGTCCTTCGGGCCGATCGAAATCTGGAAGCCAAGGCCCTGGCCTGGAACGAGGGCGAGATCCTGGAGGATCGTCCGTACGAGAAGACCCACGCCAGCAACAATTTCCACGAGCGCCGTCGCTACATCAACATGGCCGAGAAAAAGGCCACGGCAAAATTCATCGAGCTGACCCACGAAGTCTATCGCAAGAAGCTGGAAACTCGCGGCTGGCCGGTGGAAGCATTCTTTACGGATGAGCCCGCCCTTAACGTCCTGAACGTGGGCAAGCTTCCGGACGATGTGGACAATGGTCTTCCCGTTCACGACCCGCAGGACCTGACAAAAAAACGCCTGCCCATGATCGCCTGGTCCGAAGAATTATCCCGGTTGTTTGATCGCAGCCGCGTCAAACCGGTGTTCGTGGACACTCCGGAAAGCAAAACGGTCCGGCGCAATTACTACGACGCGGTAACCGATTGCGTCAGCAATTTATACTTCGGCCAAATCCAGGACTGGTGCCGAAGCCATCAGACTCTGTCCTCCGGTCATCTGCTTGGCGAAGAGGATATCCTAAGCCATCCGGCACTCTACGGAAACGCCCTGCGCTGCCTGATGCGGATGGACATTCCCGGCATGGACTTGCTGGATACCGATCCGGAACGGGCGGTGAAGCATCAAGGCCGGGCAGCCCTCCTGGCTTCCTCAGCCGCCATGCTCAATGGAACCCGGCGGATCATGACCGAGGTCAGCGATTTCTGTCAGATCATGAACGAGCAGCGACTGGCCACCGTGCCCGAGGCCCAGGCCACCGCGGGCTGGCAGGCGGCGATGGGTGTGACCGAATTTACCGTCTACTACGCCTGGGGCGGTTTTCCAAGTGTTCCCCATCCTGTCACGATCCCGGATAAAAACTTAAAGTTCCGAACCCCGGAAGATTACCTGGCCATCAACACCCTGACCAACGACCTCGTCGGCCAGCTCGAACCCGCGAAGCTGATTCCCGACGTCTTCCTGTACTATCCCATCGAACTTGTCCAGGAAGGATTCGTCCCCTCGGATCTCCCTCTGTGGGAGATGAACCTTTCTCCCAGGCTGGTGGAAATCCGCGACTCGTTCAACCGGGCCATGGAGCACCTGGTCCGCGTGGGCGCTTTCGTGTGCCTGGTCGACGGCAGGATGATTCAATCCGCGAAGTTCGATCGCACCGGTATCCAAATTCTCGGCGCCCGCGCAAAGACCATTCTCTACCCGGAAAAATGCGCCCCGCCGAAGGAACTCATGCCCCCAGCCGACTGCCCCATGTATGAACTCAAGCCCGACACCGTTCGGAAATTATTCGATATCGGCAAGATCCGAGTCCTGAATCTCAACGCCAATGTCCTGGTCACAGTCATGGAAACCGACGACGAGTTTCTCTTCACCTGTGTCAATCTGAAGAACGAGCCGCAGACCGCCGACTTCCGAACTGCCGCGGGCTCGCAGAACCTGGCCCTCAAACCGTATGAGGTCCGGCTTCTGAAACGTCCCAAAAAAGAACAGTAGGGGGGCCTTGGCCCACCATTTTGACCGCCCCGTGGGAGGAGTATGAGATGAAAGCAACCGTCTTCTTCACGCCGGTCGCCGCCGGCGAAAGCCTGTCATCCCTGGCGCAAAAAAGCCTGCGGATCTTTACCGAGGGTGGCTTTGACAAGCAATTTGACGAAAATCAACTCGTGGCCGTCAAGCAGCACTTCGGCGAACATCGCGACGGACACTACGTCAGACCCGAAATAACGGCCGAGTTCGTCAAGGCGATCAAGGCCCGCGGCGCCAAACCCTTCCTGACCGACACCACCACCTTATACGTCGGCGGCAGATCCGACGGTATTTGCCACACCGAAACCGCCCACGCCCACGGATTCACGCTCGACAAAGTCGGCGCCCCCTTCATTCCCGCCGACGGAATCCGCGGCATCGACTCGGTGGCCGTCCCCGTCGATGGGAAACATTTCCAGAAAGTCCAAATCGCCAGCGCCGTCTATTACGCCGACGCCGCCCTCGTCCTTACCCACGTCACAGGTCATTGTCAGACCGCATACGGTGGAGCCGTCAAAAATATCGCCATGGGCATGGTCCCCCGATCCGCCAAAATGCTTCAGCATTTCCAGGCGGCACCCAAACAAGATGTCCGTCGCTGCACCGCCTGTGGCGCCTGCATCCGATGGTGTCCCTCCGATGCCATCGAAATGGTCGAAGACGCCAACCGGCGCTATGCCCGGATCGACCCAAAAAAATGCATCGGCTGCGGCGAGTGTATCGCCTTCTGCAAGGCGGGAGTGATGAGCTTCAAGTGGTCCCTCTCCGGACCCGGGTTCATCGAACGAATGGTGGAACACGCCCTCGGGTATGTCCGCATTAAGAAAGACAAAACCGTCTATGCCAACTATGCCCTGGAGATTACCCACGACTGCGACTGTATGCCGACAGCGGCTCCGATCCTTCAAGCCGTCGGAATCGTCGCCAGCACCGATCTGCTCGCCTGCGAACAGGCCACCATCGACCTGATCAACGAGCATGCCGGGGAAGACTTCTTCGCCAAACTCTGGCCGGGATACGATTACACCCTGCAACTATCCTACGCGGAAAAACTGGGCATGGGAACACGGAACTATGAGTTGGTGAGGCTGTAGCTGGGGAAAAAGCGTGGAATGCTGCCGTCAGGCACGCTGATGCGCTACCACTCACTCTCCATCTGCTCGACAATCGTCTCTGCCATGCGGTCCACCGCGCCCTGGATGCCCGTCCACTCCGTTTCGCCTACCGGGCGCGAGAAATCATACGTCTGGATCCACCGGTCGCGGTTCACCAGGATCTGCCCCGTCCGCAGGTCCTTCCACTGGAACTTCACGACCAGCGTCAGGCTCGTTTCTCGCGGCAGGTTACACTTGAAGTCCCGTCCCATCGTTCCTTCGCGGACTTCCAGCACTTCACCGGTCAGCACGGTGTCGGCCACCTTCTCGTCCCGCAGCTTGTACGGCGTATCCATCATGATGCGCTTCTTCACTGCCTCGGTCAGGTCCATCTCGATGCGTCGGCGAAATTCCTTCGACCCAAAGGGCTTGACCGCCACGCTGCAGACGTTCGACCGGAACGGCCGGTCCGTGGAGTAACTGCATCCCGCCACTACCGCCGCCATGATCCCGATCGCCACTATATGAAATGACTTCCTGTTCATCAGATCACCACACTATGAAAAATTAGCTTTGCGTTTCTTCCAGATCGAACCCCATCCGCTCCAATTCCGTCTTGGACCGCTCCGCCCAGAGCGTGTCGGGATAGGTCTTCGCGACATAGCGGAAATAATACGCCGCCGCGACCGGTTGCCGGACCCGGCGGTAGAAGCGACCCGTCTCGAATTCCTTCTGGGCCCGCTTGGCCTTAATCTGCTCCAGAATGACCGGGATATCTTCCCGCTTGCCTTCGTTCGGAAATTCATTCAGGTATTCATTATAAAGCTGAGTCGCGTCCAGCAGGGGGGTGTCGTCAAAGTAGACGCCCGGAAACGACGCCAGCGCCGATGCCGCCGCTCGGTTCAATGCAATCTTGTGATATCGGGGCGACTTGTAGTCCTTCGCCAGACGGCGAAACGCGATCTCCGCCAACTCAAACTGTCCGGTCCGGTAGTAATAGTCCCCCTTCGTCCACAAAGCAACCTCCGCGATCCGGTACCCGCCGGCCAGTTGCTCGATCTTGCTCAAAATATCGATCGCTTCATCCTGAGCGCTCAAAAACAGTATCCCCAGAACCCGTTTCTTCTTTCCGCCCAGCCAGACTTTGGCGATGTCCAGTTCCCGGCGAATCGAAATCGCGTACTCCCGCGTGTTCGGGAATTCGCTGATGATCTGGTTGTACCGTTTATCCGCCGTCCCGTAATCGCTTCGCATGAATGCGGCATCGGCGTAAAACAGCATCGCCTGGGCCCGGTATGGTTCGCCCGGACCAGTCTCCTTCAGATACTTCTTCAACAATCGCTCAGCCTGACGGTACTTCTTGTCTCGAAGGAGTTCCTGAGCCTGGCCTACCACCCCTTCCAGGGGTTGTTCCAGTTCCTCAGCAGGGATCCACACCTGACGTTCCTCGTCATAAATAATGCGTTCCTGCATCTTGGCCGAGGCGATCTGCCCCGAAAGGGCACACCAGCCGAAGACAAACATCCATATGAAAATACTGCGCATAGTAATTTCCCACTCAAAATGTCGACGGTCTGGATTATACGGTGCGCCCCATAGACTTGCAATGAACAAACATCAAAAAGTGGAATCTCGCCCTTAATCCTTAATACCCAATAACTTATGAAATATCAGTTTGAGGCCTTGGCGTATTTCCTCCCGAGAGAGTTCCAGAAACGTAATGCACGTTGTTCCATACAGTTACGCTGATTGCTTCGGGGTATGTATTATCAGAAGCTCTTGACTTGGACGACCATTCCAGTGTATGCTATGACTGTCTAGCGCCCTTGGGAAGTGCTGCTTATAACACACCGTTTGGTAAAAAGACAGGGGCCGTATTCTAAAAAAGGAGTTTACATGTTAGCGAGTCGTGTTCGTAGAATTCTGGTTGCCGTTTTGGGGCTGATTCTTGTTGGATCCTTTTCCGGCTGTTCGTCGCCGGTGAATCCGACTACCTCCAATGATCAAGACCTTTCCGATGGGCGAAAAGAAGCAGCCAAGGTCATCGTGCCCATGTCAGATGTGTATGTCGATCTGGTGCAGCAGGATCTGAACGACCCGAATCAGAGTCGCGCCTACCCGCTGGGTAACGCAGCCACAGGAAAGACGCCTTGGCCCTCCAAGTTCGGCGGCGGTAAGCTGGTTCGCCTTAACATGATGGACTTTGAGTTTGATCTCGTTGCCTCGGCTGGCGAGACAGACTACATCTTTGGTGTTACGGTTCCTGCGGGTATTGGTGGGGACATCCCGTCGGAATCCTATACCGTAGTCAGCATGGCCCTTTCGGCGGTCAATCCGCACACCTTCGGGCACGTCGCGGGAGACTCCTATGGAATAATGGATGCCCTGTTGCCCTCTAATGACGATACGGTTGCCAATCGTTCGCTGATCGATCTGAAGAACGGCGGCGACGTCGCTCTCGTCGTCCGTGGGATTCCCTTCGCCAGCATAAGCAACCTCTCTCAGCGGTACACGGGCAAGACTTTTGCTTTTATGTCTGGAATGGGCAGCACCGCGGATCTGCTCTACATGCGGGACAATGCGATCCCGAGCGGAAAGTTCTTCGCGCTTCCCGGCGCCGTGTGCGGCGGACCGGCCATGATGAACATGACACCTGATGGTTTCTACTTCTTCAACTCAGTCCAGGTGGACGGGCCCCATATGACCAATCTGCTGGAGCCGGCTATTCTGACCAGCGCCGCCGACCTGCGAGTCGCGACCCCGGACCCCAGCCCCGGCAAGCCCTATGCGTTTCTGGACTTGAGCAACCGCGATCCCAACGGCGCCGTCGCCAACGGATACGGCGGATTCATGTTGGTGGTCCGCAAGGAAGCTTTCCGTGATACCGCGGGTAACGTGACCAAGGTCGTCGCGGATCCGGCCTTGGGCGCGGGAAGCACTCCCGATCCGAACAATCTGGTTGATGCCCCCGGTTCCGGGTACAACGAGTTGGGCCTCACCTTTATGGGTATGATGATCCCCATGAATTCCGATCCGAACAATGCCTGGTCGTCGGACAATCGGCCTGATCCGAACGATCCGAACACCTCGATCCCGGGCGTGCAGGTCATCGGCGTTTCAGTCCTGTTCAAGCACTAAGAATTGTCTGCAAACAAAAACAGTCCCCGATACCTGAGGTACCGGGGACTGTTTCGTTTTTACTGCGTTGTCCGAAGCGGATCGTCAAACATCTCCATGATCGCTTCGTTCAACTGACCTATTTCTCAATCTTCGGAGCGGGACCTTGCGGACCAGGATCGCCCTTCGGTCCCTGAGGACCAGCAGGACCCGGATCACCCTTCGGACCCGCGGGACCCTGCGGACCAGGATCGCCCTTCGGTCCCTGAGGACCGGCCGGACCCGGATCACCCTTCGGTCCCTGAGGTCCGGTCAGCGACTGCCGAAACTCCGGATCCGACTTCAGAAGGTTCGCCACCTTCCGGGCGGTTTCCATCTCGTTGGCCTGGCAGCCGACGATAAGGGAAACACAGAACGAACACAATACCAAACCCAACACAATGCGCATGACTCGGTTCGACATAAAAGCCTCCACTTAAGCGAATACCACTTGAAAAATAAAAGGACCAGACAAAAATCCTAATGCTGAGTTTGGAAGTTGTCAATATCGGGTTCCCTCAACTTCTTATTGCCCGGTCCACAATCATGTCGATGGCACGAATCTTCTCCGGCGAAAGGACCGGTTGTTCCGGATGCTTCCAGTGACTCTCCGCAAACGCCCTGGCCTGTTCGACGATGTCATAACGTTTGGAATCGCCGTGCGCTACGAGCCACGCCTGAACCGGGAAGAAGGACGACAGGAAGGCCTCGTCCCGGAAATGCTTCGCAGTGTGTTCATGCTCCAGGAACGTTCCGCCCGGACCGACTTTGGCGATTACATCCAACGCCAACGCCTCATCGTTTACCTCGATCGGACTTCGCACCGCTCGGCGAACGTATCTCGCGATCTCGTTGTCGATCACCAATTGCACGGGCGAAAAGGTGATCGCGTTCTCCAAATGTCCGACCGTTCCGATACCCACCGCTCCTGCCAGCACCGCGCCCATCATCGTCGTCGCTTTCTCCACGCCCGTCTGCTCGTTCAGGAAACAACTGTCCGTCTTACCGCCGTGAACGCCCGTCGGGCAGCCGTAATACTCCGCCAACAACTGAATTCTCGCCATCAGCAGGTTCACTCGATCCGGCCCGGCGTACCGGTATATCCCGCTCCTCATGTCGCAAAACGATGGCGTAATGTCCATGGCCAGAATGGGTTGCTCTACCGTCGCGTATCCGAGCACCACGGCCGCCAGCGTCTCCGCCGCGCCCAAGGCGAGAATGCCCGCTGTCGTCATCGGCGCCGTCGCTCCACCGTTCGGCATCGTATCCACCGTCTGCGGAACGCCCAGCTTCAGATACTCCAGGTAAATGTCCACCATGTTTTGATCAAAGCACAAGGGCGATCGCAACTCCGCGTATCCCACCAGTTGAGGCCGACAGCGAAACTCCTCCCCGGACCCTGCCACGACCTGTGCGATCTCAAAAATCGTCCGCACATCCTCTTTGCGGAACGTTTCAATTCCGCCGATCTTCCTTGTGTACTTCACCAGCTCCGCCGCCATCGCGACGGAACGAACGCCCGCTGGAATCTCCTGATTCGACACGGGCAAACCCGTGTAGTCGATCTGATCCAGATGATTCACGAGGTTAATCGCGCACAGCACATCATCGTGGGTCGCCGTCCGTTTCTGTCCCTTCAAATCATAAATGAAACAACAGAACCCGCCCGCGTTCACGGTGAAATCCTGATGCACCTCATATTGAACAGGCCGAAATCGCACGTGCGAGAACCGCACAGGCATTCGCTCCGGCCGATCGCGACGTGCATAGTCCCTTCGCATCCGATCCACCGTCTGACGACTGAGCTTCGCCGGAATCTTCACAATATACGTCGAAAAATCCGCTTTGCACCCGGCCCGTTCGAGCAATCTCAACGCCTCTTCGGATTCGATCTTGACCCCGACCGTCTCTAGAATGTTCTGAGCTGTCTCGTCGATCTTCGCCATCTGGTCGTGCGTCAATACGCGAATGGGTTCCATCCTCATGTCCTTTCTGCAATGGGTTCCACTGCCTCTCCTGTGTACTATATCCGACACCCACGGAATCCCCGTTTCGCGGGACTATAACCGCTCAGATCAAGTGGTTGTATATTCGTCCGCGGTGCTTGACGTCCATGCCGCATATCAACTAGGATGCACTTTGTCGTTAAGAACTTGGAGCAGAATGTCATGATCAAGCTGAATGCATTAGTGGTCGGCGGCGGCATAATTTCGCAGGAAGTCATCTTCCCGACGCTGTTCCAGCAGCGCCGACTGGGAAAAATCGACGCAATCCTCGTCGCCAGCCGACGCGCCCGAACGATCCGGACCATTCGCGATCAGTTCTCCGGTGAAGATTTCAGAACCTGGCCCGAGCCCGACAAAGTCGATCCCGACAAATCCTGTCCGGACATCTACAAAGAGGCCCTCAAAGAGCTAAAGGCGCCGGGTGTGGTTTTTGTCGCCACGCCCGATCATCTGCACACGCCTTTCATCCTCGACGCCCTCGCCGCCGGGTTCGACGTGATCGTTCAAAAACCGTTGTGCCTGAAGACCGCCGAGGCGCGGCAGATCATCCAGACCGCCGATGCCTCCGCGCGATACGTTTACACCGACTTCCACAAACGCCACGATCTCGCCCTCCGATCCTGCCAGTACAAATACCGTCGAGGCCTGATGGGTAAGTCGCTCTGCTCCCACGCCTGGATCGAAGAACGCCGGGAAATGCCCCTGAAACATTTCGCCCGCTGGGCCGAGCAGTCGAGCAGCTTCGAATACATCGGCTGTCATTATGTCGACATGTTCTACTTCATCACCGGCGAACTACCGAAAAAGGTAGTGGCCTTCGGGCAGAAGAAATTTCTCCCCAGCCACGGCAAGGACGCCTTCGACGCCGTCGAAGCGATCGTCGAGTGGGAATCCGGAGCCGTTCAATATGTCCAGACCTCCTGGATCCTCCCCGACGCCAATCCGAACCTGACCAACCAGGGTTTCCAGCTCACCTGCACCGAAGGCGAGTTCCGGGCCGACAATGCCGACCGCAACAGCGACTTTGTCACCACGAAGGACGGGTTCCAGCGGTTCAACCCGCATTTCTTCAAGCCCTATCTCGACTGGAACGATTTCGACCGCGACTATTGGGCCGGTTACGGCGGCGAGAGCATCATTCAGTCCATCGACGACATCATTCACATCCACGAACAAACACAGGGATTATCCCCCGACAGATCGCTGGCCGTGCGGAAGGAACTCTTGGCGAAATTTGACCAAACGCGTCCCCTCCCTCGTCAGGCCCTTGTGGCCACCGCCGTTGTCGAAGCGGTCCGCAAGAGCCTCGCCGAAGGAAATCGTCCCGTTCTGCTCGATAAGGAACTGAACCTGGTATAATCTCTCTTGTAGGATGGGTTTTCCTAAACCCACCGTTTTTTTGCGTGAGGTAAAAATGCTGAACATCTGTATCTTAGGCTCGAGTACCGCGTGGACCCCTTATCTGCTTCCGGACCTCCTGAGCGTGTTCAAGGAACCGCTCGAAGTCCGACTCATCGACATCGATCCCAAGCCAGCCAGACTCTGCGCCGAGTACGGCAAAGTCGCCAGCAGGCACTATCGTCGTCCGAAAGACAAGTACCGCGTTTTCACCAACCGCAAAGAAGCGCTCAAAGACGCCGATGCCATTCTCATCACCCTGTCCACCGGCGGACTCGATGCCATGGAGCAGGACATCAAGATTCCCGAAAAATATGGCATCTACGCCACCGTCGGTGATACCGCGGGTCCCGGCGGCTGGTCGCGATCCATCCGCAACATCCCGATCTTCCGCCGCTTCGCCGAGGACTTTCAGAAATACTGTCCCAAGGCCTTCATCGCCAACTACACCAACCCCATGTCCTCGCTTACCGCGACCCTTCAGCAGTGTTGTCAGAATCCCTCCGTCGGCCTGTGCCACGCCTATTTTGAAACCAAGGACGTCATCCAGAAAATCTTCGGACTGAAGGATTGGAGTCAGATTTCCGTCTCCATCGCGGGCATGAACCATTTCACGTGGGTCGTTGATTTCAAGATCGACAGAGAAGACGGCTACAAAATGCTTCGCAAGAAAGTGGGGCGGGGTTCTCTCCGCGATGTGCTGCCGCAGGAAAGCGCCGACGACATCGGCATCACCTCCCGCCATAATCTTTGTGTGCAGTTATACGACACATTCGGATATCTTCCCTATCCCGCCGATCGCCACACCTGCGAATTCGTCTCCTTCGCCATCTGCGGCCGCCAGGAACGGATGAAGGTCCGGGACGCGGATGGATACGAACTCGACACCTTCAAATACTGCTCCATCAAACGTACCCCCGTCGATCAGCGCCGCGCGTGGCTGCCGAAACGCGATGAGGCGATGAAGAACTGGATCAAGGGCAAGAGACCCGTGCCCGGCCGGTCTCGCGAGACCGGTGCGGAAATGATCCGTGCGTATCTCCACAACCAACCCTTTACCGAAGCCGTCAACGTGCTCAACATCGGGCAGATTCAAGGCCTGCCGCTCGGAAGTTGTGTCGAAACGTTGGGCGTGGTCGACGGACTCGGCGTTCGTCCGCTCATGGTCGACAAGATCCCCGACCATCTGCTCGAGGTCATGCGTCCCCAAGCCGTCTGCCAGAAATGGATCACCCAGGGCGTTCTCGAGGGCAATAAGGACATGCTCCTCCAGGCCCTCTATCGTGATCCCCAGTGCGCCCACCTCAAGCCGCACGAGGTCCGACAAATGGCCAGCGAACTCTTCGAAGCCAACAAGAAATTCTTCACGGCCTGATCGCCTGACGCGACTATCCGTGACATGACCATCTTCTCTCTTCACCGGCCACACCGGCTATTGAGAAAAGGATGGATAAAGAAGCACCCTCTTTTTCCGGTCATCGCGAGGAGCGGAGCGACGTGGCGATCTGGCGTTCGAAGGATCATGCACGTTCGAGGGCCGGATTGCTTCGTCGGTTCCCTCCTCGCAATGACCCGAGGGCGGGAAGTTCTGTTGGAAGAAGACTCGGAACTGGAAGTTGCTTCATTAACGATACCGGTCTCAATAGCCCCCAATGTCAGTTGGGGGACTCCTCTCTTCAATGTGGCGCACGCACTCTTGCGTGCGATCTCTTCTGGCAAGGCGGGTTACAACTCCACCGGTTTCACTGAACGGCTACCAGACCGGACTGCGCAATCTGCTGCAGCCCCGCCTCACGCCGCCCGGACAACACTTCCAGGTATCCGAACAGAAGCTTGATCTGCGGATCATCATTCTTCGCCGCCAGGTTCTCCAGTTGTTCTCGTCGCCGGTTGAGGATCGATGCGCTGCCGATCAGACGGGCCCCGTCCAACTGAAGGCGCAGGAACTTCGGGAACTGCTTCAGGGCGGCCTCCAGGGCAACCGCCCCGGAACGCAAATCACCCGCTCCAATCAGCGCATGAGCCTGACCGAAAAGCGGCATCGGGTCGTTCTCTTTCAGCGAACCCGCCTGAACATACGCCTGGTGCGCTCCATAGAATTTTCCCTGCGACAGCAGTCTCTGACCCAAACGCATGACCTGGCTGAAGGTGTCATCTCCATTTCCAGCCAGGGTAGAAACCACCGGCTGTCCGGACTTGATGGCCGACGGACGACGCAGCCTCTGACTTTCCGGAAGCGGCGACATCGTCGGACTCGGCGTCGACATTGGTGTCGGGGTCGGAGTGACTTGCTCCGTGGTCGGCGACTCCGTCATCTTCGACAAGTGTCCCTGCGTGCCCATCTGTCTCGCCTGCTCCGCGAACTCCGGCTGAAAACCGACCTTGATCTGTGGCCTCTCCGCTTGTTCCGCCTGCGCGTTCAGCCAACTTGAATAATCCTGCTGGACTTCCTGCGGCTGTCCGGGCTCCGGCATGGGCGTGGGTTGACCAAGCAATGACTCCGGCTGTTCCGGCGTGGGCTGCGCCTTGGGTTCCTGTCCAAACGGCAGCGTCCGCTCCGCCGGCGTGGGCGTCGGGCTGATCCCTGCCATTTCGCCCGGTTGCACCGGGAGTTGCTGCGGCAAAGTAATATTCGGCACTAGAACATCGCTGGTGCGAACATTCTCCGGCAGCCGAACGAAGCCCTCCGTTGTGTACGGCGAAAGAAAGGCCCGTGTCCCAAAACTCTCCGATCGTGGCAAAACTTGCGCCCGCGGAATCAGGCTGCCCGGAAGCGTCAATCCCTGGGCATGAGCGGACAAGGGAAGAATGGTCGAACTGCCATGATAATACGGCATGGTCTGGCCCGGCATTATCCCCGCCTCCACGCGACGCAGGTTCGTCGCGTCGCCCTCAAATCCGCTCAATGCCGAACTGCCGAGCCGGGAGGAAAACTGCGTCGGATCAGAATAAGGAACATACCCGCGAAAGCCCCTGCCTCCCGTCACGTTTCCGGTAATGTACAAGTTCCCAAAACCCCCGCCGTAGCCGTAGCGCGGAGCCGGACTATTATACCCGCCGGACCCGAGCTGACGCGACGCGTCCAGCACATTCGACCGAACCGCCGGGGAATACCCCTGACCAAAAGCCGCCGAGGCGACCGTTAGAAAGAACGCACCGATCTGGACGTTTCTCTTCATCTCTACCGCCCCTTTCTCCAAGCAGCCATCCATATACAGCTATTATCGGCTCTTTCCGGCTCTCGCTTTCCTGCTCTGCCCCCTATTTTACCAGGGTTTGAGCAGTTTTCTCAACCGTCCAATTATAGCCGGCTGACGCACCCCGGACAAAGCGCTGTCCGGGTACGAAAAGGCCGTGCTGCGGAGACGTCGACTCGGCATCCCTTCGCCGTCCGACGGCGTGGTTGGCAGACTGCTCAGAATATCTTCCGCTTCCTGTCGCGCCTTGGCCATCGTCGGAAGACGGTATTCGCGATATCCCCGAACCTGGTCAACAGTGCTGATGGCCAGCAGATAATGCTTATACTCGTCCTCGTTTCGATACGCGAAACCGTCCAGTAGTTGGTTATACCAACCCAGAAATTCCCGATCCGCCAGATGATAGAACGGTAAAACGCGACGGAGGAACTTCATCCGCTTCAATATCTGCAGCGACCAGTGCGGTATGGGAATCGAAACCTTCATACCGAAGATTCGCGGATGGAAGACCCGCTTGTACTGAATCCGATCGCCGTTGGCCGGGTTCACGTTGTAGCGGTGTGTGTCCCGCCGCTGCTTTTCGTAACTCGTCAGTATCCAGGCGACATAGAACTCGTCCTTGATCAACATCAGCTTGTACAGGTTCCACACCACCGACTTCGTGACGGCAAACCCGAATTCCTGGCGGTCACGACGATAGATCGCCTTGATCCGGTCCATGTACTCCTGGGCGTATTCGAGATTCTCGAAATTCACCAGGTCGTAAAGCCGTCGCGCGATATCGATCATCGTCTCCTTGTCCAACTCCCGGCACGCCCGCAGATTCGAGTACACCAGGTACTTGTACTGCCGGGCCATCGCCGGTCCGCCGAACTGCGTCCGCTGCAGGATGTTCGCCCGTTCCCGAACCACCCGCGCGATCGTCTTGGGCGCCGGCTTCTCCGCGAACAGTTCCGGATGCGCCGCCAGCTTTCTGCCCAGGTTGAACGCACGCATATTCTTCTTGAAGTCCACCTTCACCGTCTGTCGGATCGCCCACTCCATGCTTTCCCGCGTCACCGGGATCAGCCCCTGCTGGTACGCCAATCCCAGCATGGTAATGTTCGCATACAGCTTCGTCCCGAACAGCCGCTCGCAGATCGACGTGATGTTATGCGCGATATACCCGTCGTTTCGCGTCCGTTGGCGGATGAGTCGCTCCAGTTCCGCCGGATCAAAGTCATCCTGGTTGCACAGGGTGAGGATCGTCGGCGCCTTGTCCACGTTCAATACCGCAAAAGTCTTGTCCGGCGAAGCTACCCGGAAAGCCGCCTTCGGGTCCACCGCCCGCGCCGCCTCCAGAATATCCAACCCGATCAGGACGTCCGCGCTGCCGTACGAGATCTGCTGGGCGCGGGGAATATTGTCCTTGTAGAACATGACCTGGCTATAGACTCCGGCGTTACGAATCGCCAAGCCCTTCTTGTCGGTGAACAGCGTTCGGAAATCTTCCCGCTCGCCGGCCCGGACCAGAATGGCGGTCGCCAACCCGATTCCCATGCCCCCGATACCCGCGATGTGAGCCCGCCAGACGGGTCCGGACACCCGTACCTTGGGCTCCGGAAGATTCTCCAACTTGATCTGATGTCCCCGCGGCTTGGGCGGCCGGCGACGCAGAACAACCACCTGCTCAAAGCTCGGACACGCATCCAGCTTCGCGCACGCCCCGTCGTTCACGCACCACGACAAGTCCGTCGTCATCTTCTTACCGTAAGGCGTCGGCTCGATGTTCAAACCGGGGCATCCGGTCGTGCTCGAACAGACCAGGCAAAACTCGCACAATTCCGGTGTGATGTTCATGAACGTCTCACGGGCCAGGAACCCTGTATGCCGCTGTTCCGCACGCTGCTCCTTGAGCTTTCGCCGCTGCGACTCAATACCGCACTCCTTGTCTGCGATAATGACCTTCACTCCATCCTGAAGGATCGTCTTTTCCAGCAGCTTCTTGTAGTTCTTGCGGTCGGCCGGATCGGTCCGAACCACTTTGCACTTGCCCGGGAATGTGATCGCTCGCACGATATCGTCGATGCACTGCTTCGGTGTCGGATCGCCGATGATATCGACCGCGTTTCCCGGCGTTGGCTGGTGACCTGTCATCGCCGTCGTCTGGTTGTCCAGAATAATGAACGTAATATCCTGTTTCGCCTTGATCGCGTTTCCAATCGCGATCTGCCCGGAATGGAAAAATGTCGAGTCGCCCATGAAGACGACCTGCTTATTCGTGATGAACGGGTCGATTCCCGCTCCCGTCGCCCCGCCGAGTCCCATGCCGCTGTAGTTGTGCATCAACGGGGTGGTCGGCGGGAACATCAGCATGGTGTAGCACCCCGTATCCCCGTGGAACACCAGGTCCATGGGCTTTTGCCCGTGCACCTCACGCATGTAGGCCGCGTCTTTGAACTGTTTGCTGATTTCCAGCAGCACGCTCGCCGAGTCCCGGTGCGGGCATCCGGGGCAGAAGGTCGGAGTTCGTACCGTTACGCGGGATTCCCCCGAAGCCGTCCGTCGCATTCGCCCAAGGTGCTCCTCAAGCTGCGCGGCGTGGCGGGAATACATGGCCTGATCCACCAGGCGGAGGAACCGCACAACCTTCTCCGTTACAAGCGACGGATGAAGCCCCAGCACGCCGGGGAAACCCTCATGGTTGCTCGGGAACTTCTTGCCCCAGACGTTGGCGAACTTCATCCCTGGATTCAACTGCCGGGCGCGGGTGAGGATCTCGGTGATCTGAGTCTCCAAAAACGCACGCCGCTCCTCCACCACGACCAGATGATCGAGCGTCGAGGCGAAATTCGCCACCTGCTGATCGTCCAGCGGATACGTCATTCCCAGCTTGAGAATGGGGAACCGGTCTGCCAGTCCCAACTCCTCCAGTATGGCGGCAAGAAATTGATACCCCGCCCCGCAGGCGACAAACCCGATTCGACTTCGACCGATCGGTCCGATGACCCGGTTGATACCGATGGCCCGGGCCTCCGCGATCAGCTTCGCCACCCGTTCCGGCATCTGCACTTCCTTCCGTCCCGTTTTGGGCGGCAGGAGTACCGTATTCTCCAAATCCAACTGGTCCGTCCGGATCGTTCCCGGATTATTCATCGAAATCTCGGGCCAGTGATTCTTTCCGATGTCGATCGTTCCCCCTCCGTCCGCCAGCAGCGTCGTTAAAATGTACCCCATGTACAGCCCCGAGGCATTGCTCAACCGAAATGCCATCGGCACAAAATCCTTCACTTCCTGCGGCGTCGACGGTTCCAGCACGGGCATCCGAAGATGCTGGCAGAGAAACCGGCTGTCCGCCGGGACCTGTGTTGAGTCCGACCACGGATCGTCTCCGAACACGACCACCACTCCGCCCTTGGGATGTGCCCCCGCCAGGTTCCCCAGCGCCAAGGCATCAGACGCCACGTGCCCACCCACGCTCTTGAACGCCACCATCGTCCGCAACGGCAGCATCTGCGATCCATTCGCCATGGCCACGCTGATCGCTTCGTTGTTCGCGATCTTTGCGCAGATACCCCGCTCCTTCAACAGCGACGACAGATCGCCCAGTGTGTCAAAGAACGTCGCAATCGGCGAACCGGGGTAGCCCGTTAGCAGGTGAACTCCGCCGGGTGTCTCAAACGCGCCCTTGATGAGCAGCTCATTCCCGTTGAAAACGGCGTGACCGCTTTCCGCCAAAAATCGTAAGGTCGTTGCGTCCATGTCATTCCTCTTGTATCCGTCCTTAACGGCGTATATAGCCATTTAACTATTCGGTTGCACTGTACGCCACTTGCGAACTCTATGCTTCCATGCTTGTCCCTGTGTATCTCACATCCGCCGTGGTTAGTTCGCAGAATTATAGTTGGGCCCAAGTCCCCAGTTTAACTTGGTCTGAAGCGTATGCCAACGACTATGTTTGACATTCTGGACCAGCATGAACCGATGGCTGAACGGTCCAATCTGGATCTCCGACTCCTCCGACAACACCCGGGTCACTTGACCATCGATTATGACTGTAGTTCCGGGGTTTACCCTCTGAGCCTTGATGCTGATATCCGCAAAACAAGAAAGTACCAACGGCCGATGCGTCAGCGAGTGCGCGTTCATCGGCGTCAGCACGATCGCGTCGATCGATGGATCGACCACCGGTCCGCCCGCGGAAATATTATGCCCCGTCGATCCCGTGGCCGTCGCCACAATCACGCCGTCTCCCTCGATCGTTGTCAAGTCGTGATGATCCACGCAAATATGAAGCGCGATCATTCGGAACGGCGGACCCGCCTGTATCACGACGTCATTTACCGCCAGCGATGAATACGACTTCTTCCCATCCCGGATCGTGACGTACAACATCATCCGCTTGGAGATGCTCAGCCGATTCCGCCCAATGTCCTCCACGATCATTTCGATTTCATCAGGACTGAATTCGGCCAGATATCCCAGCTTTCCCAGATTTACGCCCAGAATCGGCCTTTGAGCGTTCTTCATGCATCGGGCCACGCTCAGAATGGTTCCATCACCTCCGAGCACAATTACCAGGTCGCCCTTGCATCCTTCGGTAGGGTTGGTCTTGCTGAGATCGGAAAACGTGATGTGCGCAATCTTCGAGAGGCGGGGCTTGAGGACGTTCAGGACCTCTTCCACCCCGGCCCGCTTCAAATCACCCAACACCAGAATGGACTTTTTCTTCTTCATTCGTTTCCCAAGCTAATGGCTGATAGCTGACAGCTACGCTTCACTTCGCGATCCGCAGACCCATAGCGGACGCCGCCTGACCTGAATCTGCTCCCGCGGCGATCCGGATGCTCGGCTTGCCTTGCTTGATCGCCTCCCGTACGACACCGGCCACGCCCGCCGCATCCAGTCCCAACTTCTCCAATTGCCAGGATCGGCTTCCGTGCGGAATCAGTTCGTCTCCCGGCAATCCCAGGTGAATGATATTGTCGACCGGCAATCCTTTGCTCTGAGCCATCTCAAAAACAGCGCTGCCGAACCCGCCGATCTTGCTGTGGTCTTCCATTAGAATAACCGGCTTTTTCCCTTCAAGCAACCCACAGAACAATTCTTCATCCAACGGCTTGACGAATCGGGCTGAAACCACCGACGCCTCGATTCCCTCCGCCGCCAGTATCCGTGCTGCCTCGAATCCCTGGTTGATCAGCGCGCCGCAGACCACGATGGTCGCGTCGCTTCCTTCCCGGATCACCCTCGCCTTGCCCAGTTCATAAGCCTGCGACGGAACGATCGGTTCTGAGACGATATCCCGCGGATAACGAATCGCCACCGCCCGGTCCGAAGCCAGCGCAAACTGCAGCGCCTCGCGAAGTTCCAATTCGTCCGCCGGGGCGCAGCAGATCATGTTCGGCATGGCCCGCAGGAAGCTCAAATCGCAAAAACCGTGATGTACCGCTCCGTCCGACCCGACCAGTCCCGCCCGATCGATGCCCAGCACGACAGGCAGACCCTGCAATACGACTTCCTGCCAGATCTGGTCGAACGCGCGTTGCAGAAAGGTCGAGTAAATCGCCACCACCGGCCTAAGTCCCGTCTTGGCCAGTCCCGCCGCGATAGCGACAGCGGCGCTCTCGCAAATTCCCACATCGAAATAGCGGTCGGGGAACCTCTGACGGAAGTCCACCAATCCCGTCCCATCCGGCATGGCTGCCGTCAGGGCGACAATTCGCTTGTCCTTTTCCGCCAATTCCACCAGGCACTCACCAAAAGCGGTGGTATAGCTCTTCTTGCCCGGCTTGATGACCGCTTCCTCGCCGTTCAGCTCATATCCGCTCGGACTGTGGAATTTGCACGGATCCGCCGACGCAAACCCGGACCCTTTTCCCTTCTGGGTGTGCACGTGGAGCATGATCGGGTACGGCGCGTCCCGAACCACGGTCAGGGCACGAATCAACATGTTCAGGTTATGTCCGTCAATCGGTCCAAGATACGTAATGCCCATCTGTTCAAAGATCTGGCTGTGGCTGAACGCCGTCTTCAGACCTGATTTCAGGTGGAGCAGGCTCTCCTTGAGCGATTTGCCGAGGGGAATATGGTCCAATGCGTCCTGGGCCCGACGCTTGAGGTCTTCATATGCCTTCGTGAACCGCAGCCGGTTCATGTAATTGGCAAAAGCCCCCTGCGTGGCGTCGATCGCCATCTCATTATCGTTCAAAATGACCAGGAACTGGCGTTTGAGCAGTCCGGCGTTGTTCAAACCTTCAAATGACAACCCGTTGACGATACTGGCATCGCCCACGAGCGATACCACGCGATTGGTCCGCCCCGCCAACTGATCGCCCCGGGCTACACCGACCGCCGTGGCGATCGCCGTTCCCGCGTGACCAACCGAGAACAGATCATAAGGGCTCTCGTGAATGTCCGGAAAACCGCAGATGCCTTCCGCCTGGCGAAGCGTGCCGAACCGGTCCCGCCGCCCCGTGATCAGTTTATGAACGTAGCTCTGATGTCCAACATCCCATAACAGTCGATCTTCCGGGAAGTTAAAGCAATAGTGCATCGCCAGCGTCAGTTCCACCACGCCTAGATTGCTCGCCAGATGTCCGCCGGTCTTCGACACCGTCTCAATAATCGTCTGGCGAATCTCACCGGCGAGTTCCGTCAACTGTTCGATACTCATCCGCTTTATGTCAGCCGGACTATTTACTGTTTCCAGCAGTCCCATGTCTATTTTCCATTTTCCCCCAGCTTATTGGTATTCAGGTAATTACAAAAAACGAATTCCGTAAGTATACCAATTCTATGCGGGAAATGCCAGATGGATTATGATTTCCGGGTAAGAATCATCTGCGCCAGAGACTGTAGCGCTTGGGCCTTGGGTCCGAACGGGCTGATGGCTGGGTTGGCCTCGGCGATAAGCTGCTCCGCGCGTTTCCGGGCAATTTCAGGGTTCCCCGCCACGATGGCATAGTTGGGCTTGTTCCCCGCCGCGTCTTTACCCACCTTCTTGCCCATCTCCGCTTCGCTGGAGGTCTGATCCAGGTAATCGTCGATCACCTGGAACGCCAATCCCAGCTTCAGGCCATATTCGCTGATGGGGCCCAGATCGGTGACCCCGGCGCTCAGAGCGCCCATCCGGCAGGCGCACCGGATCAAGGCTGCTGTCTTCAGGCGGTGGATCTGTTCCACCCGGTCCAGCCCCTTTCCGTCCTGCCCGAAGGTCATATCGAGTACCTGCCCGCCCGTCATTCCCCCCGGCCCGGTCGCCTCCGCCAGTTCACCCAGGATCGCCACCGTGCGGTCCGCCGGACCGGGATAATGTTTGGCGATCAATTCAAAGGCAAACGCGAGCAGTGCGTCGCCCGCCAGAATGGCCATCGCCTCGCCGTACACCTTATGACTGGTCGGTCGTCCGCGGCGAAAATCGTCGTTGTCCATGGCCGGCAGGTCGTCATGAATCAGGGAGAACGTGTGAATCATTTCAATCGCGACGGCGGGGATCATGGCCACCTCCGCATCGCCGTCGTAAAGCTCGGTGCTCAATAGCACCAAGACCGGACGAACCCGTTTCCCCCCAGCCTCCAGACTATACTGCATCGCCTCCCGAAGGCCCTTGGGACCGGGCAACAAACGCGCGCAATAGTCTGCCATAACGCGATCTACGCGCCCGCCGAGTTCCGAAATGATGTTCTTGATATCCACCATCGTATTGCGGAAGTGTAACAACTCGGACCTCCAAACGCCAGTGCCAACGCCTCCGCGCGCACCAAAAGCGCACCGAAAAACCGGCTTTTTACAGGAACCCCGGTT
>CAZLZE010000074.1:0-26391 GCA_964563935.1 uncultured Phycisphaerae bacterium | reverse complement strand
CTGGCCGACGATACCTGACCACTCGCCGCCGCCACCTGCTCCGCACCGCTCGTCAGGTCTTCGATGATGCGAGTCAATCGACCTGCAAGCGACTGGCTGGTCACGAATCCGACGCCCACGCCCAGGACCACCATAACCAGGGTAGAGATGACAACCTGCCACGCCGTCTTCTTGGTCTTTCCAGACATATTGCTCCTGATTGCGTCGCCAAGAGCGATGAGCTCTTTCGTCGGAGCCGTAACGGCGACCGTGTATTGCTTCTGACCGATGTTAAGCGGAGTGAAGGCTACATATTTTTCCACTCCTTCAAACGTATACTTTCCCTGACCTCGTTCGCCCTTGAGCATACGTCGATTGACCAGATCGGCCAATTCTCCGTATTTGCTGTCCGCAATGGACACTCCGTCGTTCAACTTGTACTTGGGGTGGCTGATCAGCACACCGCGTTCATCGATAACATAGGGATAGCCCGTCTTGGCATAAACTCGATTCTTCAGCAACCCCCACGCCAGTTTCCAGTCCATGCTGAGCACGACCAGTCCTTGATATTCGTCGGCGACAAACACCGGCGCAGCCATTCGCCATTCGGCCTGGCCCGTGTTGGCGGCAATGACCGCTCCGGAATGATGGATCTGTCCCTTCTTGAGATTCAGACACGCCTGGTACCAGGGCTCCTTGGCCTTGGATCGCAAATCATCCGTCAACCGACCATTACACAGTGAAATCACTTCCTGCCCTTGCTTGTCGATGTACCGAATTTGATTGTAGATGGGCTTCTTCTCACCGTCTATTTCCACTTGTGAAGTCGAATACGTGGTAAGGATTTCACTCTCCAGCATTTTCTTGGACGCCAGCAAAGCCTGGTGGGTTATCTCATCCCAGTATCCTTCCACGCACACAGTCCAGTCCCACCCGGGGAAATAGCGATACACGACAAACTTCCGCCGGTTCTCAAAGACATAGTCAATCTTTCCGGTCTTTGCCTCGGAACGATCCCGGAGAGCCTTCTCAAACGCCGCCACTTTCAGATCGGAAACCACATTCTTGCCCACCAGTTCTTTCTTGGGATGGATGACCACGTCGCCCTTTGAATTCATCACAAACGGACATCCCGATTGTCCGATCCTGATCTTGTTAATCGCTGCGACCAGCGCTTCATTTTCCTGGTCCCGAACGCCGACAAAAAGTGTTCCGATCACCTTCCCATTATCGTCGCAAATGGGCTTGTAGCGCGTCATGTACCAGGAATTAACGACGAAGGCTCGTCCTTTGTACTCCTGCTTATTGAGAAGAGCGGAGATAACCGGATTGGGCGTACCATCCGAATTGACCGCGGGAATGTACGTCCCGATCGCCCGCTCACCGTTCGCTTTTTTGACATTGGTGGCCACGCGAAGCATGTCGCCTTTCTCATTCATCCGCTGCAGGATCGTACACACCCCGCCCACGAGTTTCTGAACGTTGTCCACAATAAGCGTGGGTTTGGAGAACGACCGGTTGGGCTCAATAATAACTGCGCCCACCTGCATCAGGGGAAGCTCCACAGTCTGCTTCTCGTTGCTCAGTTGATTGATCGCATCCCAGCGGGTCTTCTGCGTCGAGAGCCCGACCCCGCCCTGAGCGGCGACCAGATGCTCGGCCACGGCAAAATTATGGGTCAAGCTGTTCTGTGCCGACGCCGACTGAGTTTCACAATTCTGGATAATCCCATCCAGAATCCGCACCGTTTCTCGTTCCACAAACTGGTTCAGAATCTCGTTCCTTCCCTCCGACGCCAGGACATAGCCCTCAACGTTGGATGAGGCCGATAACTTTTTAATATCCCGTTCCGCAATCCCCACAAACTGCTCCACCGTTCTTCGATCCGTGTCGGCGCCTGTCGCCAAGGCCTCAAGCGACTCCTTCTCTAAGGTATCCACCGCCAAACCCGCCGCGTCCCGGCCGAATGTGTGGAACTGCCATAGACACATTCCACCGACAACAATAAGGGGAACGACGACCAGCCCTAAACTCGTACAGATCAATTTTGCGCGAATAGACATAAAGTTATCTCTCCTTCTGCTATTTACACAATAATACAGATCTACAACCGATGCACACACAGAGCTGCTTTACGCACAATGGACGCAGGTTTACTATCGGTTGCTTGTGGAGAAAGATTAGCAATAACTAAAAATGCGCAACTAGAAGATAAGATTGTCTGAACCTGGTGATTCTTATGGACCCCTCAGAGCGGCCTTTTCGCCCAATCCCAGTCCACGCCATCAATCAAAGTTCGACATCCCGGACAGCTACTTCCGATAATATCGTTTTTCTTAATGCTGAAACCACGGCGCTCGACAAGAAGGCGGTTGCAGTGGTAGCAGTACGTATTCTCCGATGGATGCCCGGGGGTGTTTCCACCGTAACAGTAGCGCAGCCCGGCCTCTTTGCCATATCGAAGGGCCTTTTCCAGCGTGCTTGTCGGAGTTGCGGGGATATCAGTCATCTTGTAGTCCGGATGGAACCGGCTTACATGCCAGGGCACCTGCGGACCTAAGTCTTTCCCGATAAACTGGGCGATCTGCTGCAGTTCCTTATCGCTGTCGTTCTGGCCGGGAATGACCAGGGTTGTAATCTCCAGCCAGATGCGGCTCCTGGCGAGCCAACGAAGAGTTTCCTTCACCGGCGCCAGGCGGGAATGGCACCGATGGTGGTAAAAGTCCTCGGTGAACCCCTTCAGGTCCACATTGATTGCATCCAGATAGGGTTCGATCGTCTCCAGCGCCTCAATGCTGATGTACCCATTGGAGACGAAGACATTCTTCAGCCCTGCCTCATGGGCAAGCTTGCTCGTATCATAGGCCAACTCAAAAAAGACGGTCGGCTCGGTATAAGTATAGGAGATTGACTGACATCCCGCATGTTTGGCATGAGACACGAGGTCCGCCGGGTCAATTTGCTGACCGGAAATACGCCCCTCTTCCAAAGCCATCTGCGAAATCTGCCAATTCTGACAGAACTCACACCGCAGATTACAGCCGACGCAGGCAATCGAGAAGCTCAGGCTCTCGGGCATGAAGTGGAACAGAGGCTTTTTCTCGATAGGATCCTCATTGGCGGCACACAACCGATCGTAGTTCAAACTGACAAGCTCGCCGCCGATGTTGCGCCTCACCTGGCAGAACCCGACCATACCCTCGCCGATCACGCACCGGTTCGGACACAGCCGGCACAGAACCTTCTCGCCTTCGCGCTTTTCCCACAACATCGCGGAATGATATTTTTGCCCCGCCATTTTTCGTCCTCCATATTCATCGTTTCACTTTACGTCTACTTTTCCCCCCGGAAATCGGGAAAGGCCTTTCGGACGTCCTCCACACCCATCGCCTCCGGCAGAGGTTTGACGGTGGACATGATGAACGTCACAGAATTGGCCTCATTTAATGATCCATGCGTACTCGCCACATTGATACTGCGGGCGAAGCTCAAGCTTCCACAGAACCAGCCGTCCTTCACCGTAACCACCAGATCGGCCGGATGTTTTGCCAGTCCGTGAAATCCCCGCCAAATCCGGTGCAGGGGATCGGGATACTCATGATGGACCGTCGCCCGAAATAGAGCCTTCTGGTCGATGACACCCGCGCTATCCACCTTTCCCTCCCGCCGCAGCCGCTTAAGAATTCCATCAAGCTTCAGAGGGTCGCCTGTAACGGGCTCATACCGGTAGTTCGCTTTGATCCTGCTGATGTACGCCATCCCCCCCTTGTCCCGAACCACTATTCGGTCTTCACCATTGGCACGCACGGGATAGACCGCCAGTTCGACCGGTTCCTGGTCCAGGAGCACCACCGCCACCTTCTCCGGATCGTTCGTATACATCGCGCTGTAGGTCACCAAGCCAAACTCAATGCAGACAACGTCGTTGGACCCGACAAGCTTGTCCCTAACGCGAAATCCGTTGGCCTTCAGAACATCAGCCACATCAAACCGATTCGACGGGGTCAGGTTATGACCGTGATCCGCCAGTATTGTGATCCGACAGCTACCCCGACGATCGTGAACCACTTTCTCGCACAACTGGTCGATCCGCTTCAGGCAATCGACCAGTCCCTCCTCGCCCTTGCGGGTTCCCACGTTGGACGTTCCCACCGAGTAGGCCAATACCGTCCCGCATTTCTTCTGCTCGATGGTACGCTCGATGCCCGCCATCTCCTGATTGAAGACCAGATTCGGACTGACATACCCGATCGGATCGAGCAGCATCGAGATGCGATAGTCGAGGTACTTCTCCCACGGCGCGTTGGCGCCGCTCAGATACGTCTTGTTGCCGTCGGACAATCGACCCGTCTGACGATCGTAGTACAAGGCCTCATACCCGGACAAAGTCCCGGGACAGAACATCTCACAATACGCCACGTCGGTATTGGAAGGAAAACAACTGATCAGCTCCGTCGGCGGATAGAACAGCCTGAAGTGGCCTTGCTGATACATGCGCTGAACCAGTTTGAACGGGATACCGTCCAGCAGGATCCCGTAATGGGGGCTCCCGGAATCCGAACCCAGGTTCACGAAATCGATACGAACTTCAGGAACACCATCCCGATTATCGTCATAACCAAGTGCGACAATCTTTCCGTTCTCATCCAGGTATTGAAAATAATCGAAGCGATCCGCACTCCTGATCTTCCAGCAACGGGTTCGGGAAGCATCCGTCTGTGCCGGGGCCTTCGGAAACGTCGAACAGCCCGCAATCATCGCGAGGACACACATGCCCAGGAACAACGTCAATCGGTACACAGCAACCTCCTTGCTTCTGCTGCTCTATTATATCCGAATCAGAACCAAAAGCCGCACACCATCAAACCAGAATGACACAACGGCCCTCGATGGATACCGAGATTGTCGCCCAAAATAACGGAATCAGCAATCACCGATCCGAGATTCTTCCCCGGCGACGACCCACCAGGAAGGCGACCATGAGGGTGAGCCCGACATAACCCACCGAGATGACCAGCCAGTTCGGCTGGAACACCTCGTGATAGAACTTTGGCATGCGGGTGACAAACGCCACCCCCGCCCCAAAAACATTGAGCATGGCCAAGCCGCCCATCGTCGGCAACCCAAAACCCACCCACATCCAGAAGCTGCTTCCCAGGAGGAAAAAGAAAGCCACCGCCATCAGAAGAAAGCGGGTGGTACTGTTGTCGAACCCGTCCGAGGCCGGCATCAACGGCCACAAGGCCAACTTGACCGCCAGGAGCGTGGAAAAACCCAGAAGCATAACCCCAATGTGGCGAGTCAGGCGAACCATGCGAGCCGACGTGGTCAGCGGTTCAGATCCGATGATCTGCTGCGACCAGACCTTCCCCAACCAAACCCAATGGAACGACAGGTATGAAAGCGGAATGATCACCAGGCTCAGAATGGCCGGCGATGATTTCCCGGACGCACCCGCCATATCCAGAAACGCGGACACCACGGCCAGCGACATCAACACCATGGCCGCCATCGCCGACTCCGCGCGATAGTCATACTGGATCAGAAGCAAAAGCGATACGCTCATCAGAAAACACGCCCTCGCCGCATGCACCGACGTGATATAACACAGGGCAAGGAAAAAAACCAGCAACGCCAAACCGGTAATACTGGTGGTCAATCCGCCCGGCGGCATATACGAACGAGTCAATCGCTCCAAATGGTTCGGCCAGGCCCGCTTCCGCTGCCGATTGCAGTACCACATCGGGACAAAGGCAAAGAGAAAACTGATCCCCGATATCACCAGCAGCGCCGATGGAATAATGGACTCAAGGCGAAGATAAAGACACAAGCGAATGCCAAGCCCGCACATCAACCAGTACGCAGAGGTAATCTCGTAACCCCGCTTGCTGCGTCCCAGGACGATCCAGATCGCCGCCCCCGCCATCAGCATGACCCAGCAGATCAAAGTCAGTCGATCACTGAGTTGGTTCCGGAAAAGTCCCTGTTCCAGTAACTGCCTTAACAACCGCTCCGGCAATATCAGGTTCATCAAATCCCCGTCTATTCCGACTTCATCGATATATTGTCATACCTCAACAGGGTGTCTTTCGCTCTCTCCAACTGAACGATCGCTATGTTGTAGTTCACCAGGGCCGCCAGCAATCCGCGACGCGCGTTCGCCAGGGTCTCCTGGGCATTGAGCTGAACTTCCAGAAATTCCGGAGACAGCTTGATCTTTCTCGCCACAATGGCATCGAGGTTCTCTTCGGACGCCTGAACGGCCTCCGTGCTGGGAGCAACCTGATGATAGGCCGTCTGAAGGTTCCGAACCGCCACATCCACTTCGAGTATGACGTTCTCGATCACTTGCTTCAGTCCGGCAATCGCCTGGTCACGCTCCAGAATCGCCTTGCGCTGGGCGGCCCGCGGTCCTCGATTTCCAATCGGATACTCAAAGCTCAACCCGACGAAATAATCCTGAAAGTTGCTCGTCGTCATCTGGTCGATCGAGTTACCCCAATTATCCGACATCCCGTTGAGCGTGTACCGGAACGTCAGGTCGAACTTCGGCAGGGCCTGATTCTTCGCCACTGCCACGTTGATCCGACGGTTGTCAATCAGCGCCTTGGCCTCCTGAATCTCCGACCGGCACTCCAACGCCTGCTGAACTTCGCCAATCTGGTCCACCACCAGCGGTCCAAGGGTCGGGAAATCCTTCGGAATAATTTCAATGTCCTCGCCCAGATTCAGATCCGGATCATTCATCAGGGCCTTCAGCTGGTCTTCCGCGTCCCGCACGGTATTCTTCACCTGGACATATTCAGCCATCCGCGTCCCCAAAAGCGCCTTGACACGCGTGATCTGAACTTTGTAAACGTCGAACTTCTCCCGCAATTTCAGATACTCATACGTCTCCTCAGTCTGCTTGACCAGCGTCTGCTGAATCACCACGTTTCGTCGGGCCTGGACCAGCCGCCAGTATGCTTTCTCCACCTCCAGCAGTTGGTCCCGAACCGTCTCGCGGAAACGATACTTGGCCACTTGCTGGTTATTCTTCGAAACATCGATCATCGCCCGGTTGTAGTCCAGACCGAATCCCCGCAGAATCGGCTGGCGAAGTTCCACGGCAAAGTTGCTGGTATAACTGGGATTCAGCACGGCCGTGGATCCCGCGGTCTGCGCCGCCGGCGGATCCAACCGAATCATGTTATACGCGCCCGTGATCACTGCACCCGTCGGGAGCAACTTGCGGAGACCGCTCGTCAATGTCCGCTGGTCTTGCTGAATGGCGGGAAAGGCCTTCACATCCGTCGGTTGGTCGACCTTCTGAAGATTCGCGTCCAAGAAATAGACGGCATCGAAATTCGCCTCCGCCTGCAGAATATCCATGGCGCTGATGGCCGGCCCGTACCCTTCCGTCTTGATCTTGAAATTGTTCGCCAACGCACGGGAAACGGCGTCCTGCAGCGACAACTGCACCTGCCTGGCACGCATGATATCCTTCAGACCCACATCGAGGGGGTCCGGAGTGTATTTGCTGATATCCTTCTCGCTGAAGCTGACCTTACCCGTCACCGGTCCCACCGGAGCCGTACTGGTACTTCGAGTGGTGGTAAGCGCCTCATCCACGGCCACACGCTCCAAAATGGCTTGCGTATCCATCTCAGACCCGTTCCGGTCCTGCTGAATGCTCGAAACCTCTTTGGCGCCGGTACCTTGCTTGGTCCCTTCGCAACCTGCCATCAGAACACCGGCGAGCACAAGAAACAAAACTGCGCGAATCCGTCCTCTGCCGATCTTGATTGCCTGCCTGTTCATGTCGTATTTCCCGGTAACCTTTTATCGTGGTTCCACACTTTAATGTAACATGATAATTTCCATGATTATAAGGGAGTTTCACCCTCTGTCAAATGGATAGTTGACGAAATGGGGCAGGTCCGGATACCATCGGAACCTCCTATGGGGTCATCCACGGAAGAAAAGCCAATCCACCGACCCACAAAGGATCGGAAACGACCACCCTCGCCGAACGTCCCTGCAGCACGCAACACTACGTGTTATCTGGCTTGGACTCCTCAGCCTTGGCATCTGCTCCATGTTCTGCCTGAGGTTCCGTCTTCTCCGCTTTCGCGTCCTTGTCTTCCGTATCTTCGGAATCCTCAGAATTCGGAAGCGAGGCCGAAGATTGGTATTCGTAGTATGTCTTGTACATCTCGCGGAAGTATCCACCGCGGGTAGCCTTGACGTCGTTCAGGATCACGCCCAAAACCTTCGCATTAGCACGCTTGAGCTGGTCCCGAGCCCGCTGAATGGCACCCCGGGCACTGACACCCGCGCGAACGATAAGAATAACACCATTCAACGACGTCGCCATCACCATGGCGTCGCTGACGACCAAAACTGGCGGACCATCGAAGATAACGGTCTCGTACCGGGCGTTCAGCCGGGAAATCAGGTCCCGCAACGCCCTGCCGCTCAATAGCTCCGCGGGATTGGAGGGAAGCGGTCCCGCGGAAAGAACATCCAGGTTCGCATGGGCCGTCTGCTGGATGAGCGACTCCGGCGAGGGATGCCCCACCAGGATGCTGCTCAGACCGTCACCCGCCCCATTGAGCCCGAAAGCCTGGGCCACGCCCGGCCGACGGAAGTTCGCGTCCACAAGCAACACGCGACGCCCCGCCGACGCCAGCGATATCGCCAAGTCCACGGCCACGCACGTCTTGCCTTCACTGGGAGCGCAACTGGTGACAAGAATGCTCCGCAACTGCTCCGCCGGAGCAGAGAACAATAGATTCGCTCGCAACTGCCGGAAACTCTCCGCCAGAATGCTGTGCGGAGACTCCGTCAACATTCGCTGCATGACAAACGGGGTGATCTCATCCTCATCTTCGTCACTCTGCGACGGAATCTGACCCAGAAGCTGCATGCTCAACTGCCGCACCACGTCGGCCGGCGTCCGGACCGTCGTGCTCATGAACTCCAGCAGGAACGCCACGCCCACACCCAACATCAACCCAAGCATGAATCCCGCCGGAATGTTGACAATCCACCGCGGACTGCTTCGCTCCAGAGGAGTCACCGCCCGAACCGGAATGCTGACGCGAACCAGATCCGGACTCTCCAACTGAAGCTTGAGTTTGAACGTCTCCTGCTCCACCGCTTCCAGCTTCTTGGTCAGCGACTCAATTTCCTGCTTCGTCGTGATATATTTAGCCAACTGCTTTTCCAGGTCCGACAAGTCCTGCTTCGCCTCAGCCAGACGGTTGAGCAAACCCATCACTTGAGTATTGACCGTATCCAACTGGACCCGGGTCCGCTCTTTCATGTCGCGATACGTGTCGGAAATCACCTGCCGCTTCTTCTCATTCAATTCCCGCTCCACGGTCCGAATTCGAACCTCCAGTTCCTTGACCGTGCGATTGCTCGGACCCTTCTCCTTGGCCGACTCCAGGGCGATCCGAAGATCCCCCAGCATCTGAGTGTACATCCGGACCGACGTCTCATTTTCCACCGTCTGGTTCATCTCCGGAGTCTTGGCGATCTGCTCCAGCGCCCCAGGACGATTGTACATCTCATACAACGCCTGCGCCTGGTCCTTCTCCGTCATCGTCTGCGCCAGCAACTGCGTCAGGGCCGCCACCTGGTCCCCGATCGCATTACGACGCTGCTCGATCAAGGGAATATTGCTGCTCGTTCGGTGCCGCTCCTGCTCCTCCATCTTGCGCTGAAGGTCGTTTCGATAATCCTCCGCCCTCTTCTGAAACTGATTGAATTCGTTCCGCGTCTTGTCCTTGGAGGCACTTTCAACGCTCGCATAGTAGGCGTCCAGAACCACATTCGTGATTGACGCGCATTCCGCCGCGTTCCGCCATGAGAAGGAAACCTGAATGAAATATGTATCCCGAACCGGCGCCGCCGTCAGACGCTTATTCATGCTGATCAACGCACCATTGACGTCAACCGAACCCTTGCCGCCGGTAAGAAACGTCCGATACCAACTCGTCTGCTTGATAATGGGATCTTCCAGGGCCTTCTGTAGAATCCCCTGCGACTTGATCACCGCCGCCTGCGTGTTCATCGTCTGTTCCATGATGTCCTTGGACACCATCGGCGCCTCGCCCCCCAACGCCGGGGGCGGCTGCGGCGACCGGACCTCCACCATCGCCACCGCCGTGTAACTCGGATAGAACTTGCCCCAGATAAACGTACCGATCACCGTCAACGTCATGATGATCATGAAGATGCCAACGATCAGAAAAACATGACGCTTCAGAATACGTATGACGTCCTGGGGGGTCAATGCCGGACCCGACGCGACGCCAAGTCCAGAACCCGGTCGAAACCCGGGAGTCACCGGACCATGCACCGTCGGAGGAACCGACGGAAGCTGCGTTGTTACACTACTCATAACTTCCCTCGCTATACGGAGTCTAGCTCTTGCTCAAGGCGTCCCGGATCTGCTTTTCCAAAACCTTGTCTTCACCGACCAGTTGCAGCGCTCGTCGCAACTGCATCTCCCCCTCCGACTGACGATTCTGTTTCATCAGCATCAGACCCAGATGATATCGACTCGCCGATGATTCGCGAATCCAGACACTCTTGGTCAGCTGGTACATCCCTTCGTCGGTCTTGCCCGTCTTGAAGAGAATCTGACCGTAGGTGTCAAGCAGGTCCGGATTATTCGGGGCTTGATTGAAGACGCCCTGAATCAGTTTATAGGCATCTTCCGCCTTGTTGAGGTATTCTTCCATCAGATACGCCAGGTTGTTCAGAATCGCCAGGTTATCCCCGCCGACCTGTCTCGCCTGAACCAGTGCCTCGGCGGCCTCGGCGTATTTGTGCTTCTCCGTGTATTCCTGACCCAGAATGTACAGCACCATCGCCTTCGCTTTCGCGTCGCTCACCGATGCGACCAACTGCTTGTAGACGGCCGCCCCTCGTTCCAGGTCGTCCGCCGCGAAATGACTGCTGGCAAGGGCTACCTGAACCGCTTCCTTCGCCTGGCCCGCGGAAGGCAATGCCGCCTCCAGCATCTGAACCAGGTCCTTGGGCGACACCGCATTCAGCATGGTGTTTCGCGTCAACTGCCAAACGCCCAGATAATTCTGCCCCGTCAATCCCAGGGCCTTCAGGAAGATGGTCTGCCCTTTCTGCTTCTGACCGTTCGCGTAGTAGGCCGCCGCCTGCCATCCCAGAATCCGCGGAGACTCCATCGAAAGCGATTGCGTCGCCTTGTCCGCCGCTTGAATGATCTTTCCGTAGGCCACAGGATTGCTCGCGCCCAGTTTGTACAACGCGCTCAGGTACGAATCCAGGATCATCAACTTCAGACCCACCGGCGCCTTGGGAAGACCTTCCACCGCCTTCCACGCCTGGGCCAGAGATTCCTCCGCCTGCTGATACTTTCCACGCATCACATGGAATTGCCCACGCTCGTAAAGCCAGCCCCAGTACCCCTTCGCCATGTTGTTCGCCCACGTCAGCAATTCGTCGTAGTTCTTCTCGCTCATCGCCGAAGCCAGCGGAGGAAGCAGATCCACGCGGATCCGCTCTACCCATTCCGGACCCGCACGCAGGGCCTGAAGGATCAGATCACGCGCGTCCCGTTCCGCGTCCGTCGTGCGACCAAGCTCGCATTGCAGCTTGACCAGCTTGATCCGACCCGGAAGACCAAAGTCGCGGGGATTCGCCTTCTGAATCCGCTCAAGATCCTCCCGTGCCTTCTCCAACTTCCAACTGTACAGGTAAACGATCGACCGGTAATCCAGGGCCTCAAGGTTGTTCGGGCTCTTTTCCACAATCTCCGTGAGAATCCGCTCGGCATCAGGCATCTGGTTCTGTCCCATCGCCAGCCGCGCCTGGAAAATCTGACCGTCCACGTCATTATACGTCTTCCCGTACTCGTCTATCTGAGTCTTCGCCTCGGTCCAGTCACCCAGAGACAATAGCGAATTGATCATCAAAAATCGGGCCGATTTATCCTGCTCGGGCGCCTTCATTTCCAGCGTCTTGCGGCACCAATTGACAGTCTCCTTCAAATTCCCGATGCGGGAATAGAACACCGCCATATCCATCCGCTTCGGCGCAACGTCCTCCACCTTCACCGCCTCGAGGAAGGCCTTCTCGGCCTCCTTGACGTTGTTACCCGTCAAATAGTAATACGCCAGAATCGAATACCCGACGGATTTGCCCGTCTTGGCTTCCGAAGACGCCAGGTCCTTCAAAAATGATTCCATCTGCGACTGACGTTTCGCCCGCCCCGCGAATTTCATGTACAACTGAACGATATCGCCCGTCAGCTTCTTGCTCAGCGCCTGACGATAGCATTCCTCCGCCTTCTCAATGCTCCGGACCTCTTCCCGGAACTCATAAATCCAGGCCAGACGAAGCAAGTTGTCCGTGTCGCCCGGGTTCTCCTTGCGAACCTTCTCACGCCGCGACAGGACCTCCTTGACGTCGCCCCGCTCGTCAGCAACATATTCTTTCTGCTTCTCCACCTGCTTGCGCAGAAACTCAAGCTTGTCCTTCAACCACTCATCCCATGGCAACTGCTGCATCGCCTGGGTTACATTCTCCGCAAAGTCCCGGATCACTTCCTGGGACACCGCGCTTCCCTGGGCGTTGATCTCCTCCCACTGCTGCAGACTCATTCCACGCTTCGCATAGGGATTCATCGGATTCAATTCCAGAGCCTTGCCGATGTGGCTTGACGCTTCACTCTTCCGGTCCAGCCAGAAGTAGGCCTCGCCCAGCAGAGCGTGTGCCTGCGAGTCGTTGGGCAGGTCCGCCAGAATCTGCTCCGCCGCACGCGCCGACTCGCCGAACATCTTCCTGCCCTCGGCCTCCAACCGGTTCGCCTCGCCTTCGTTCTTCTTCCCCCGTTCCGCCTTGGCCTTTGTCATCAGGTCCCAGCCCTGACTATTCGCCAACTGAACCTCGTAGGTCGCTCCCTTGGCGCTGTCAAGGTTCTCCACCCTGGCAAAGTCCGTGCACTTTCGAGCCAGGTCCCAATCCTTCTTGATCAACGCATAGCGGAAGCTGATCGGATTAGCACGCTTCGCGTTCAACTTCACCGCCTCTTCCAGATATTTCTTGGCGTTCGCCAGATCGTCCGACCGGGCATAGTGATCAAACAGCTTCACCGCCCGAACAAATGGATCCTTTGTCTCTTCCGCCTGAGCCAAATCAACAGCCTGACGCTCCTTCTTGACCTCTTCCGTCATGGCCTTCAACCGGGCCGCCCGCTCCTTGGCATCCTTGATCCCCACCAGTTCCTGAAGGCGTACCAAAGACTTATCCCCGGGGTGTTTCTCCACCGCCGTCTTGACATAAGCCTGGGCCTCTTCCAACCGCTCCTTGTCGACCAGGTAATCCACCAGGTACGCCGTCGCGGTCTTGTCGCCCGGCGTGCTCCTGAGCACCTCTTTCAGCAACTGCTCTGCTTCCACGCCTTTTCCCTGCGTAAGCAGCAGCCGGGCCTTCTGCACCGGCCAGTCATCACCGCCCCCGAGGACCTTTATCTCCTTGGCCGTCTCATCCGCCTCGGCCAACTGACCCAATTGGATCTGGGCCTGTAGTTTCACCTTCAGTGTCGCTATGTCCTTCTCTTGTCCCGGAACCGCCAGAACACGGTTCGCGTAACTCAACGCCTTGGCATTATCGCCCGTCTGCTGATATACCGTTGCCGCCATGCGCCACGCGATCATCGCGTCCGGAACCATCGACAGCGCCGCCTCAACCGCCTTCCGCGACGCACCAATGTCACCGCGACGCGAATACAATTCCGCCAACGCCAGTTTGATCCGCGGATCACGCTCGTTGCTCAGACTGTCCGCCTTCTCCAAAAACTTGAGGCCTTGAACGTAATCGTTCGCCGCCAGAACCCGACGCGCCCGAAGCTGATAAACAACCGGAGACGATGCCAATTCCGGCTGGTCCAGTTCCTTCAGCATCTGGTCCGCCCTCTTCAAGTCCTCCGGTCCGTTACGGTCCAGATACAACTCCACCAACGCGCCCACCAGGTTCAACCGAAACAGCTGATTCTGACGCCCCTTCGGACCTTCCAGCTTGTGAGGCCCCTTGATGCGCTTGTCCAGCAGAGCAATCGCTTCATCAATCTTCGCCTGACTCTTGCCCTCCTTCTTGGGCCCAGCCGTCCGCTTGAGAATGTCCGCCAGCAACTGGTACGACTGGTATCCCAGCGGGTCGATCTGAATAGTCTCCCGCACCAGCTTCTCCGCGTCCGTCAGCCTGTTGTTCGCCAGATAGTACATCGCCAACGCCATCGAGGCCTTGGACTTCTCATCGTTCTTCTTGGCCAGGGCTACCGCGTTCTTGTAGAACCCTTCCGCACGCTCGTTGCATTTCTTCGCCTGGGCCTCGTGGTCCTTCGACCGCTTCGACCATTCCGGAATCTCACGACGCCACTGCGATATCTGCGCCGTCACCCGCTGACGGGCACGGGCGCGATCGTCCGCCGAAGCCGTCTTGGCATCCGCGATCTCCTGCATCTGCCGGTTCAGGTCCGTCAGTCCGTTTTGACGCCGCTCACCCTGCATCTTGCAGAACTCCCCTACCGATCCTTCCATTGTCGCCCACTTCTGAAGGTAAAAATTACCCAGATTCAGAAACGCTTCGTAATCGCCGCTCGCCTTCTTCGCCAAATCCAAATACAGGACCTCCGCATCGCGGATCTTCTCCCGCATCTTGACGACAAACTGATCATACGCCTCCGTCGTGATTTCATCCGAACGCGCCGCACGCATCATCTGCTGCGCCTCGTCCAGCGTCATCAACGCCAGCGACTCCACGTATTCCGCCTTCGGATCCATCTCGATCGCCTTGTTGATGTCTTCCCGACTCTGCTTCTCCAGGTTCGGGTCCTCGGCCCGCCGACCGTACCGGGCCACACCGCGACAGTGATAACCCAACGCCAACGCCTTCTTCATCTCCGCGTTCTTCTCCGCCTCCTTCGGCGAAATCATCTTGATCAGACGGTCCGATTCCTCTTCCATGTTCTTCATGATCGACGCCAGCGCGTTGCGACCCATAAATTCGTAGTAAATCTCCAACAACCGCTTCTGGGCCTCCCACAACGACGGATCCGCTGTCACCGCCGTATGCAGCGACCCCAACGCCGCACGCTCGTTCCCGTCCTGATACTGCGCGTCCGCCACCTTCACCAGCCACTTCGGATCCTTGTTGCTGTACCGGTAGGCGCTGGCAAAATTCTTCGCCGCTTCCTTGAAGTTGCCCTTCGCCATGAACGATTCCGCGCGATCCGCATAAACCTGAGGGTCCTTGTTTGCCGTCGCGAAAATCATCAACCCGATCACAATCGTCAGCACCACCATCACCCCGATGGTCAAAATGGTGACAAACCGTTTGTTAAGCCTGCGTTCCTGCTTTGCCATTGTCCAGTATCTCCTTACTGCTCTAATCGCGCACCATATCCGGCGGACAGTCGGTTACTTCTTACGGATGAATGATTCCCAGTCCTGCCAGTGTTCGTGAACCAGGATGGGCACCGCCTTGCGGAAGAATTTCTCCGCCAGACTCAGCACCACTTCCGTCTTCGGCTTCTCCAGACTCACGAACGATAATTCCACCTTGCTGAAATAAGCGTACTTCAACCACAAATCTCCCAAATGGACACGGACGTCCATCCGTTCGTTGACAAACGTACCGTTGACCCCGAAAAAGTAAATCACCGTATGGTATACCGAGGTCAGGTCCCGGGTATTCTCATAAAAAAGGATACGCACGGGAAGGCGGTCGCCCTTCAGCCCCAATCCCGGAACCGTCACATGGGAATTCAACGCACCCGCCGGCGTGAACCCCCCGCCCAGGTAACAAACATCCGGTACGTGCGGAACCTGGTCCGGATTGCCCGTGTAGTACGTCACGAAGAAATTCAGATGCCGACCCGGCGCGCTCTCGCTCACCGCCGTGTCCTCGAACACCATCTGAACGTAATCCTTCGTCCCCAGTTCCCCCTCCACTTCCGAAGGAATCCGCTTCTGCGCCACGAGCTTGTAAGGCCACATCTTGGCGACGTCGAACTTCTGAAGGTCCTTGAGAAGGGGAACGGGAAGCTTGCGGAAGTGAAGCTTCATCCGGCTGGCCACCGTCTGAACACCCAAGGCCGACACAAGCAGCACCAAACCGACAATAACAAACGCCCGATCCTTCAAGACCTCTTTGATTATCTTACTCATGCTCCGGCTCCTGAGCGTCCACGTCGATGTAAATCCGATTCAGCATCTCCGCAATCACCCAATATAAGAAGAACGCCACCGGCAGCATCAGCAGACCCAGAGTCGTATGAAACCCACCCTGGGCCAACATCGGGTTCACCATCACAAACAGAATACCCGTGATGATCACCCGCATAAAATTGCAGAATAACGCGATGGGAAACGTCGAAAGGACCAGAAGAATTCGGTGCCAGTACGGACGGTCCGACAAATACGCCATCGCCACCCCAAGGGCCACAAACGCCATCATCAGACGCATTCCCGCGCACGCCTCCGCCACGCTCAGATTGAACGGCTTGCCCTTGTACATCCCGTCAATGATCACGCCCGTCGCCGTCACGTCCATATCGGGAATCAGATTCAGCACCACCGTGGCGATCTGCGAAGCCCATATCCGCATGGGAATCGTCAACTGCTCATACCATCGATCCGGAATCGGCATGGCGAAAAATAAAAACAAGATCGGAAGCCATGTAATCCGAATCACAGGCCAGCCGCAACAGAACAAGACCGTCCCGAAAATCGTCATCAGCAACGCCAGCAACTTCGGGTATCCCGTCTGGTACGGGTAAATGCTCAGAAGAAAAACCCCAATCGATCCGATCACCATCGCCAATCCCAGCCAGTTGAACCAGCTCAGGCTCGTGCCCGCTCGGAACAACCGCTCCCGACGCTGATGGAGGAAGTACAAACTGAACAGGGGAATCAAAAAACCGTGTGACCAGTTCCCGTTATCGATCCACTTCTGGATCATCAGGTGACGAATCTCATTCCAGTAAAGCGTGCAGATAAGAAGTCCCAGAACCGCGATCTTGACCCAACCCACAGGACCAATGATCTGATCCCAGGTAACCTGGTCCGCCTGCAGGCGACGCAATCGCGCCTTCCGCGACGCCGCCTGGACCGACTCGCCCGGTCCCTGCTTCAACATGGCCTGGTCTTCCATCTGATCCGCCATTCTGCCTGTCCTTTTTCCTCTACATCTGCCTCTCGGCCGTCTCTCTCATTCTATGCAAATACCGGCAATCCGTCCGGGAATTCCACCCACCTAGAAACCAAACCGCTGCTGCAACTCCTGCCGGCGACGATCCTCCGGGTTCACCTTGCTGCCGTACGAATCAATGTCGGCGAAGTTCCGGTCATACACAAAACCAAAACCATACGTCGCTCGGAAGGCATTTCGCAGCACCGCAAGAAACGGCATGAGCGGATTCGTGCCTACATTCAAAATATCATCCGGCTTCAGTATTATATCCGGTTCCTTGCCCGCAAAGATCCGATCCAGATTGATCGCCAGAACCTGCTCCTGATTTCCACCGATCCGACGAATCAACTCGCACCGCGTCGGATCCGCCAGCGGACCCAGTCCGCTCGCGCTCGCGATCGCCTGGCGAATCGTAATCTCCCGGCCCGTCAATGAGAACGTTCCCGGCCGATTGATGTTTCCCATCACATAAAACTCACCCTGCAACGGCGGGGGAACCCAGATCGTATCCCCATCGCGAATAACAATATTGTACCGCGGATCGCCCGCCTCCAGCTTGTCCAGCGGAATCGCGATCACCCGCTGCGAAAAACTCTTCGCCGCCAGTTCCTCCCACTCCTCACCCGTCTCGGCCGATGTCGGAGACGAGGTCGTCGAGGGATGTGCCGCTCTCGTCGACGCAGGCATTTCACGCTCCGGCGTCTGAACCGTCGGTGCAGTCGTCTGAGGCGCCCGCCGGGGCTCCGCCCGCGGCTGAACTCCAGGCTCCTGCGGCAACGAAGGCTGACCCGCCTTCGGGGTCAGCGGAGGCGCCGTCTCCGTTCGCGGCTGCTCCTTCACAAATTTCCACGTCCCGCTCGCCTGATCGTAGATCCAATGCCCCCCCTCTTCCACCGCTAGACCGTTTCCCACCGCACCAAAACTCATCCCCTGCTCAATAATAAGCGATTGGTCCGGCGTCTTGCCTTTGTTCTGACTGGGCTCAAGCATCCGGAACACGTATACCATCTTCACCAACGGCTGCTTCGGTCCACCCGTCGGATTCGTCCCGCCCGCCATCGCCAACGCGTCCAGAACGCGGAAGTTCGGACGAGGAATCACTTCGCTGCGAGGCATACCAACCGCACCCAGAACGTTATACGTCATGTTCCGAGCTTCACGCACCAGAACCGTGACCTCGGGCTGAGTCAATACCTGCTCTTCCTGAAGCACCTTCTCTATGTACTTCTCCAGTTCCAGCGCCGACTTGCCCCCGGCCATCAGCTCCCGCTTCACCTGCGGAATCGTGATATTTCCAGATCCGGATATCTGACGGGTCTCCACCCACGGCTGGCCCGGGACCATCAGTTCAAAAACGCTCAATTCAATAACATCCCCCGGACGAAGCACATAATCCTTATAGTCTACCTGAAGATCTTCCGGGGTCGGCTCCGAAGATTCAATCTCCGTCGAGGGCTCATCTGCTACACTCACGCTGCGACGCAAGTCCATCGTCACAGACCGGTTGTTGAACCGACCTACCTGACTCGGATCAAGCCATCCATTCATCAGCGCATTACAGCCGCCGCTCAAGATGCCCAATGTCGCCACAATTACCAGTTCCCTACATCGCACCGGCCGCTCTCCTCTTGTCGCTTGACTTGCCTGATTACGAGACCCTGGTCGATGCCGGATCCCATCGACCAAATATAATATCAAATAAATTAATAATGACGCGTTCTGATAATCTTACCTTTCCTGGTTCCTTCCTTTTATCGGTCTGACATTCACCACCCTTTAATGCGCACTTTCGTCAGTTCCACTGTTTCTTAAATCTTCCTGCTGTCATTTCTTCATTTATCGGCCAATTCGCATCTGCATCATTTACCTATATTTCCAAAATTCCAAAAGGTTTTGACCCACTTTATACGAAAAAACTACTATGGAGGTTCGGCACTATGGATAGAATCATTATTATCGGAGCTGGGGGACACGGCCGAGTGGTACTCGATATTATCCGCGCCGCCGGAACATATGAACCAATCGGATTCCTCGATGGCAACCCCGAACTCACCGGTCGGCACATCGATGGTCTTGAGGTCCTCGGAACCCCTTCCATTTTAGAAACCCTTAAAAAACAAGGCGTTATGGGCGCAATTATCGCCATTGGCGACAATGGTATCCGCCGTAAATATGCCGAACTGGTCACCGCGACCAATATACCCCTCGTAAATGCCATCCACCCATCCGCTAATATCGCAGACACCGCAAGCCTGGGCAAAAACATCGTAATTGCCTCCGGAGCCCTGGTTTGCGCACATTGCCAGATTGGAAACTCCGTCATTCTCAACACCGGATGCATAGTTGACCACGAGTCTATCGTCGCCAATTCCGCCCACATCTGCCCCGGAGCCAAACTCGCTGGCCGTGTCATCGTTGACAGCGGTGCCTTTGTCGGAATCGGTGCCACCATCATTCAGAACGTTCGGATCGGGACCGATGCCGTCGTCGGTGCCGGTGCAGTGGTCATCAATGCTGTCCCGCCCGGAGTGACCGTTGTCGGAGTACCTGCAAAAATTCTCAAACGGCCGAACCTTGACCAACCAATGAGGTTCCCACCCAATGCCTTCGAAGAATCCCTTCAGGAAGTTACAATATAAACGTAAATAATTCTAAAGTCCATCAGAAAATGGGCTTTGTCAGTATTTTTACCTTGGGCGCACGCAGGAGTGCATGCGTCTTCTCTTAAATGCAGGTATCAATACGCCCCGCGACAGGAGAGCACGGCGGGGATCGTCTTGAGCAGGATGAGAAAGTCCAGCCAGAGGTCGCGATGCTGGATGTAGTAGAAATCCATCGCCAGCCACTCTTCATACGGCACATCCGCCCGCCCGGACACTTGCCATAGGCCGGTAAGTCCCGGTCTGACCGACAACCTCGCCCGCTCCTCCAGGTTGTCCAGACGCACCTGATGGAGCGGCAACGGCCGAGGACCCACCAGGCTCATATCGCCCAGGATCACGTTCAGCAGTTGCGGCAGTTCGTCGATGCTGGTGCGGCGTAACAGTTGCCCCACCCGCGTGATCCGCGGATCGTTCTTCAACTTGAATGCCGGCCCGTTCTTGCCATCCTCCCGGAACAGAATGGTTTCGTCCTTGAAACTTTGCACCATCGTTCGCAATTTGAACATGGTAAACGGCCGGCCGTATAGACCCGCCCGACGTTGCGTGAAAAACACAGGACCCTTGGAAGTCAGTTTGATGGCAATCGCCGCTAAAATCAGGACGGGAAGGCTCAGGATCAGCAGAATCACACCCCCCACGACCCCCAGCACACGCTTGGCAACCGCGTAATCGGCGGAACTGGGCCAACTGGCCAGATACTGTTCCCCGTTATGGTTAAACTCCTCCGGCAGCAGCACGGGAATGTTATTCCACCGTTGGTCCCGTCTCGCCACCGTCTTTTCTGCTATCAAGAGACCCATTATCCTTCACTCCTGCAAATCGTTTCCGCACGATCAATCGCCCGGCCCGGTACATGAACGCCCAGTTACCAAGCAAATATCGCCGCCACTTGTTCCGCGGATCTCGGCCTAACCGCCAAAGCCACTCGAAACCCAGATTCGCCAACCATCGCGGGGCCGCCCGCTCCTGCCCGCCCCAGTAGTCGAACAAGGCGCCCACGGTCCACACGACCGGCACATTCAGTCGCTGCCGATAGTTCCAGGCGAACCGCTCCTGCGCCGGCGATCCGAGACCAACGAGGAGAACATCCACGCGGCTAGTGTTGATATCGGTAATAATCTCCGTTACATAAGGGTCTTCGTTTCTGAAGAACCCGTTTCGCATCCCGGCGATCGCTATTGCCGGATATTTCCGCCGAAGCGCCTCGCTCATTCGTTCCACCACGCCGGGTTTCCCACCCAGAAAATACACCCGTATCCCCGTTTCCTCCGCCCGCCGGACGAAGTCCTCGAAAAAATCCACTCCGGTCATCCGTTCCGTGCGAGCACCGCACAGCCACCGAACGCCCCAGACAATGCTTATCCCGTCCGGGTACAGAATATCCGCCTGAGACAGAACCGTCCGATAATCCCGGTCATTACAGGACAGATTATAGGTGTGGGCATTGAGGTAGCAGGCTAATGTGGGAATCCCTTCTCTCGCCCGTTTCAGCAATTCTTCGACAAACCGTTCTTTGCCCCAGGGCCAGATGTTCAGCCCGTCAAATTGTGCCACCGGCCCCGCTATCGCGTCCGCTATCAGTAATTCGCCGGTACAATTCTTCATATCGACGTGCCACGTGCTCCGTTGATAACCGTTGTTCTATTATATGCCGACCGTGTTCCGCGACCGCCGAGGCAAGCGAGGAATCCGACAGCACCGTCCCTATTTTATCGGCCAGATCCTCCGGAGAGTTCGATGTTGACAGCAAGATCGCCTGCGGATCCATCGTTTCAAGATCGATCAGCCCACCCACCCGGCTCGCCACCACCGGACGACCCATGGCAAAGGCCTCCAAAGCCACGTTCGGAAGACCTTCACAATACGAAGGAATCACCACAACACTCGACAACTTCATCAGCACTTCTAAATCAGTGACAAAACCAAGCCACTGCACACGATCCTCGACCCCAAGTGTCCGGGCCAGATCGTGGAGTTCCCGATCCATGGGCCCGCCACCTGCGACGATGAACCGGGCAGTTACCCCGCGATCGACCAGAACCTTCACCGCCCGAAGGAAGCAATCCACCCCTTTTTCATAACTCAGGCGGGCCCCCACCAATACCACCTTCTCGCCCGGAGTAATCCCCAACTCGGCTCGGCGCTTCGACACAGCCGATTCGTTCGGTTCCACCGGATCCATTCCCGTATGAATAACCTGAATCCGCTCCGGTGAAATCCCCACCCGGCTGACGAGGTCATCCTTGATCGCCTGGCACACGGAAATGAATTTATCCGCGAACAGCGTACTCGCCCGATCCAGCCACCAGTCTTTCCAGCCCCGACGATACGCCCGGCGGTAATCCCCATACGCATAAACCGTCGATACCACCCGCCGACCGGCCAATTTCCCCGCCAAACCGCCGAACAGGTCGGCCCGGAGAAGGTGGGTGTGAATGATGTCCGGGTCAAACTCCCGTATCCTCTTCATCAGATGCCCCACCACGCGAAAGTCCCATGTCTGGGGCGTATTGAGGTTAAACGTCTCGATCCCCATTGCACCGAATTGCCCGCGGATCGGACCGTCGTCGTAGAACGCCCCTGCCGCGACGTCAAATGCACTGCGGTCGACCTTGCCCAGCAGCCGTACCAGCCACTTGGTGTCCGTCTTGACCTGAAATGTCGAAACAAGATGAAGAATTCGTATCACGGTTGTGCTTTCTCGCTTTTTCACGGATTTCTTGACTTTTTTGGTTTTTCCGGCTATCTTGTGTGTCCTGATCTTCCCGGCTAATCTGACTTCTTTAAATATCGGATTTTTGCTTGTAAGGGTATTATTGTATGGCAAAGTCGGAACAGGAAAAAACGAAAGAGGAAAAAGAGAAAGAGCGGGAGCAGGAGAAGGAGAACAAGGCCGCCAGAGCCCGGCGACGCAAACCCATCCTCTATATCTCCACGGGAACCTTCTGCGCCGGCATCGTGCTTCTGTACATGGTCCCCGTTAATTTCTACGTCGGCGGGTACGGAAATATCCTGTCGGCCAGTGACGCTGTGCTGCGGGCGGGGAGCAAAGGTCCGGTGCGGCAGATCCTTGCCCAATCCGGTCAGCGAGTCAAGAAGGACCAGGTCATCCTCGAACTCGAGGACGACGTCGAGCGAGCCGACGTCGAACGCTGCCAGCGAGAACTTGAGCAGGCCCAGGCCGAACTCGCCCTGCAACAAACCTCCGTGGAAATAGAGAAACAGCGGGACGCCTATCAGAAGGAAATTGCCCGAATCAAGTTCCAGGACTCGCAGGCGGAATTCGAGCGGGTCCGCGGCCTGCGCTCATCCGCCGCGACAAGCGATCTGGAACTGCGAATGGCCACCGCCAAACGCGACATGGACAAGGTCGACCTCGACGACAAGTCCATCGACAAGCAGAATATTCGTCTCGCCCAGCTCGAAGTTCAGAAACGCAAGGTAACCATCCTCGAAGCCCAGCTCACGAGCGCCAAACGAGTGCTCGCCCGGCGAAAAGTCTATGCCCCCATGGACGGCATCCTCGTCATGCACGCCATCTCCATCGGACAGGTCGTCGACGCCAACGAAGTGCTTGGCCAGATCTTCGACGATCAGTATTACCAGATGATCGCCCACATCCCCGAACAGTTCGAGTGCTACCTGAAACCCGGGCAGTCGGCTCGCGTGGAGTTAAGCGCCTATCCGTCCTGGCTCTTCGACTATTTCTGGGGCCAGGTGTCCTGGGTCTCGCCGGTGATCAATCCGCAGGCGAGCGGGGACGGCACGGTGATGATCAAAGCGAGAATCGACAAGCTTCCGCCGAATACGCAACTCAAGGCCGGCATGTCCGGAAAGATTTCCGTGCAGGCTGGGAAGACATCGCTGCTCATGCGTTTATTGGGGATCCGAACCTATGACCGAAATCTCTCAACCACAACCCAGCCAAAGTAAATCACCCAAGTACGTTCGTTCGCTCGCGACTCGAGTCTTCGCCGAGCCGCTGGCGTGGGCGCGCGACCAGATCGCGTCAAAATGGCTCGCGAAGTCCGGTATTACCCCCAATATGCTGACCGTGGCCGGCACGATCTTCACCATGATCGGCGGATGGTTCCTCGCCGCGGGCGGAGAGATGAATTGGGGAACCGGCAGAATCCCCTATCCGTTCTACGCGGGCATATTTTTCATTCTCGCCTGCGCCATGGATATGCTCGACGGCGCACTGGCGCGGCTCGGAAATCTTCACACCCAGTTCGGCGGAATTCTCGACAGCACGCTCGACCGAATTTCCGATATGGCCATCTTCGGGGGCATGGCCCTGGCTTACGCAAGAATCGGTAACATTACCTTCGTTACCCTCAGTCTGGTCGCCTTGTCCAATGCCGTCATGATCAGTTACATCAAGGCGCGGGCGGAGTGCGAACTGCCGTCGGGAACGATCGGATTCTGGCAGCGGGGCGAACGCATGGTGGGCATTCTCGTCGCCTCCTTCGCCGCGCATATCAACACGCTGGCGATCATGATGGCCATCCTGCCCGCACTCTCGGCCGGGTATCGACTCTACTTCTGCTACAAGCAGGCGCAGGACCACAACTTCAAATTCCCACCGCCCACGAATCCCCTGTTCTTCTGGCGCTATCCGCGCGGGGCCTGGCCGTTCGTCGTCCCCGCCGCCACGTACATCCTGACGCTAGCCATCGTCAAACTTCCCAGCCCTGATTTTCTCGCATGGATGTTCACTCGCTGATATAATGCACCCCGATATGACACCGGAAATGACCGTCCAGACTGACTCCGTCGCTCAGACGCGGCAACTGGCTGCCTCGCTGGCGAAGCACGTGCGGCTTCCCGCGGTGGTTGCCCTCTCCGGTCAGCTTGGGGCGGGAAAGACGCATTTCATCAAGGGACTGGGCGAAGGCCTCGGGTTGAACCCGGACAAGATTTGCTCCGCGACGTTCGTTCTCATCGCGGAATATGGCGAGCATCCGCGGCTGGTCCACATCGACGCCTATCGGTTGGACAAACCCCAGGAGTTGGAAAATATCGGCTGGTACGAGTTGCTCGAAGAACCCGACGTCATGATCGCCGTCGAGTGGGCCGAAAGAATCGCCCCTGTCCTTCCGGCTGAACGCATTGATATCCAAATCGAAATCCTCGATGATCACCGGCGGCAATTCACGATCCGTCCATATGGCCAAAATCAGGTTGCCGCCATTACGCAGACTCTCGCCGATGGGCTCACCTGATCCTGTCCGTCTCGCCCGCAATCATGCGTTTCGTGATTGGGCGTCTGGTAACGCGGGCTCGACGGGACTCGGGGTCGCCAAGACTTCTTCCCGCGCGATCTCTCCCAAAAACAGATCCCGAACAATCAGCCAGAACGCCGCCAGAAGGACCGGCGACAATTCGGCGAAAATCCGTACCTCGTGCAAATTCCCGACCAGCAACATTCCCAGGAAGAATGGGACCACCACCAAGACCGATCGCCGAACAAAGAAGTCCGGAATCCGCCTGAAATAAATCAGCACGGGGATCCAGATGAACCCCATCCAACTTAGCATCAGGGGATAATAAGACAAATTTGAGAGCAGCGCCAGGTTCGGAAAGAGATGAGCCTCAAACAATCCGTCTCCCGAATTGTAGCGGTACATCAGAAGCAGAACACATTTGATCCCCAGCCAGAGGAACATTTGGGCGACGCTGTGAAGGGCAATGACTAAAGAATCGTCTCGCCCCACGGCAGTCAGAACGTAAATACAAATGAGGAAGCACGTCGTCTCGCGATTCAGTGTACCCACGGCGAATACGACGTAGTACAACCACCATGTCCTTTGGTACAGGAGAATCAACCCGAGGGTAAAGAACAGCATGGACGGGATGTCCCACGGATAAAACCATGGTGGATACCGCAGGATGAGGTTGAACGGCAAGGTAAGGAATATGGAAAACGCCAGAACGCTGGCCAATCCAAGATCCCTGAAGAAAAACAGCAAGTATCTGCGAAACACCCAGAAGAGCAGGAACAGCGAAACGAAATCGCTTCCCAGAAACATGGTCCGCGGAGGAACGGTGGCTGGATTTAGCAGCTTCAGATGGACGCCTGCCCGGTAAAGCCATGGGATGAGTACGCGATACTGGAAGGGTGTGTCCGCCGTACCGTCCACCAGCGCCTTCCACTGGGAGAACTCATACTCCACGCCGTATCGGTCCCGCATCGAGACGAATTGAAAGGAGAGCATCACGGCCGCGAGAAAAAACAAGCAATGAACAAGAGTCTTGTCACGAGAGGGTACGCCCGACGAAACTTCCAAAGTCATAATAACGTTTCCCTTTTTCCGCTGCGATCGCTTTTCCAGACCACTCCCCGAGTGCAATTCCTGACACAACAGGCGTCGGAGTCCGAGTCATTATATTTCATGCACGGAGATGATGTCAATATGGCGACGTGACAAAGCAATGCGATGCTATCTGCTCCGAAATGATGACAAAACGGAAAGGGCTGCGAAGGTGACTTCGCAGCCCTTGATTTGTCCTTTTCGGCAATCGT
>CAZLZE010000073.1:0-26558 GCA_964563935.1 uncultured Phycisphaerae bacterium | reverse complement strand
ACTGGAACCTCCAAAGGACCGCCGCCGCCTGAGGCCAGAAAATGTGGGCAGACACGGTAAGGGCAACCATGAAAAGTTGCTTGCATAGGGTTTTGGCGCGCGATAGACTGGCTGTGAATACATATTTTTGTTACAGCGAGGATCGTACGCATGGGAATGGAAGAGCATTCGACACGAAAGATATACAATATCCAAGCTCATTTCTACGATGAACTGGCGGGCGGTCTGATCCGCCGCCGTCAGCGCGACGCCATAGCCCGTATGCAGATTCAGCCGGGGGAACGTGTACTCGATATCGGTATCGGGACGGGCGTATCTCTGGAGACTTATCCTCGCCACTGTCAAATTGTTGGTATTGACATTGCAGAAGGTATGCTTAAGAAGGCGCAGGAGCGCATTCAGACGGGTAATCTTACCAACGCGTCCCTGGCGATTGCCGATGCCATGTTCATGCCCTTCAAGGCCAACACATTTGACCATATTCTTATCAGCCACGTTGTCACGGTGGTTTCTGATCCCGTTTGTCTTCTCAATCACATCAAACGCGTCGGAAAACCGGGATGCCGGATTGTGATCATCAACCATTTCCAGTCGGGCTATCGTTTGATGGCTTGGTTGGAGAAGGTGTTCTCGCCCTTCTTCGTCAAGATCGGGTGGCGAAGCGATCTGAACCTCCACGAACTGCTCCAGCAGGTGGATATGGAAATTGATTTCCGATACAAGGTTCGACACATCGACCTTTGGGATATCGTTTTTCTGCGGAACAACAAGCCGCGTCTGGTGCGGTACAACCTGGCCCTGCAGCCGGACCCGACGTGCGGACAAAGTTATCAGCAGGTGGCTGCGACCGTTCCTGTGGGACGGTAAGCAGCTATCCGTTGTCAGCTTAAGAACGGAAGACATGTCTATCCAAAGCGTGCAGACATGTCGTGCTGGAGCGATTTTCCCCTCAATCTCGACATCCAAGGGAGATTCTCTGTTGAGTGAGAGTTGTTTTGCCTTTGAATCATGCGCCGTCTAGAATTGGTCAGAGCCTAATCGGCCAAAGGAGGTTGCACCATGAATGAGACAGAAAGAAGTGCGTTGGAGACAAAAGTTTCCCGCGCAAGGAGTATTTTATCCGAATTGAATCGTGTTCTGGTCGCCTTTTCGGGCGGGGTGGATAGTTCCGTTCTGCTGAAGGTGGCGGTTGACAGCCTCGGCGTGAAGAATGTCTTGGCCGTCACGGCCGTCTGTCCGCTGCACCCGGGTTGGGATCGGACGCGAGCGGAGGAGATTGCCCGTCTGGTCGGCGCGACGCATTTTTTTGTGGAAGATCCTTCGTGTCGTCAGGCGGAGTTTTTGAAGAATACGCCGCAGCGGTGCTATCACTGCAAGAAGGCCCTTCTGGAACAGCTTCAGGACCTGGCGTGTGCACGGGACATCAAGGCCATCGTTGCGGGCGAAAACGCGGACGACCAGTTTGACTATCGTCCGGGGCACAAGGCGATGCTGGAAATGGGCGTGCGGTCGCCGCTGAAGGAAGCACATATCAGCAAGGCGGAGGTTCGCATGCTGGCCAAGCAGTGGAACCTTCCGAACTACGATGCGCCGGCGAGTCCTTGTTTGGTGACGCGGATTCCGTACGGCCAGCCGGTGACAACGGAGTTGCTCCGTCAAATCGAGCAGGCGGAAGACTATCTGCGTGAGCTTGGATTCGGCGTGGTGCGGGTACGGATTCACGGTCCGGTGGCGCGGATCGAAGTTCAGCCGGAAGAGATTGTCAGACTGTCCGAGGCGAGTGTGCGTCAGAAGGTACTGTCGCGATTCAAGGAGCTGGGTTTTACCTACACATCGCTCGATCTTGAGGGTTATCAGTCAGGCGGACTGAACAAACTCATTGAACCGAGCATCTGATTATGATATTGAAAAAAATGCTGGGAGAACGAACACACTCCCTTATGATCGCGTCTCTTTACTGGAAAGACTCGTGCGGTAGGAGTATTCATGGACACATATCAAGCGATAACGACACGTCGTACGATCCGATTGTATGACCAGCGGCCGATCCCTTCGGAGCTGATGGAGCGAATTTTGAACGCGGGACGGATCGCGCCTTCGGCGGCGAATCGGCAGGTGCTGGAATTTGTGGTGATCCGCGAGCCGGAGAACTGCGAGCAGATATTCAAGTATTTGGCGTGGGCGGGATATGTCAAGCCGCGGCGCAATCCGCCGGAGGGTAAGCGACCGACAGCGTACATTATCGTGGTGATTCGCGACAAGGAGTACACCCCGACAAACGCCGCGGACGCCGGGGCGGCGATGGAGAACATGATCCTGACGGCCTGGAACGAAGGCGTCGGATGCTGCTGGATCGGGTCGGTGACCGATCGCGAGGCGGTGAGACGGATATTTGAGATTCCGCAGGATTATCACATATTCGGGGTTCTGGCGATGGGATTCGCCGGTGAGCAGCCGATCATGGAGACGGCGGACGATTCCATCAAATATTGGCTTGACGACAACGACCGCCTGCACGTTCCCAAACGTCCGTTAGAGAAAATCGTGCATCATGAGAAATTTGAACGCCGTTCATTCAGTGAGTAAAAACGCCATGACAGCATCAGACAACGGAGCTTTCGCCGCAGTGGTTTTTGATCTCGACGGTACGCTGGCCGATACGTTGCAGGATCTGGCCGACGCGACTAATTGGGGTCTTTCGCAACTGGGGTTCCCCGTGCACCCCCTGCCGAGCTATCGCTACATGGTAGGCGCGGGACGGACCGAGCTATGCCGTCGCGCACTTCCGGTCGATCGGCAGGACCTTGTGGAGAAGCTGGCGACGATGATGACCGACTACTACGCCAAGCACTGCTTCGACACAACGCGGCCGTACCCGGGCATCATAGAATTGCTTCGCAAACTGGCGGGCGACGGGATCAAGTTGGCGGTGCTTTCGAACAAACCTCAGTCGTTCGTTGAGTTGACGATGAAGACGCTCTTCGGCGATTTCCATTTCGATCAGGTGCTTGGCGATGGTCCGGAGTTGCCTCGGAAACCGGACCCCTCGGGCGCATTGCTCATCGCCAAACGGCTTGGAATCGCGACGGATCGATTTGCTTACGTCGGCGATACGTCGATCGATATGGAGACAGCCAACCGCGCGGGAATGTACGCGATCGGCGTGAGTTGGGGGTTTCGTGAGAGGCAAGAATTGATGGACTCCGGCGCCAAGGTCATCGTCAATACCTGCGACGAGCTGTACGAGGTTATCGTCGGGACAAAGGCTTGATGAAAGCCATCAGGTATTAAGGATTTTTTAACGGTTAAGGCAGACTGTATTGACAGGACACGCTCAAAAGTGTATTATGATAAGGCTCTGCGGTTAAGAGCCCAAGGAACGCCCATTGAAGCTGATTTCTTCACAATCTGAGTTGACAGGTCAGGTGCGGATGCCGGGATCGAAGTCTCACACGATCCGGGCGGTGGCGTTTGCTTCGCTGGCGGGCGGCAAGTCGGTGATCCGCCAGCCATTGGACAGTCTGGACGCTCAATCCGCCGTCGGATGCTTTCGCGCCCTTGGCGCGACTATCGATATCAAGTCTCACGATCTGTGGGAGATTCAGGGCGTTTCGGGCCGGCCTCAAGTTCCCGATAATGTGATCGACGTGGGCAACTCCGGAACATCGCTCCGTTTGGCATTGGGTGCGGCAAGCCTGGTGGAGAAGGGCGCCGTGGTATTCACCGGGGACGAGCAGATTCGCCGCCGACCCGCGGGTCCCCTGCTCAAGAGTCTTAACGACCTTGGCGCCAAGGCGAGAAGCACGCGTGACAACAATCTTGCGCCATATGTGGTGGAAGGACGTCTGTCTGGCGGAACTACGGACATGGAGGCGATTTCCAGCCAGTATCTGTCTTCTCTCCTGATCAATTGTCCGCTGGCGTCGGACACCTCTGAGATCGTTCTAACGCTTCTGAACGAACAGCCGTATGTGGAAATGACACTGGCCTGGCTTGATCGGTTGGGCATCAAGTACCTTAACGACAGTTTCAAGCGATTTACGGTACCGGGCGGACAGAAGTATTCGGGATTCGAGTGCGCGGTCCCAGCCGATTTTTCGTCGGCGACATTTTTCCTGTGCGCTGCGGCCCTGGCGGGAAAAGACGTGCGTCTGCTCGGCCTGGACATGAATGATACGCAAGGCGACAAGGCCGTGATTGATTATTTGCGTCAGATGGGCGCCGTCATTGACGTCACATCCGAGGCGATCGTGGTGAGCAAGGCGAAGCTTCACGGGGTGGAGGTGGATCTGAACGCCACGCCCGACGCCCTTCCGGCCATGGCGGTGACCGCGTGTTTCGCCGAGGGCAGGACGCGATTGCATAATGTGCCGCAGGCGCGAATCAAAGAGACGGACCGAATCGCGGTGATGAACGCGGAATTGACGAAACTCGGCGCCCGCATCCGCGAATTTCCGGACGGGCTTGAGATTGAAGGCGGCGGTTTGCACGGTGGAACGGTGGACGGACACGGCGATCATCGCGTGGTCATGGCGATGGCAGTGGCCGGACTGGTAACGGATGAGCCGGTGACGATTCTCGGCTCGGAGGCGGCGGCGGTGACGTTCCCGACGTTCAACCATCTGATGCGGGACCTCGGCGCCAAAGTGAATATTGTAAGCTAAGAACATGGGAATAGTAGAAAGGGAGTACGACGAATGCTGGGAAATACATTTGGACGGTTGTTTCGGGTAACATGTTGCGGCGAATCCTACGGTCGCGGATTGCTTACGATCGTGGATGGCGTACCTCCCGGACTGAAAATCACGCGGGAAATCGTTCAGGCGGAGTTGGACAAGCGCCGCCCCGGCCAGAGTCCGATCGACTCGCCGCGTAAGGAAACGGATCAGGTGGAGATCGTGGCGGGACTGCTGGAAGGCGTAACGACCGGCGCACCGATCGGAATGGTCATTTACAACGTCGACACTCAGCCGATTCACGTCGAGCAGTATCGGGCTGTGAAGGACGTTTTTCGTCCGGGGCACGCGAATTTCACCTTCTTCGTCAAGTACGGTCAATACGCCGACTGGTGCGGAGCCGGACGATCCAGCGGGCGTGAAACGGTGGGGCGAGTCGCCGCCGGCGCGGTCGCCAAGGTGCTTCTGGACCGCGAAGGGATCGAGGTTCTGGCGTACACGCGCGAGAGTCACGGCATTCGCATGCGTGATATGACGTATGAAGAGATCAAAGCGAACTATCGCAAGAACGATATCAACTGTCCCGACCTGGAAGCAGCCAAGAAGATGGAAGCGGACCTTCTCAAGGTGCGTGACGAGGGCGACACGGCGGGCGGTGTGATTGAGATCGTCGCCCGCGGTGTGCCCGCCGGCTGGGGCGAACAGGTTTTTGACAAGCTCAAAGCCACGCTGGCGCAGGGGATCATGAGCATCGGGGCGGTGCAGGGGATGGAATTCGGCGACGGGTTCGACTGCGCCACGATGCTCGGTTCGGAATGGAACGATCAGCCTTACGTGGAAGACGGCGCGGTCCGGTTCCGCACGAACCATTGCGGCGGACTGCTGGGCGGAATCAGCAACGGCGAGGACATCGTGATTCGTATCGCGGTCAAGGCGACGCCAACGATTTCCAAGGATCAGGACACGGTGGATGTCTACACGATGGAGAAGAAGAAACTCTCAGCCATCACACGTCGCGACATCACGCTGTTGCCGCGAGTGGCACCGGTAGCAGAGGCCATGGTGAGAATCGCCCTGGTGGATTCCATGTATATGGCGGCCGCCTGGGACCACGCCGCGAGACTCGATCCGCACTGGAAAGAAATCGGACGCCCCCGGCATAAAGCGAACCCGGTCACGTAATCCGTCGCGGCGGAGGTCCGCATGCTGACCGTTATCCATATCTCGGCCGGCGATCTGGATACGCCGGGCGGCATTCGTGAAGTGATCCGCCATCTGACTCCGGCGCAGCGGTCCATGGGTCTGAGACCCGTGGTTGTCGGACTTTGCCGCAATGTCGCCAAAACGGGAGTGCCGCTGGATATCGACCAGCACTGGGTCTATCCCACGGGCATCAAGCAGCTCGATCGCTACCGCCTTTTTCGCCGGGCCATGAGCGTCATCCAACGATCTTCCGTTCCTGTGATCGTTCATGCGCATGAACTCCGCGCCTCGGGCGAGATGGCGATCAAGATTCGCAGCAAGCTGCGCACGCGGTTTCTGGTCACCGTGCATATCGACCCCGCTCACCGCCACAGTCAGCAGGCGGGGTCGGCGATGGAACGGCGGAACGTACGAGCGCGGGTGGCCAAGACGGCTGACGGACTGGTGGGAGTTTCGGACTTCATCCGGAACAAGGTGGAGATGCTCGCTGCCCACAGCGAGTCGCCGCGGCAGATTCGCAGCACGGTATATCCCGCGGTGGCAGTGCCCGATCTGGAGCATTTTGCGCGTCCGCACGGTATGGACCGTCCGTACGTTCTTGCGTTGGGGCGATTGGCGGACGTGAAGGGATTCGATTCGCTCATCCGAGCGTGGGCGAAGACGTCACTTCCCGGCAGATGGCATTTGGTTATCGCAGGGAGCGGTCCGGAAGAGGCGAATTTGCGCAGAATCGCTCAGGAACAGAATGTGGGGGCGTCGGTCTTGTTTGCGGGACGCGTTGAAGGCGATTCCAAGTGGGCGCTGGTGAAACACGCGGAACTACTGGCAGTGACCACTCACAAGATCGAGGAGGCGTTTTGTCTGTCGGCCCTGGAGGCGGTTCACTGCATGACCCCGGTCGTAGGGTATTGCGGAGGCGGTTTGCAGGAAATCGTCGCGAACGGCATCAATGGTGTTCTGGTGGCTCCCGGAGATGAGACGGCCCTGGCACGGGAGATGGAGCGTTTGGCGGGCGATGAATCGCTGCGTCGGCAATTCAGCGACAACTGCAGGGACATCCGGGGCCGGTTCACGATCGAGGCGGCGGCGGAGAATTACCTGCACCTGTATCGGAAGATCCTGGGATGTCAGCCCTGACGCGAACACTCCGACGAAGACTGATACGAGCCGCTGTTCGGCTCCATTCGACACCCGCGGAGCTGACAGACTCCCCTGCCGTAGTGATCGCGCCTCATCCCGATGATGAAACATTCGGTTGCGGAGGCATGATCGCTTTGCGCCGGCAACTCGGGCACCGCGTAGCGGTGGTTTTTCTTTCGGACGGTGAGGCGTCGCACGAAAATTGCTGCCAAACGCCGGCAGAGAGGATCTCCGAAGGTCGCCGACGAACGGCAGTTGAAGCAGGAAGGACGCTGGGGATGTCGGAGAGGGATTTGTATTGGCTTGGATTGCCGGACCGGCGAATTCCAGGACCGGATGCTCCTTGTTTTGGCGCGGCGGCGCAACAAATAAGCGACATACTGTCGGCGATTGGGCCCAGGGTCCTCTACTTGCCTTATTTTTTTGACTCGCTTCCGGATCACGAGGCGGCGTCACAATTGGCCCTTCGCGCATGGTCGCTTTCGGGTGGAACGGGCGAGATTTTATACTATCCGGTCTGGCTGTGGCATAATCTGCCCCTGCGATCTCTTTGGAAGTTGTTCCGAGGATCGTCGCTACGAATTGACATCGGAGTCGGAATGGATCAGAAGCGTCAGGCGATGGACCTGTATCTATCGGATCTGAATCCGACCTGCGGGCGCCCCTACTGCGGGAACTTGACGGCTTCGTTTGTTCGACATTTCAGGTTTCCGTATGAGGTATTCATCCGGCCGTAAAAAAGGCCCCGCAACCGGGAACAGATTCCCGGCTGCGGGTCAGGTCGGGTCCAGTGAACTGATCTTGCGACTACGGGGTAGGCGTGGGCGCGGGATTATCCTGAATCACAGGTTTGTCGACACAGGAGTAGACCTTGCGTCCCCACATGTAATTGCTGGAGTCGAGGGTTTCCTCCAAGCTGTAATTTGCCGCGTGCCCGTCGGTGAAGGCGTAGTTGCTTCCTTTCTTGTGGGCATTCGGATTGATATAGGAGATGTGGTGGTTGGTGGCGCCCGCGGACTTGTCGGCCAGTACCGCATTGATGGCGGCAATCGCCTCATCGAACGTCAGCTTGAACACTTCAGTTCCGGTAGCATATCCTTCGCCGTCGAACACACCGGTGGAGGTCTTCACGCCGTTGGTGGGACGATGGCTTTTGTACGCGGCTCCGCCGCCGACGGAATTACCGTAGATGCAGTTGGCGCTGTCGCTGAACTCTCCCAACAGGATGGTCTGTTCTGGGGATTCGATCTCATCTGTCGTCACCTGGCACAGGTTGCTCGTACCTGGTGGACTGGCGAGATCTTTGGCTCTGCTGAACTTTTTTCGCGGCATGATGGCTTCATTGGCGACGTAGCTCAGACGGGGAGCCTGCTTATCGTCGATCGTGCTGGACTGCGCCGCCTGTCCGGCTGGGGGTTCGGGGATACGCGTGGAAGTGAAGTTCGTCGGGGCAAACCCGCCAGGCTTGTGGGACGGGCAAACGAACTGCGGGGAGTTCTTTGGATACTTACCGCTGTTGACCGGGGTGGTGTAGTCGTCCGGGTTCAGACCCGCCGTCCAGTGCCAGTAACCGCCGGCGCTCGAATTGCCGTCAACGTACCGATACGCCGTGGGGAAGAAGCCCCGGTACGTATTGGCATAGATGGTGAGTCCCATGCCCGCATTGTGCAGATTGCTGATGCACGAGGCGCCCTTGGCCGATTCGCGAGCGCTCGCGAGCGAGGGCATGAGGATGGCCGCCAGCAGCGCGATGATGGCGATGACCACCAACAATTCGATGAGAGTAAATCCTTTGAACACTTTTCGATTCCGTTCCATACAAGTACCTCCAAAAAAGCAAAACAGCGCATTTCATGCGATAGAACACATGTCCATCGCTCATTTTCCGCCCTGATCCTACGCCGCCATTGTTAGATGCTTTGTGTCGTGACATTATTTTTGAGTTAATCTTCCCAGCGTGGGAGCCTCGTCATAGCCGACTGACAGGGAAAAAGGTACTTTGCGTCCATTGGAGGGCGATTAGGAGAAAACTAGAAGGGAAATGAACGTAATGGCTGTCCAATTATCGCAGAACAGGCGAGTTATGGGTCACGCGTTTCGTTCTCGCCATTTGCGGATACTCTTTTCGGTTCGGGTGGCAAGGTAGTCCAAGCCGACCCAGGGCAAGGCGAATCCGAGGCGCAGGAAGTGCTGGTATCGGAACAACCCCGTGTCGTTCAGGGTGGTCAGTATTTTTTTGATCTGCGACGGCCGATACCAGAATCGGTTTCGGATCTTGTTGCGGATCTTAAGCAGCCGCTCTTTTCCGAATTCGTCGTTGTATACGTGTCCGTTCGGTGAAATCCAGTATCCGGGCGTGCTTTCGACCACCTGGCGAAGCGGTGTGAACTTGTCGACATGCAACTGGCTTAGGCCGATGGCGTGAAGTCCGAGTTCGTGGGCGAAATCGGGGATGGCGAGCATCTCCGCCTCCGTTTCCCCGATGTTGCCGTACATGAAATAGCCGTGATACCAGAAAGGGAATTTCCGCAGGACCGTGAACGCCTCGCGAATCTGAGCGGTGGTGAAACCCTTGTTGAGTTGTTCGAGGATGCGATCGCTGGCCGACTCGATACCGAGAAGCAGCACGCGGAAGCCGGCCTGATAAGCCTTTTGGAGCATTTGCGGATTCTTCGAGACTTCAAGCCGGGCGTTGGCGGAGTAGAGTTTTTTTATTCCCCGCGCAATGATCAGATCGCAGATTTTTTCCACGCGTGAGGGTTTGACGAAGAAATTGTCGTCGGCGAACTGGATGACGTCGGCCGAACTGGCGGCGATTTCCTCCACCACCGCTTCCGGCGAACGGGCTTGGTATTCGCGCTTTTGCCCCAGCGGATTAAGGTTGAACGTACAGAACTTGCACTTGTACGGGCACCCGCGGGAACTGAGGATCGTATCGAACTCGATGGGCATGAGCCGTCGTCCGCGCAGGACGGGAAAATACCGGCTTCGACGGAGCGTTCGATCCGGCGGTGGAATATCGTCGACCGATTGCAGCGGACGATTCGGATTATGTACGATCTTACCGTCCTGACGAAACGAGAGTCCGAGGATCCTGTCCCACGGCTGATCATCGGCAAATTCCGCGATCGTCTGCTCCCCTTCCCCGCGCACGATCGCCCGGACGTTCGGGCAACGCGTGAAGACATCGTCGACATTTTCGGTAGCTTCACGCCCGCCGACCACGATCATTCGATCCGCGGGCAGTTGGCGAATATACTCGCAAATTCGCGCGTACTTCAGATGCCAGCTCAGGCTGACGCAGATCAGATCGACACGCTCATCCTGAATGAACTTCTGCAACGCAGGCAAGGACTGCAATTGTCGATCGTGACGAAGATCGACCAGGGTGATTCTCCCCACGTGCCCTTTCATGGCCGTCGCGATGTACTCCAACCCCGTCGGCGGGAAGATGCCGATACCGGGACTCTGATCGCTGAGGTATGGATACAGGCATAACGCGTGTTGGTATTTCACTGGTCTTATCCTTAAATTGGAACGCACGGCTTCGGATTCCGAAGGTTAAGGAATATCTTATCATCTGAGGCAGGGAAGCACAATCATTCGGCAGGAACATGTTTTCCCCCGATGACGCTCCTGTGAGACTTGGAAGGACGCTAGATGAAGTTCAGATGCATGGGCGGATTACCGGAGGGCGTCCTCGTCTCACACCCGCCCTCCTTCAGGGACCACAGGTACTCATTCACCTTATGCTGCAGGCACAAGCTTCCACACATGGTCCCCGCATCAAACCTGTCGGATGCCAGCAGACTCATGACATCCCAATACCGGTCGCTTTCCCATATTTCCTTGAAAGACGACTCTGCGATATTGCCGATGTGGAATTTTTTGTACCGACGATTGAAGAGCATGCCACACGGCGCCACCAGTCCGGACCCGGATATCTGCAGGATCAGGGGCGGACCGTAACATCGCGAATACTGCCGTTTTCCGTGGCTTAGGATCTTCGACCATTTGACTCCAACCATGTAGTTCGCCGTGGAATAGGATTCCGCCTCCTTGAGGATATCGGTCAAGTCAAAGTATTTTTCATAGTCGACGCCCAACGTGCCTCTTTCGTCGTCGCTGCAATGCTTGATTACCAGATAATCGACGCCCAATTCCCGACCCAGACGAGCCAGAGGAAGAATCTGGTCCTTGAAGTCCGGGGTCAACACCATCTGCAGGCCGAGGGTAACGGTCAACCCTCTTTCCCGTTTGATGCAAACGCTCTGGCCTACAATCTCAATTACCTTATGGAAATCATCCTCCCTGCACCCGTGAATTTCCGCGTAGCGGCGAGGTTCAGCGGCGGACATGTTGAATCGCAAGTACGAAAGGGCTGGAAGGATCTCCTCCAGCCGTTCCATTTTCAGCAGAGCGCCGTTGGTGCCGAGGGCCATGTCCAGTCCATTTGCCCGCCCTCGAAGAATGGCATCGTAGACATGTGGGGAACAGGTGCTCTCACCGTCGCTGACGAAGCTGACCGCCTTCACACCGATCGCCGCAGCGTCGTCAAGAAATCGGAAGATCACGTCGCGTGTCATCCGCTTCTCATCGTTCTGCTGCAGCTTGCCATAGCAGTACACGCAGCGATAGTTGCACTTGCGGGTCAGGGCGCAGTCGATCGTGATGGGGGCTACCCGTTCACCCCGTAACCAGGCTTCGACCCGGTCCCGGTGCCACGCGAGCTTGTGCCCGTCGAGGATGATTCGCTCACTCTGTGTCGCTGGGACCACGCCATTCACTTTCATATAGGTCTTTTCTTTCAATAAACATAACCGGTTCTTCCCGCGTCAACGTCTCCTGATATAGTCGAGGGATATCATCCTCCGTTCCAAGTTCCAGAACAGGGAACCGAAACAGGCTCCGGAACAACGGCGAAAAATCCTGCGTGTGCTGAAGCCCCGGATAAATGGGTTTCGTTCCGCCGACGACGGCTCGGATGATAACCGGAGCCTTGAATCGGCCACGGGACAGCCCGTCGATCTTGTCCAGGTGATTCACCAGCGCATCAAGGGCATTGAGCATGAAGTCGTGGCGTTCATAGAAGAGGACAGGTCGGAGTCCCTCCATGGCCATTCCGATCGCCATACCAGCCATTAAGTTTTCCGCCACGGGCGTCTCCAGGCATTTCTCCGCCGGGACCCTACTCAACGTACCATAGGCTCGTGAGCCCATGAGGACATTGTACCCCAGGAAAAGGGTTCTCTCCTCCCGAGCCAGCAACTCCATTGCATGCGTTATCGCATCTTTGTATTTCATCTAGAAACTGTTCCCCCCGGCCTTCGCCTTGCCGAACTCGATCCACTTCCCCGTCCCAACGTGCGGATACGTCGGTGTATATTGGTACCTTCGCACACACGGCGGCCATTTCATCTCCGAAGCTCCGTGACGTAGCATTTTCGGGGTCTCCACCGACCGGTCGTTATCCTCAATGACGAACGTGCATGGAAGGTTATGCCCATCGACATATCGAACCGCTTCATAGAAGTGACCCTCATCCTCGGCGCCGTCACCTACGAAGCACCACACGTGGTTTGGACTGCCTTTGCGTTTCAGGGCCAAGGCCACTCCGGCAGCAATGGCGGGACACCCGGCCACGATCGCTGAGGTGAAGAAATTCAGATCACGATCAAATACATGCATGCTGTCACCATCGAGAATCGCCTTCTCCAATTGTTCCGCCGTTCCTCCCGCCAGCAAAAAATGATAGTGCGAGCGATGCGTGGAGAAGATGTAGTCGCCTCGCTTGATCTCCCGGAAGATTGCGATCAACTGATCTTCATTTCCACCCGAGAGATGGACGGGATAGGGAATCCTGCCCTCCTCCCACAACTGCGCTATTTTCTTCTCAAACTCAATCAACTTCGTCTTGGTCATTTTTCCGATTCCGTCAAATGAAATTCACATGTGGATGGGGGTTCTTCAGTTGGTGCAGATAACGATTTACCGCATCCAGACGACAACCGTCCCGGCAGACACCCACCCCGTGTTCCGCGACCCGTCGGATCACTTCTTTTCGCCTTTCACTGCGCCATATGCGTGAAAAACAGGCCTCGTGGAGATTGCCGTAGGTAAACTCGGCGTTATTGTAATACATATTGCAGGGAATAATGTTTCCTCTCGAATCGATCAGGGCAAAGAAGGGCAGCCCGTAGCATTCGGGATAGTCCCGACCGGCGGCAATCCTTTCCATGGTGTTCTTTCGATAGTGAACCTGGAAGGTGTCGTCTTCGATCGCCATGAACAACTCCACCATCCGCGCCAACCGATCATAGTCCATGGCGAAGGAATTCCGGCTGTAGGGATGATGCGAATACGGTTTGAACTGGATATTGTCGGCTCCGAGATCTTTCACTCTCGCGGCGATGTCTGCGAGCTCGGAAAGATTCTGGGGAAGAATCAGGACCTGAACGCCGATTGTGGTTTCCAGATCGAGTTCTTTCTTCACGCGTGCGACCGCCGCCAGATTATCCAGGGTCTTGTCAAACTCTTTTTCGGACACACCATGCAGTTCGGAATACGTCTTCGGCGTGCCCGCATCGAGGCTTATCCGCATCCACGAGATACAGGGAAGACAGTTTCGAGCCAGTTCCTCGGTGAACAGTGCCCCGTTGGTGGTCAGGGCCACGTCCAGACCGGCGTGTTTGGCGCCCCGGATGAATTCCGCAATAGCCGGATGGAGCAGCGGCTCGCCCTCACCCGCAAACATGACAGATTGGACCCCGTGCCTGGCCATGTCATCGAGCGTTGAAAGCATCAGATCGGATTCGATATCCGATCCTCCATGCTTCAACCAGTCCAGCGCACAGAACGCACAGCGGTGATTGCACCGATTGGTCGGCCCGATCTCCACATAGATCGGAAACACGTCCTGCCCCGCCAGCCAGTCGGCGACCCGCCGGGGATGAAACATGAGGCGATGATTGTCCGTTTCGGTCCGTATCATTTCCGCTCTCCCACGACGATCACTTCATTGGTCGGTACAGGCAGAATTTCCTTCCGTTTCCAGGCTATCTTCTTTTGAATCGCAACCGGTACCCTGCCGGCGTTCAAAACGCACTTCAGATACACGTCGGGATTCTGGTACATGAAATTCAGCTTACCTCCCGACACCAGTCGTCCCGCCAGTTTGACCATTTCCCCGACCAAGTCCGTCAGGTGTTCCAGAACACCCCAAAGTGCAATGAAATTGAACTTCTGTCTCATCAAGGAAGAATCGCTGTTCCGGGTGAATCGATCATACCCAACCCAAAGCTTCGACCCGGCCTGCTTGACAAACACATTCCTTCCGCACCCGAAATCGAGCAACCGCGATTCCCTTGTTAGACCCTGTGACACCAGGAACTGAATGTTCTTTTCGGCATTGAGTCTCAGAATCGCTCTGCCGGTCCGAAAGTCGGGATAGTCTGCGTAGAACTTCCTCAACGCTCCGGCGCTCGGCATGGGGGCGGCAGACTCCAGTCTGCAGACCTCGCACCTCATAATGGAACATGAGTCCAATCGCCTGATCGGAAACGAAGACGATCCGCACACCGGACACTTGTTGAGCTTTTTGTCTTTCATGAGAATCCGCGTCCTCTTGATCCACTACGAGCGAGCCACCGGTTCGGGTTCGTCGACCGGATGCGTCTGTTTGACGCCCTGAATCTCCACGGAACAATGGCCGAACTGCTGGAACCGGTTTGTCTTGAGTTTCAGATCGCAGGGATTGCATCGGCCGAAGAACGCGCAGGGACGAAACCGGCTCTGCACAGTCAACTCCGGATCGAGAATATGCCCGATCGGGTTCACCCCGTTATACACGTCGTGATGGCACCGGAAGATGAACCCGGACGGATCGATCAGCACTTCCGAGTTCCGGCACTGCACGGGTTCATGCTCTTGGCCGTCCAATCCCTCGGGAAACAGGTACTCGCCGTAGAGCTTTCCCTCGTGATATCCGAGAAACTCCTTGATGCGAAAATCGATTCCGGCGGCTCGGCACTTCTCCCGGGCCGACAGGATGATATCCTCCTGATCCGGGTGCAGCACGCCGAAAAGGCCGATGGAGTATCCGGCGTTCTGAAGATCGAGAATCTTCGCCATCGTCCTGTCCAGGTCCATCATCTGCGGATGGTAGCTCACGCGGATGGAAGCGTAGGGCGCATCTCGCCGCAGCCGTTCGGGGCGGATCTTTGCCTTGAACGTATCGGCGCTGAACTGCAGATTCGTGAGCAGATCGATATGCTTCCCGCCATCGATACCATTGACGATGTCATAAAACCCCGGATGCAGGGTCGGCTCGCCCCCTTGCAGGCTGATCGGCAGATCGCTCTTCAGGACAAACCGGTTCAGACCACGGATCCATTCTTCCGCCGACAGATGGCGGCTGGTCCGGATCGACCCGGAGTGCTTGTTGATGCAGTAACTGCATTGGTAGTTGCATCGAAACGTCAGGAACACGCCCACGTAATTGAATTCATCGCTCAACACGATCGTGCTCAAAGCATTGTGGGTCATTCAACCGCCCTCCGCAATATACCCTGCCATTGATCCAGTATTTTTCGGGCGCCCACCGTGGTGGTTTGCTCCTTCAAAGCCCGCTGCCGGGCGTTTTCCGCAATCTGGCGACGTTCCTCCGGATGAACCAGATAGTACCGGCACTTGTCGACCAGATCGTCGGCCGATTCAAACATGATAATTTCACGTCCCGGTTCAAAATAGGGTCGGACAGACTCCCAATCCTTGTCGGGAGCATGGTCGGCATTGATCATGAATCCCCCAGCCAAGGCACACTCAGTTACCCGCTGGTGCATTGTGCTGGTAGGATGAATGTTCAAATTGATTCTGCTGAAGTTATATACTTTCTTAAGATCCGTCTGCCGCTTCACAGGCCCGCGGCTCAAATGCTTGAACCTCGGATGATTGTTCCATCCGTTTCCGTATAATCCGATTTGAATTCCCGCTTTGTCCAGGGCCTCAAGAAACTGGTATCGCCAGGTATTGCCGAACACCTCGATAAGGTAGGCGGAGACAAGCTGCCGAATCCAGTATTCAGGATCAGCCCCAAACAACGAGAAGATACCATCCAACCGGGTGCGAACACATTCCATCATTTCCTGCTCGTAATGACGCCGTCCGTCTTCTCTGCAGGTCAGACGGTACAGGTCCGTGAAGGCGGCAATCAGCACTTTCTCCGCTTCTGGATGCCCCGTGGCCGTCAGATATTTCCGGACGAAGTTATTGAAAGCTTGATCGCCCCACCCATCGCAGTGTTTGACGAACCCGACATCCACCGTGAATCGCTCCACATCCGGATCGTCCGAAGGCAGTGGATGGAATACCGCCTCATCGGCCGGTATAGGCATGACAAAGGTCTGATCTGAAGGAACGTTCTTGCACACCAGATAACGGCGAAAATCTTCCATCATGCATACGAAAAGATCGCGGCGGGATATGGCCACCGACAGATCCTTCAATGTCAGGATCGGTCCGCACCGGTCCTGAACGAAACTGATCACCGGCAACTCGGGCGGGACCAGGAATGATGGACGGGCATGACTCACGCCGAACAATACATCCGGCTTGAACTCGACGAGCGTCTTCCAAGTCAGCTTGTTGGTCAGGACCTGCGTATCGCCTTCTTCAATCTGGTAGTAAGTCTCGCACCCCAGCTGGCTGAAAGCCTTTTGAAAATCCTTCGCGCAATACTGGAGAAACGTCGTCCATCGGCACGTGGAAACCAGGACCCGCGGTAGAAGTCTGCCCTCGGCGATCTCTCGAAGGCGGTGCTGGAATTCCGGTGACCGATAGTATTCTTCAGCCGCCGACTTGTCCGTCGCCGGATCCAAAATCGCATTGATGCGGTCCAGATGCTGCTTTGCTCGCCCATTGTTGCCCACGATCGCCTGGGGAGACGGATATCGAAGCGTTCCGAAGAACTCGTCAATCCGGCGATCCATTTGCTGCCCGGAAAATACGACCACTCCGCGGTTCTCCAGGTCCCGCGAAAAATCCCCGAGATGAAGCTGAAGTCGCAGCGACGAAAGTTCCGGCTCGAACAGGTAAACAATGCGCTTTCGTCCAAGCAGAAAATCCTTCACTTGATTCTCGAGAACATATATCAGTTCCTGGCCGGACATAACCGATGTCAGGACCAGCGGTACATACTGGTTGAGAAGGGGCTTGATGGACTCGATGAAGTTCTGAGGGATAACCACGACCTGTTTGGTCTTGCCGTTGAACAAATGGGTCCGACCCCACAGGTCGACAAACTGGATGGCGTCGTCGTCACGGACCGCATCCAGTTCCGTCGCAAGATCTGGGTCGACCATCCTGAGGGCACGGAGGTTGTGGAGAAAGCAGTCGCGGGCTCTGCGGCTGACGGGGCGATCCTGTGGAGCGATACCCAACTGTGATTCGACATACACTCGCGTCGCCGGAGAAGTCAAATCGGGAAGTTGCTCAGGGGAATTCTTCGTAATGGCCGTTTCGAACGATTTGACCGCGTCCTGCCCAGAGCCCATGGCTTGTAAGACCACGCCCAGCAGAATATGAAAGTACCGGCTCTGACCATGCCGTTTCGACAACTCGGCCAGATATGCTCCGACCTGGCTCTTCTGATTGGAAAGGAGCATTCGCTCAACCTGTTGATATTCCGATAACCAATCGAACTGAGGCGAAGTCGTCCCTGGCTGTAAATCCGTAACCACCGGCGAAGTCATGTCGTCATCAGCCTTTCTATGGCGGCGGCCACATCGTCGACACGAATATTGCGCATGCACTGTCCGGACCGGTCGCAGGTCGATCGGTAGCACGGCTGGCAATCCAGCGGAGGGTCGCAATGGAGAAAGATGATCGAATCCGACTTGGGTATGATATCGAAACTTGTCGGACCGAACAGCGCCACGGTCTTCTTGCCCAGCGCCTCGGCGATGTGCAGTCCCAAACTATCGTTGGTCACCAAAAGCCGGCATCGGCTGACCCAATCCACATATCCCTTCAGATCGTTCAAGTGCTGCTGAAAATCAACGCTGTACTTGTTCTGCAGACATTCCCCCAACTCCTGCCACAGATCCTCAGGCCAGGCCTTGGTGGGCCATTTCGGGCCCACCTTGTAGTTCAGACCGATATCGTGCGTGATGCGGGAAGAATAGACGCCTCCCAGGATCATCGGCTCGCCGGAGTACTTTTGTCCTACCATCTCAAACAGGATCTCCGACCACGTCCGGCCCTTCTGGACGCCGGAAAGCAGTCCGTCTTTGACATCGTCCATCTGCTCGTGATGGCCAAGAATATTGGCCGTCCAGAGTTGGTATCCGGACCACTTGCCGAACCGCACACCCCTCAAAATATCGGTCAATCGCGCGTCGCATTCGAAATTGATAACATGATCGAATTCCCTGCCCGCCAACTGATCGCGAAGCTCGGGTCCATACACCAGAAGTTCGTCGATATAGGGTTTGCCGGGAAGCAGGTCCGCCGCCCGGGCATCGGTCAGCCAAGTCACATGATCTTTCAGAAATGGATACAGAACCGGTGTCGTACGCAGCACATCCCCCAGGCTGCAACTCGTCCCCTGATCGGCCACCAGAGTCTCCGTCCAGCCGAGCTTGATGATCAGAACCCGCGTGGATCGCAACACGTCCGCTGAACGATCGACCGTGAGAACCCCGCCGGGCAGTGTGTTCATCTCGTAGCTGAATTTCTGGTCACTTACCACGCAGACACTCTCACATGAGAAATCCAGGTTCCAATTTGACAAGGATTTACCGCCCGATTCCATCACCGGCAGAATGGCCTTGCCCGTCCTTTGTTACTCTTTTTATCGGATATGCGAATGGGGTGGGATTAGCCCAACTTCAGGCGGCAAGAGCCCTCACAACAGACCAACGGCAACACCGGACATAACTACAGCTTATCATGAAAACAGGCAAAAACCTCTCGCCGCACTTCAATTCCTTATCCATAGCATTGACAAATGGTTAGACACCTGGCCAACTGACGCGACATGTTTGCAGCATGAGTGTATTATTAATACTGATACCAACACCACCTTTACTGCCCCGTTTTGGGTCCGATAAATTTTTCTAAAGAACCAACTTTTCATTCAACTTGATTACTCTGTCATCATCCCCTTATCCTGATATAATCTTCGCAATACCCTGCTGCTCAAGGATGAAAGTGAAACATATGAAAGACCCCGTTGTCATCTGTGCGGCCGACCTTGGTCATCTTCCGGAGACCCGGCAGATACTCGAAAACTCCTGTCAGGTTCGCTATGTGCCCCCCACTCCCGATGCGCTGGCTGCTGCCATCGGTGACGCCGACGCCTACTTTGCATCCCTGCAGGTCCAACTCACGGGGGAACTCATCTCCAAAGCGCCGAACCTCAAAGCCATCGCCACCCCGTCCACCGGATTGGACCATTTGGACCTCCAGGCGGCAGGCGAACGCGGCATCGCCGTCCTGGGTCTTAAGGACGACCGACAACTCCTGGACCAAATCACAGCCACCGCGGAACTGGCATGGACACTTATTCTTGCCTGCTCCAGACGCCTGCCGGAGGCGGTCGAGACCTCGCGAAAAGGCATCTGGGCGCGCGATCTTCTTCGCGGTCATCAGGTCGCATATAAAACACTTGGTATCCTGGGATGCGGTCGGCTGGGAACGATCGTCGCTCAATACGCGCAGGCGTTTCGAATGAACGTTCTCGGCTGTGATGTCCGAAACGTGGACCTGCCCGGCGTCCGAATGGTCTTGTTCGACGAACTGCTCCGCGAGTCGGACATCCTGACGATCCATATTCATCTGACCCCGGAAAATCGCGGGCTGATCAATCGCGAGGCGTTCTCGAAGATGAAACCCGGTGCGGTCCTGATCAACACCAGTCGGGGCGCCATCGTCGACGAGCAGGCCATGCTGGAGGCCCTTGAAAGCGGCAAACTGTCGGCCGCCGGTCTCGATGTCATTGAAGGTGAATGGCGGGAGGATCTCGCCCAGCACCCGCTCATCGCGTATTCGCGAACGCACCCCAACCTGATCATCACGCCGCACGTTGGCGGTGTAACGTATGAATCGCAGGAGATGGCCTACGCGGCGGCGGCGAAGAAACTCGTCGAGTTCCTCAAGGCCTGCTAGAACCTCCGACTCCTTCACTTTCCCCTTGTGAGCACGTGTCATCTTTCCTAGAATAGTACCACCAAGAGGAGAAACGAAGCGATGCATATGTCCAATGAATTGTTATCACCTGCGGTCGCACTGGGTACGGGCGTACTGGCCATCGGGGGAATCGGCTTGGCATCGAAACGGATCCGCGAGAAAATGAATTCGCATCTCGTGCCCCTTATGGGCGTCATGGGCGCGTTCGTCTTTGCCGCCCAGATGGTCAATTTCACCCTGCCCACCATGGCGGGAACCAGCGACCACCTGATCGGAACGACGCTCCTGGCGATCCTGTTGGGACCCTCCGCAGCCGTGATTACCATAACCGGCGTCCTCGTCATCCAATGCCTCGTGTTCCAGGACGGCGGACTGCTGGCATTGGGCGCCAATATCATCAATATGGGCCTTTTGCCTGCCTTCGCCGCATATGGAATCTGGCGAATGATGACCGCTGGCAGATCGACGGTGACGATGGGACGCTTGCTCCCTGCCGCGTGGACAGCGTCTTTTGTGGCCGTCACGCTCGGCGCTATAGGCGTGTGTGCCGAAGTGGGTATCTCGCAGCGTCTGGCGATTCCGCTCTCAAAGTTCACCGCCGCCATGGTCGGCGTACACATGCTCAGCGGGGCCATCGAGGGAATCATCACCTGCGCCGTGCTCGTCTTCCTCTATCGCCTCTACCCGGAACTCTCATCTCTCACGATCAACTGGGAACACCGCAAGTGGAGCAAGTCCGGAATCGTGACCATGTTCGCCATTCTCGCGATCGTCACCGCGGGCGTGCTGTCCTGGTTGGCAAGCCCCTACGCCGACGGACTGGAGTGGGCTGTCTCGGCCTCTGATACCCTCAAACCCAAAACGCTTCTCGCCGAACAGGCAGATCAACTTCAGGAAAAGTACACCCCCCTGCCGGACTACAACGTGCGCACCGATGGCGCCGCTGATACTTCTTCTGACGCCTGGCCAAACGTCAACTTCTGGACCAGCTTTTCCGGTCTGCTGGGAGTCGGGCTGACCATGCTGGCGATCTGGGGCGCCAACAGGATCATTCTGCGGCGGGCAAAGTCGGGGACGGGTTAGTCATGCATCACAGCTTCATCGATCGCTACGCAAGGGAGGATTCGATCGTCCACCGCCTGGACGCGCGGACCAAGCTGCTCGTCGCGATCGCGTTCACAGCCTTCGTCGTATCGGTCCCCAAATACGCGATTTCTCCACTCGTGCCTCTGGCGGTCCTGCCTTTCGCATGGATCACTCTGGGACGAATCCCGTGGGCATTCGTCGGCAAGCACATACTGATCTGCAGTCCGTTCATTCTCACCCTGGCGGTCTTCAACCCCCTGTTCGACCACTCAAGTCAACATGTGGCCTTCCTCGGCAGCACACGCGACATCCCCGGCGGATACCTGATCGCGCTGAACCTGACGGGAAAATACCTGCTCGGAATCACGTGTCTGATCGCCCTGTCCAGCACGACCCGATTCGACCACCTCCTGCTGGCTATGCGAAGTTTCAAGGTGCCTCGCGTCCTTATTCTGCAGCTCTACTTTCTCTATCGCTACCTGTTCGAATTGATCGAGCAGGGCGAAGAGATCCTTCGTGCCCGCCAGGCCCGTGAGGTCGGACGGTTGACGATTCGCCGCCGAATTCGAAGCTCCGCCGGGATGGTCGGAGTACTCTTCATTCGATCCTACGAGTCGGCCCTTAAAATTTTCCAGGCCATGGAAGCGAGACTGTACGACGGACAATTCAGTACCGTTCGCCAACTGACGTTTCAGCCGGCGGACTGGCTCGCCCTGAGCGCCGTCTGCGGGTTTCTGCTCTTCTGTTTTGTGAGTAATCGATGAACAACGAGGCTATATTCGCACAACATGTGACATTCCAATACGCCGACGGGACCTCGGCCCTGAACGGAGTGGATCTCGCCATCAGCCCGGGCGAAAAGACCGCCATCGTCGGACCCAACGGCGCCGGAAAGAGCACCCTCCTGCTCGCCCTGTCCGGATTCATCCCGTTCAAAGGAACCATCCGCGTCTGCGGGCTCCAAGCCAACGGTCCCGACCTGAAAACCATCCGGCGGCGGATGGGAATCGTCTTTCAGAACCCGGATCATCAACTTTTCATGCCTACCGTGGAAGAAGACGTGGCCTTCGGGCCGTTGAACATGGGATTATCGCCTCACGAGGTCGATTCCCGCGTCACCTCCGCCCTGGAGCAGACGCAAACGACTCATCTTCGCCACAAGGCGGCACACCACTTGTCCGTCGGCGAAAAACGCCGTGTGGCCATCGCCACCGTACTGTCCATGAATCCGGACATCCTCATCATGGACGAACCCTCGAGCAATCTCGACCCGCGTGGACGGCGCAACCTCATCGAGTTGCTCAAAACCATGCCGCAGACGCTCCTCGTGGTCGGACACGACCTGGACATGCTCCTGGAGGTCTGCCCGCGGACGCTGATCATCGACGCGGGAAAGATCGTCGCCGACGGCCCGACTGAAAAGGTATTCTCCAACCCCGATCTGATGCAAAATCACGGGTTGGAGGTCCCCCCCCTGCTCCGCCAATGCCAGTTGTAGACATGCCGCCGTTATTGTGGCGCACGCACTCCTGCGTGCGATACTCTTTCTTCACCGGCCACGCCGGCTAACCCCCAGCGTCAGATGGGCGACCTCTTCCTACCCTCGCCCCGCAGTCAACCCTTCCCACCACCAAGCAGATGCACATACCCAAAATTCGCAACATTCTTATCGTGCGCGATCCCGCCGTAACGCTCCACGAATCGCCGTGGAATAACCGCGTCGTCATCGTTGAACAATATGGCGAAACGCAGTACCATCCCTTCACTGACCGGACCCTCGCCGACAACTTCCGACCACGGAATGGCAGCCTCGTAGACAATCTCGCCCTGCGACACCTTCACCTTGAGCTTTCCGCCGGGCAAATCGCTGTCGGACGTGAATCGGAAAATCTCCTCGCCCTGCGGCGTAAGGGCCAAGCCGATCTCCGTACCTCGCGATTTGACGTCTCGCGCAAAAGACATCTGAATGCTGTCCTGCGACCAGATCGATTGCCCGTGCAGATTCTGATTGAACGTCTGATCGCTGACCCTCGCGGCGAAATACACATTCGTCGCATCCCACTTCAGATACACCGTTCCGCCGCAATCTTCCGGACTCCAGCTTAGACCATACGACCCCTTGGCGTACTCGGCCTTGTTCACATGCAGCGGCGCGGCATCCTTCCAATCGGAAAGGTCCCCGTCGATCACCGGGGCCTTGTCGGCGTGAACGGCACACGCGAAATCGGCGATAAATGCTTCGCGAGTCACCTTCCCATCCGCCAAAGTAATCTCCGCCACCATCGGCCATTCGTTGAACTCGGGAATCGCCACGCCTGGCGATAGATTCATCTTGATCGTGACTTCCCCGTTCGGACTGAGATTAGAGAAATCCCCCTCAGCGATCGCCGCCTTGCCCTTATCCTGCACCAACCGGACTTTCCCGCTTTGAGGCTTGTTGTCCTGATTCTTCAGCCGCAGGACCAAAGGCGTGCCCGGCAGCAGTCCCGACAACGGCTCCTGTGTCACCCGAATCACGGGCACGATCTCGATATCATCAAAGGGAACCGTCACAACAGGCTTGCCGGAGATCTTCAGTTGCGCAAGGATCTTCGGCGTGGTCATCGGCGTCGTTCCCGCAGTAATCTTGCACTGTGTCTCCACATCCTTGCCCGCCGGAATCTTCACCGTCTGACTCACCGGATCGCACGTCCAGCCAGTTGGCAACTGCAGCGACAGCTCACCCTCGTAAGCCTTCCGGGCATAGCTGTTGACGCGGACATTGACCGTACGCGGCGCGCCCGGAACAAACGCCAACCGTTCACGAAGCGTCTTGCCGTCCGTGTCCAGCGTGTAAAGGTACGGCCAGACCGCCGTGAAACTCGCGGTGTCCGGCTTCATCAGATTCGCTTCGGCAAATCGAGCCAGAACGGTTTGGGCAACGTGAAGCGCCGCGGCAAACGCTTCCTGGTTTTCAGACTCGGCGAATTTACGCTCCAGATCCAGCGATCGGACTTCATCGACCACCCATCGCAGATCGGGCATATCCAGATCGTCGGCATGGGCAGCCTGCATGGCCGCGACGGCCTGACTCACAAACTTGTCTACGTCAACTATATCCTTCACCGTCACCGCGCCCATCCTCGCATGGGCAACAATGATCCGCAGCAGATTGGCCTGCAATCCGCGAATCTCCCGCCGCGACGCATTCGGGTAATCGGTCGAAACTCGCCCCAACGCCTCGATAGCGGCATCGGGCGATCGATCAGCCAGCAGTTTGCCGCCCTTGGTCTGCATCTTCTGACGATGCGCCTCCAGACGCGAGTACAGTTCCTCAAGCTGATTGTATTGCGCCTTGGCCGTGATGGCCCGCGAACCGTGGAGGATGTAAATCGGCCCCGTGCTGAGTTTCATACTGAGCTTGCCGTCCCGCAGCCGCACGGGAATCGGGTTTCCCAGAACATCCCGAACTTCCACCTTCGACGGGCCCGTGTTGAGACTCTTGATCCTGCCCGGCAGATCGACCTGCAGATCCCTCAGGCTCCCATTTCCCGACGGCGACCAGGCAATAACGAGCGGCCCGCCGAACTTCTCCCACACCACGGCCCACACATCGTTGGTATTCTCCAGAATTCCCGCGAAGCGATACCCTTCGAGCAGCTTGCACATCGTATGGGTAGAGACAGCCGCAAGTAGAGGTCGGCCCTCGCTGTATATTCCGAAATGCCCATCCCACGCGTACAGACCATGCTTCTCGTATCCTCCCGCCACGCCGATCAGAAAATGACGCACCACCCAGTCGGTGTGATTCTTCTCATCCACCTCCACCGGCCAGCCGAATTCCGTCGTCCACAACCGCTTCATCCCGCCCAACTCATCTGCCAGTTCCACCACCTGCCGCGTCTGCTCGAACACGCCCCATTTCTCCGGCGAGTCCGACGTCGTATACGGATGCGTACACAACACGTCCATCCAGTCGAAGAGTCCGCGAGTCGCCTGCATCTTCAGCCACCCAACGTCGCAGAACGCTGTCCCGCTGTTCGCCACCGACGCCAGCGGATTGGCTGCGTGAACGCCCGACGCGCCGTGACGCCCCACTTCCGTATACAGAAATTTCGTCGGCCCGTTGTCCTCGTTCCCGCACTCGAACATATCGACCATTCCCGTAAGGGACTTCGCCAACTCGCGATGATACGCCCCATACGCCGGCGCATAATCGGCCTTCGTCTGCTCATAAAATTCCGGCTTCTCATACAGCGTGGTCAGCCACAGCGACTCGATCCCCACATCGGCGAATTCCTTCACCCGCTTGCGCGTGGCAGCAAAATCATACACGCCAGGCTTGGATTCCGCCAGGTTCCACGCCGGCGTCCAGTTTCGAATCCACCGCGCCCCCGTGTCGCTCCCCTTTTCGGCACTGCACTGCCAGAACACGCCGCCAAACGGACATTCATGCGTCAGGTACTCCTTCTCGACCTGCGACAATCCCTGATAACACTTCGGCAGCATCCGCGCCACTTCGGACCCGCTCTTGCGAATCACCCCGTCCTTGTCCGACAGCGTCCACTCGATCGCATGCAGACCGTAGGGAACCTTCAGTGTCACTTCCCCGCGCGACGTGCTCTTCGCGTCGACTTTCGCAATCGCGATCCGCCCCTGCTGAACATCCCGGCCGTAGTACACGTCCTTGACCGTAAAATCGAATACCAGATCGCTCACCGGCAAGCTGGACACATTCCGTACCGTTCCGACGACCACGGGCTGATCTTCCCAGGAAATACTGTCCGGGCGATCGGACCCCAGCGTGGCCAGCAGCGCCTGGCGCGGCGTGGCCAGCGTGACGATCCGAAGATCATCGATCACAATCCACCCCTTCGCCGGTCCGCCGTAATCCACCGCCAGACCGAAGAGACTGGTCGGCGGATCGAGTTTGCTATTTTTGTCGCCGCTCGTCCACCCGGGCGATGACGCGACAGGAATGGATATCTCCTTCCACCCCGTATGCGAAATCTCATGTCTCGAAATATACGTTTCCCCGCTGGCATCGACGATCCAAAGTGCCAGCCGCGTCCCCTTGGCCGGGGCCTCGGCGTAGACCCACACCTTCACCGCCTGCGGGTAACCCACCAGTTCGCGTCCAAACGTAAAATTAGCAAACGACATATTTCCATCGGGACACTTGGAGAAATCCCACTTCAGACGCGAGGCCTGTTTCCCCGCGTGGACAATCTTGCTCTCCGGTACAGCGGCACCCGACACCTCAGGCCGCCCCACCCAACACCCCGGGCC
>CAZLZE010000072.1:7943-26705 GCA_964563935.1 uncultured Phycisphaerae bacterium | reverse complement strand
GAAGTTGCAGAACGACCGTTAGAGCAGGATATGCGAAATAGGTTGACGGAGCAACGACTATGACAGGAGTTATTGAGGCCGAGAAAGAGCTTTTAGAAGACCATCAGCACACCATGACGTTCTTCGACGTGGGCGGGCTGAGGGCAGCGCCGGAAGATTGCGCCTATGACGAATTCGGCATGAAGAAACGGTTCGTGTATCTCTTCCGAGACAACCTTCGGTTCGTGCCTGCCTGGGGCTGGCTGGTGTGGGACAAGCGACGGTGGACCAGAGACGCCATGCTCCACGTTCAGCGGTTCGCTGAACAGGTGGCCATGCAACTGATCTCCGAGGCGGGACTGGCCAAGAATGAACATGATCGCAGCATGATTTTGGACTTGGCGAGAAAGTACCAGTCGCTAAAACGGCGGGAGTTGCTGATTGAGGACGCCAAGTCCCATCAACTGCTGATCGCCCGCGCGGAAATGTTCGATACCAATCCTTGGGAAATCAACTGTCTGAACGGGCTTCTGAACCTGCAAACCGGCGTATTATCTCCCCACGAGCCGCGAAAGTGCATCACGAAATTAGCGCCCGTCAAGTATGACCCTGAGGCGCAGTGCCCACTATTCCACGAGTTCCTAACTCGCATCTTCAATGAGAATGAAGACACCATCGCGTTCGTTCAAAAGGCACTCGGCTATTCGCTGACCGGCTCGCAGCGGGAGCAGGTCTTCTTCATCCTCTACGGGACTGGGGCCAACGGCAAGTCTACCTTCTTGAACGTGGTCCGGTCGATCCTGGGGCCGGATTACGCCCTGCAAGCCGATACCAGCATGTTCATGGAACGACAGGCCGGAGGTATCCCCAACGATATCGCGCGGCTGCAAGGGATACGGTTGGTGTCCGCGGTCGAAACGTCCGAGGGCCGACGACTGAACGAGGCGTTTGTGAAGTCCGCGACGGGCGGCGAGCCGATCACGGCGAGATTTCTGCACAAGGAATTCTTCGAGTTCACCCCCCAGTTCAAAATCTTTCTGGCGACGAACCACAAGCCGACGATCCGGGGGACGGATTACGCAATATGGCGGCGCATCAGGATGATTCCGTTTGTGGTGACGATACCAGAGGTCGAGCGAGATAAAAACCTTGAAGCCAAGTTGCTGAAGGAAAAAGAGGGTATTCTGGCGTGGATGGTTCAGGGGTGTCAGAAATACCTTGCTGAAGGTCTTCCGGCGACGGGGGATATCAGCACGGCGACGGCGGCATATCGGGAAGAAATGGACGTGCTTGGGAACTTTCTGGATGAACGCTGCATCATTTCTCCGTCCCTCTCCGCATCCGTCAGGGACCTCTACAGGGCTTATGTGTCCTGGGCAGAGCAGGCGGGCGAATACCCAATCCAACAGAGGAAGCTTGGGACTCGGCTGGCTGAACGTGGCTTCAGGCAAGAGCACTCGCGGCGGGGCTGGTTCTGGGTTGGAATAGGCATAAGAAACGATATTCCAGACATCGAGGACAACTAATGCGTGACATATGTGACGTATGTGACGTAGTTTTCCGGTTTTTTCCCGGAAAACGATTCTAGGGAAAAACATGGAATTTTACGTCACCAACGTCACGAGCGTCACAGAAAGGACAAAACATGCTTCTGAGGAACGAAACGACAGGTGAGATTGTTGAGGCTTTCATCTGGCCGGTTAAGGATGAGGCGTCAAGATTCAGGTTTGCGGTGAAGATGCAAGGTGAGGTGCATGAGATCCGCGACTTGATTGATTGGCAATTGGCCGAGGGCTGGGACTGCGAGCGGAAAGCGCTCAAAATGGAGGGCTTCCGGGTATGATTCTGCGGAACAAGGCCACTAATCAGGACCATCACGCTAGGGTTGTGTCCCTTGAGAACAAACCGCTTCCCCGATGCAATCCGCAAATCTTGCTTGATAACGGCTGGATGCTGGAGCCGGGAACGTTCAGCCAGTGGGAAATCATCGAGGGCCGGAGGTTCGATTATGAACTGGCCGAGGCCATCGGGATCGAGGTCCGACAGGGCGAGGCGGTGCTGTAAGATGCGGTTTCCCGTCCGGCACGGCGCGAACGGCGATATCCCTCACCTCTGGGTCGAGGGCGGGCGAGAAGTCGCCCTATAGAGGATCGTCAGGTGTTTTTTCCGTCTTCCCGTTGATTGGGCGGGCGGTCACGAATTCCGTACCGAGTGGCCGAAGCATCTGGTGCACCTGGGAAAGCGGGCAGCCTGGATACGTGTAAGGCTCCTGCCGACGTAACAAGCTGCTCAGTAAGGGACGCTCTGGATTATGAAGATGTTTGCTCATATTAGTTATTTCGGCCGTAACAAGGTAATCGTGCAAGCAATCTGTGTTTTTTCATGGAGGAATCAATAGAATGGACCTACTGCTAGATGTTCTGGAGGCAGCCAAGGCCATGAAGGTATGCACCAAGACCATTCGGAAGCTGCAAAAGTCCGGGGAGTTGCCTTGCGTCCACATTGGCACACGGGTATTATTCGACCCGAGGGCGCTGCAGCGGTGGATCGAGAGTAAGACGGCGTGCGATAGCCCGGTTCAGGTACAGGAGTAGATATGTCGAGTCTGGTCTACAAGGATGGCAGAGCGACGATATACGTTGTATGCCCTGATGGTAGGAGGCGTCCTATCCGGTTCGGGGAGTGCAATAAGACCCAAGCCAACACTGCCCACGATCACATCAACAATCTGGAGCACGCCAGGAATACCGGCAGCATTATCCGCCTGTCAACGGCGGAATGGGTGTCGGGCCTGCCGGTGGTGCTCCGTCGCCGGGTTGAGAAGGCTGGCTTGATTGAACCTCAGGCACGGCGGGAACTGCCAACCCTCAAGGACTGGATCAAGTCCTATCTGGAGAGCCGGTCGGACGTGAAGACGAGCACGCGCGTCAAATTCGATCAGGTGCAAAAGAAACTGATCGGTTTCTTCGGGGAACGCAAGCGGCTGGACGAAATAACCGCTAGTGACGCCGAGGACTTCCAGTTACACCTGAAGAAAAACGAGCTGTCCGAAGGCTCAACCCGTCGCCTCTGTGGGATCGCCAAGCAATTCTTTCACAAGGCGGTCAAGAAGCGGTTGATTGCCGAGAATCCCTTCGACGATATCAAATGCGCCAATTTCGCGGATCATAGCCGGTTTTACTTCGTGACGCCTGCCGAGGCTCAGAAGGTCCTTAGCGCCTGCCCTGATGACGAATGGCGGCTGATCTTCGCTTTGTGTCGCTATGGGGCTCTCAGGTGCCCTACTGAGGTCCTGAGATTGACCTGGGATGATATCGATTGGGCCAATGATCGGTTTACCGTCCACGCGGTCAAGACGGAGCACCACGAGAACAAGGGTGTCCGTATCGTTCCGATCTTCCCTGAATTGAAGCCTTATCTTCAGCGGATGTTTGATCAGGCCGAGCCGGGGACCAAGCACATCATCAACCGTTATCGGGACGGCAAACAGAACCTCAGGACGAAGCTGGCACGGATCGTCAAGAAAGCGGGGATGAAACCTTGGCCAAAATTGTTCGTCAACCTGCGTTCCACGCGGGTAACGGAATTGTGCGAGATTTTCCCGTCTCACGTGGTGGCGGCATGGGCGGGACACTCCGAACAGGTGGAGCGAAAGCACTACCTTCAGGTGACAGACGACCACTTTGAAAAAGCGGTGCGCCAAACGGTGCGCCCAATTGGGAAATTAGATGGAACTGAGGGGAACACAGAATCAGAAAACGCAGAATTCCCCTGTATTCCAGTGGATTCTAAGCTATTGCAAGAAATGGATTTAGGGGGAATGGGCGTTATAGGACTCGAACCTATGACCTCATCCACGTCAAGGATGCGCTCTAGCCAACTGAGCTAAACGCCCAACGAACTCGTCGAGTTCAGATACAGAATGTTACCAATGGCTGAGGTTCTCGTCAAGGCAGGATTTCAAAACCAGAAACAATTCTTCTATAAAACATACCCCCCTGCATTTAGAATATAGCCAGCTATGGATACGAATCTGACGAACAAGACGGCCTTGGTGACCGGTTCCACGGGGAAACTCTCGCGGGTCATCTGCCTCCAATTGGCAATGGCGGGAGCCGATCTGGCTCTGCATTACCGCCATAATCATGACCAGGCAGAGGAATTGCGGCGTCAAGTTGATAAGATGGGACGCCGGGCCCGTGTCTATGCATGCGATCTCACCGAGCCGCGCGAGCCCGAACGGCTGGCAGAGAGGGTTCTGCATGATTTTGGCCGGATTGACGTTCTGGTCAATGCCGCATCGGTATTCGCGTTCAAGCGTCTTGGTCAAACCGACGATCACCTGTGGCAGACCATGATGGATCTGCACGTGACAGCTGTATTTCGACTCGTGCGTGCCTTGGAGGCGAATTTCCGCAGCCACACCGGGGCAATCGTCAATATCGCCGATGTCTGGGGATTACAGCCCAAGGCATCATTCCTCGCCTATAGCGTCAGCAAAGGCGCCCTGATCGCCCTTACCAAAGCCCTGGCCGACGAACTGGCCCCCACGACCACCGTCAACGCCATCGCCCCCGGAATTGCCCATTTTCCCCCTGATTTCCCAGACCAAATGCGGGAGGAAGTGATCCGACGAATACCCATGCAACGTCTGGCCCAGCCGGAAGAAGTAGCAGACCTTATCCTGGAGATCGCGACCAATCGCTATATCACCGGTCAGATCATCGCCATCGACGGCGGAAGAAGCCTGATATAATCATTTGACATATTAGGTACACCAAGACACCTCGACCAATTAAGCCATAAGATACTCATTTTCAAACCCTTGCATAATTTCATCCGCACAACAAGTTCACCATTGCCTTCTGCCGATCGTTTTGCTATATTAGATATACCAAAAGACCACACAATTCAGTCCATTTGAAGGAATATGGCTTGGTAGAAACAAAATCGCCACTATATGAGGTTGTCCTTCAGGATCTCGCAGGCAAGATCAGAAATAACCTCTTGTCCGCGGGAGAGCGTATCCCCAACGAAGATGAATTATGCCGACAGTATAAAGTCAGCCGGATCACGGTCAAGCGGGCCATGAAGGAACTCAGCAGCCAGGGACTGGTGGTGCGCCGGCGCAAGATTGGAACGTTTGTCGCCGGTCGTCACACGGGCTCTCGTGTTCGACCCGTAAGCCGCAGACTGCGGACCCTCGTCTTTATCGCCTCTTTTCTGAACGACGAACTCATCAGCGACGTGGTGCACGGTTTATCGCTCGCCAGCATGGATCATGGAGCACATCTGGTCGTACAGAGCTCGCTCAATGATCCGGAGAAGGAACGACGACTGATCGAATCGCTTCCCGAAATGGCCGTGGATGGAGCCGTGATCATTCCCATCGCCGGGAAGGCGAACGTGGAACAGTTCTTCGCCCTGAAGCTCCGGCACGAGGTCCCCTTCGTCCTGGCTGACCGCTATTTCGACGGGCTGGAGGCGCCCCGAGCGATCACAGACGACGTGGACGTGGGTTACCGCCTGACAAGCTTCCTCTACGATCAGGGCCATCGTCGAATCGCGTTTGTCGGCGAAGACTTTTCCGTCTCCCCCGCCCGACAGCGATATGAAGGATACGCCCGAGCGCTGCACGAGCATCAGATTAACATCGACTCCAGCCTGGTCAGCGTGGTCATTCCTTACACGGTGCCGGAGGGTCAGAACCGGGACCTGGCAATGGAGTTGGAGGGATATCGACGGCTGCTGACTCAGCGGGATCGTCCGACCGCGGTAGTCGCGGTGAACAATTACTACGCGTACAACCTGATCGAAGTGGCCCGGGAACTGAGTCTGAGGGTCCCGGAGGACGTGTCGGTAGTCGGCGTGGGTGGCTTCCAGACGGCGGGGCGGTGCCGGCCGACACTGACATTCATGCGACAGGATTTTGAAGGAATCGGCAGAGAAGCCTTTCATCTCCTTCGGCAGTTACTCGAAAATGACGGTCCTCCGGAGCATAAGGCCATTCCGGCGGTACTCGAGGAAGGCCAATCGGTAAGAAGGATGAGTTGACGCCATGATCAGAATGTGGATTCTCGCGACGATGTGTTGTCTTCTCTATCAAACGTCGACCGTGCATGCAGTGGAGGCAACCCGCGAACTTGACACGCGAACCGCGACGGTCACGGTGGATCTTTCCTCGCCGCGAGCGATATCGCCGACCCTGTTCGGACACAACAGTGAATATTTCAACGAGCGCAGTGCAGGAGGAGGTCTGTGGGATGTGGAGAAGAGAGGCCCACGATCAGGCGTAATCGATCTGTTGCGTCCGCTTCGCATCGGGTGCCTGCGTTTTCCCGGTGGAACGCTCTCGAATTATTACCACTGGGCGGACGGGATTGGTCCGTCGCCGTCGCGAGGAAAGGGATGTCCCGACTGGGGCAATCATGCCCCGGAGCTAACGATGGAATTCGGCGTGGATGAGTTCGTTCGTTTCGCCCGGAGCCTGGGTGAGCCGGAGCTGATGATCACGGTGAACGTTCCGACGGAAACACCGCCCAAGCCTTGGATGGGAACGGCGCAGGAAGCCGCAGCATGGGTGGCGTACACCAACGCGACCAAGGACAACAAGACGGTCATTGGGAAGGACATTCTGGGGAAGGATTGGGGTACGGCGGGCGACTGGGCAGCGAAACGCGAGGCGAACGGACACGCGGAACCATATCGGGTGAAGTACTGGGAGTTGGGCAATGAGGTTTTCGTACACTATCGCGATCCGAAGCAGTATGCGGCGGTCTGCCGGGAATTTATCAAGGCGATGAAGGCGGTGGACGGGTCGATTCGCGTGGGGGTGTTAGGGAATGATTTCGAATTCGCAATATCGGATAGTCCGTGGAACAAGGCGGTACTGGCTGAGACACGCGGGGCGGCGGACTTTCTGATCGCGCATTTCTATCTGCCGGGTATTCGCGGGGGCGGGGATGGGAATTTGACGGCCAAGGATACGACACGGATTACGCTGGTGAGTCCGGACCGATTCCGACAAAAGCTTAAGGATCTTCGCAGGCAGATCGCTCGCGCGGGACTGTCGGCGGATTTTGGTGTGGCGATTACGGAGATGTCGTGCGATCTGCGGATCTGTTCGGAGACGGATAAGAATCGGTTGGCGCTCATTCGTTCACAGCAGGCGGGTGTTTATCTGGTCGATACATTGCTGGCGTTTCAGGAGGCGGGAGTGGAAGTGAGCAACTATTGGACACTTCGCGGCTGGGAATGGTCGCTAATGGAGATAGACGGCGAAAAGCTCGTTCCGCAGGCGGCCTACTACGCGTACAAACTGTTCGCGGATCACTGGCAAAGCTCGTATTGTCCCGCGACAGTTCGCAGCGGACGAATTGAGCTTAATCCGGAACGAAAAGCCGAGTTCAAAACGCCCACCCATCCCGCACTGGTGGCTGGGGCAAGCATAAACGCGGAAAGGACACGTTTGTCGGTCATGCTTGTCAACCGGGCACTGGATCATCAGACGAAAGTCACCGTGCGCACCAAGGCCGGGAAGTTCATAGGCAAGACAGCGAAGCTGACTGTGATGGCCGCCAAGCCGGAGGCGGTCAATACCGCACAAACACCGAACACACTAGGCCTGAAGGAACTTCCCGCTCAACTGTCCGGAACGGAAATCCAGTGCCTCCTGCCCCCGTGCAGCGTGGGCGTGGTTACGATCGAAGGAGTATCGCAATGAAAACGAAGTTCAAATCCGGGTTCACGTTGATCGAGTTGCTTGTCGTCGTCGCGATTATAGCCGTCCTGATCGCGATGCTGCTTCCAGCCATCGGCGCGGCGAGGGAACGCGCCAAAACCATCGCGTGTGCGGCCCAGTTGAAACAGATCTCGTCTTATCTCTTTCTCTACGCAGAGAACTACAACCGATTCCCCAACTCGCGATGGGACGGTTTCATCAACGGAAATTATGTGGAAATCCATTGGTTCCAGCGGTTGAGCGCGGAATATTTCGCAAAGATCACGGATATCTATATCTGTCCGTCCGATCCTGCCAACAAGCCCAATACTGGGAACTGGAGGGACAGGTTTAGTTACGGCGTCAGCGAATCCGGCCCTTGTCCCTTCAGGGGAGTCAGCGGAACCACCCCCGTCGGATGGAAAGCCTACCGGCCAAGCGACGTTCCCAATCCACAGAAGACAGTTCTCGTCTGTGACTCCGCGGAAACGTTATACTCCATAGATTCCGTCTATCCACCGGCATCGGCGCCCGACGATGTCTACCCATGGCGCACCGCCGTCTCGGGAATCTGGAACCCCCGATACTTTCCATCGCAACGACATTCCGGTGGCTCCAACGTCGGTTTCTGCGACGGGAGCGTCCGATGGATGTCGTGGAGCGATCTCATGCCGGATATGCCTTCCGGCGTTCCCTGTGGTGACACGCTTCGTTACCAGTTATGGTTTCTTCCGCCCACACCGGCGGACTAGTTCCGTATCATAGAGCAAGGAGTTCAGTGTGCATTCATCCATCCCCATGATGATTGTGGGTATGTTCGCCGGGATGCTGGTCGAGGTCACCGTATCTGAGACGCAGCCAGTTCCAGTCTATAACGGGTCCTTTGAAATTCCCGCCCTCGACCGCTCCGGACTGCCCGACGGCTGGAAACTTTTGGTCGGCAATTCCTGCCAACTCGACGGCACCGTCGCTCACGACGGAAAAACATCTCTGATCCTGAGTTCCGCCGGGGCGAAGCAGGAAATAATGACCCATACCACGTTCGCGTTCGAGCCACACCGGAGTCTGCACATCCGTATCTGGTCGCAATCCGAACTCAAACGCGGCAAGGCTGCCCTCGTCGTCTACTGGTTCGACCAGTCTGTTCGAAATGTTGGTTCCCAAGCCCTTGAACTCTCCGGCCCGGTCACTCCCTGGACGGAAAATAGTTTTGTCGTCACGCCACCCGCCTCCGCTGCACGGTTGGGGTTTCATATTGAGCTCTCCGGCAATGGCAAGGTTTGGCTTGATGAGTTAACGGTTACCCAAATGCCGGAAAAACATGTTATGAAAGCTCGGGGAATCCAATCATCCCGAAAACCGATTTACATGCCCGTGGATATTTCGAAGAACGTAAATATGGCCTTTATCGACGAACGCGACGGCGACGGTAAGGGCGGGTGGACCGACCAGGGCGACAACGACCTTCGCAATTTCCCTCGTGGCCGGCAGATGTTCGTCGGCGTACCTTTTGATATTCTCGATCCGGAGTCCCACGGCGACAAGGCCGTCATCATGCTTGGATCGGCCCGGAATTTCCCCAACGAAATCACCATTTCACCCGTGCCCAAGCGGTTCGATGTCCTGCACATCCTCCATGCGGCCGCGTGGATAAACAACGGCAAGGCCGGCGAGTACGTGATCCGTTACGCAGACGGCACTGAGGCGAAGACCGACGTTGTCGCCGACGTACACCTGGCTGACTGGTGGTATCCGGTGAACTTGTCAGGGGCGCCGGTGGCATGGTTCGGGAGCAACCGAATTCGCGACCTGGTGGGCGTATGGCTCATGAGTTGGGTCAACCCGAATCCGCAGAAAGACGTTGCGTCGATTGTCCTTCGCAGCACGCGGGTCGTTGTGGGCATCTGCGGAATGACGACGCAGGAAGGCGGTCCATTGCCCACAGAGCGAAAGCTCTCCACGATCCAGATCACGCTGGAGCCGGAAAGCCTCGCCGTCAATCGTGGTCAGCCGCTGAAAGCGAAGGCGACGATTTATCATGGCACGACCGAGGCGATGAAGATTCGATGCGAACTGGCGATGTATCGTGGCAGCGGAAGCGATAAACCCTTACATTCCTTGACGCGGGAACTCACTCTCGATCCCAAGCAGGTCGGACTCGTCGATTTCGCCGTGGAGAAGATCGATGTGCCGGTCGGCAGCTATCGTCTGGTCTGTATCGCCCGCGGCGCAGACGATTCGGCGCAAGCGTCGATCCCCGTGGCCGTAATGCCGGAGAGTTTTCACGGCGCCGACGTGAAGGCGACGAAGTTCTACGGCTACGGTATGATGTACATCGGTGCGGGAATCATGGACGATTTTCGACGGATCAAGCAAGGCGGGTTCGACTGGATCGCGCCCGATCTTCAGTGGCAGGATCTTGAGCCGCAACCGGGCGTCTACAACTGGGCACCTATCGACCAATACATCGAGACGGCCAAGGCGGCCGATATTAAGCTGGGCATCAAGACGCTCCTCTTCGCCGGAATCTCATGGTTTGACAAAGACTTAATGCAAGGCGGAGTCATTCCGAGCAACTTCAGCACGAAATTCGCCGAACGTTACACGGCGTTGTGGCAGGCGATCATTGACCGCTACAAAGATGAGCCGACCATCTTCGCATGGTGTCCGACCATCGGATCACAGGATAACCCCGTCGGCTATCTCGACTCAGATACCACGCCCGCAATCAAGTCCGCCTGGCGAAAGACCCTGCAACGAAATGGCTGGACACTGGAAAAAGTGTCGTCCGCCCTCGGCGAACAACTGTCGAGTTGGGACAAAGTTGATCCCCCCACTGCAACCTATGCCAATACCCATGGCGCGAACGACTATTTCCGCCTGTTCCTGCAGATGCGAAAAGAAAAGGCCGTGGAGCTTTATAGCCGCCTCTGCCAGACGATTCGCGCCAAGGACCCGAACCGCCCCATCATGCTCAAGATGGGTCAGCCCTGGCCCCTCGATGTCTACGATGCGCCCAATGGACTCTGGCCGACCGGATGGATGCAGATGTGCAGGAAGTATGATGCGCGATTGGTCCACAGCAATTTCGAGGACACCGTGGCCGCGGCGACACTTCCCTCCATGGCTGAACTGTATGGCGTCAAAATGATGATCGAGGAAGGCAAGACGCCTCCCAGCCCGCCCACGACCGTCGCTTCCGTCGGGCACGGCGCTAAGTACGACACTATGGCCATGGAATACTGTGTCTGGCCGGCGGGAAGGCGACTTGCCGATTGGACGCGGCTCAAGCCCGTCGTATATCGCATGCTTGAGTTTGACCGCGAGTACGACAATCTTTGGGTGGCCAGTCTCCAGGATAACTTGTTCGCCACTTCGGAGTCCTGGCCCCAACTGCTTCGCTACAATGTCAAGTTCTACGACCTTCTGACCAAGGCCGCCTTCCAGTACCACGTCACGGACAGCGAAAACATTCCTCAAGTTCCCGTGGACGCCGTTCTGATCGATGCCAACTGCACACGGTTGGATGATGCGTCTCGCAGGCGGATTGATGAGTACGTTCGACGCGGCGGTACTTATGTGGGACAGTTTCTCACTGACAGTGAAGCCAATTACGCACTTTATACCCAATGGGGCTTCCGCATGAAGCCACACATGGCAGGAAGGGTCTCGCTCATGGGAACAGGAACCTCCTGCCTCGCTGCTGATGGTTTTGTTCCTGAGGGAAAAGACACTCGCACGGTAATCAAATGGGAGGATGGCCAGCCGGCGGCCGTCGTGAAGAAGATCGGCGCGGGAAGGATCATCGTTGCCGGGTGCGGATTTGAGGGCGACGTCGCATCATCCGCCGGTGTCCTGCAAGCTCTGCTAGCCAAGTTCGGCGTTCGCCAGAACGTGAAGCTCACGCCCTACGGCGCGGTGGAGGTCTCCTTCAAACGCCGGGGATCAGACCTGCAGATCGGCCTGATCAATCGCGCCCCGACGGCCCAGACGGTGACCATCGCCTTGCCGCGACTATCGTCCGCGAACGCCAAGGGTCACGACTGGCTCGATGGAAAGGACCTTGAGCGTATCGGGGACAGCATCAAGGTGAAGGTTGATTCCTACGAAATCCGCCTGCTCGAATTAAGCAACTCCGCAAAGTAGCACAAGCGTCCCGCTTGTGATGCTCAAGCAAAGGAGCTTCAAGCCACTCCAAAAGGAAAGGGTCCAGACGCTTGACTGGCGTTCCGGACCCTTTGTTTTGACGTATCGAAAAATCCGACCCGTTAATCTTTCATCGCGATCGCTTCGACGGGGCATTCATCGACACAGACACCGCAATCGGTGCAGATGCTGGCATCGACGGTGGCCTTGCTGTCGCCGTCCATGCTGATGGCTTCCGACGGGCAAGCTTCCACACAAGATTCACAACCGGTACATTTTTCCTTGTCCACAAAAGCGGGCATACCTAGCTCCTTCTGAAAAAAGTTCAGTCTTCCGACGATTTCTGCCGCGGCTTTGCCGCTGGCGGCTTTCAGGGAATTGTTACGTCCAGACCGTAAAAAGTCCAGCGAAATCCTGCGTAAGTTTACCTTGTAATACCAACCGCGCCAAGAAGTTCCCGCGCATTCTTGACGGCATAGGCGTGGACATCGTTATTGTAATAGATATATATCTGCTTTCCCGCCTGGAGTTGGCTGCCGATGAAGGCCGCATCTTGGCTGACTTGGTCGGGTGTGTAGTTGCCTTGATCGTACCCGCTGTGGCGCCGAATGTAGAGAAACGATACGTCGTTCGGCCTGGTCACATGACACTCGCCCCAGTCAGCCAGGCATACCGACGCCCCGAATTCATCCAGCAATTCGTACATATCGTCTGTCAACCAACTCGGATGACGAAACTCCACTGCCAGTTTCGGGACCCAACTGCCTGAACCGGATTTTATCATTTGGAGAAATCCCTTCAGCAGGTCTCGATCGGCCGGTAATGACGGCGGAAGTTGGGCAAGCACAATGGCAAGTTTCTCACCCAAGCCGTCCGCCAGCACTTTGTCTGCCGCCAGTTGAGCATCGCACGACTTGAGCTTCTGGTAGTGTGTAATGAAGCGGTTCAACTTGGCTGCGAAACGGAAATCCGGCGGCGTCATCTCGGCCCATCGCCGCAGGTATTCCAACCTCGGGCGACGATAGAAGCTGACATTCAGTTCAACCGTGCTGAAATACTGAGCGTAATACGCCAGCCAATCGCGGGATTTCAGCCCCTTTGGATAGAACACACCGTTACTCCAATGGTTGTAACAATACCCGCTCGTACCGACAAAGAGAGGATGTTTTTTGCCCCCAACCATGTTTAATTCCTCTTTACCGTTTGATATAATAACATATTCTAACGGATTTTTCAGCGAGTGTACGGAGGTTTCTGTGATCGATACGAAGCATCAGGAAGTAGTTTTTCGCAATTGTTTTGGCCAGGATGCGGACATTGTCGTCCGCGCCCCTGGGCGAGTGGAACTGATTGGCAATCACACCGACTATAACGATGGGTTCGTCTTGCCGATGGCCATTGACCGCCAGTGTGTGGTCCTGGCCAGCCGACGAACCGACAAAAAAGTGCGCATCTATTCGGAACTATTCCAGGAATACGCCGAGTTTGAACTGAGCGAGTCCCTCCAACCGGGAAAACCGACGTGGGCGAACTACGGCAAAGGTGTCGCCGCCCTGCTGCTGAAGGCGGGGAAGAAACTCACCGGCATGGACATGGTGCTTACCTGCGACGTTCCGTCCGGGGGCGGTCTTTCCAGTTCCGCCGCTATCGAGGTTGCCTATGCCAAGACATTCCTGGCCGGCGTGCATGAAGATTTCGATCCGGTGGAACTTGCCCTCCTGTGCCAACAGGCGGAACATACGTACGCGGGCGCGCCGTGCGGGATCATGGACCAGTTCATCTGCGTGCTCGGAAAGGCGGGCCATGCCCTGCTCCTCGATTGCCGGACGCGAAAATACGAACTCGTGCCCGTGCCGTTTCAGCACGCATCGATTCTGATCGCCGACACAAAAGTGAAACACGACCTGGGCCAAAGCGGATACCCGCTGCGACGTAAGCAGTGTTTCGAGGTGGTGGATGTCCTCAAGAAAGACCTGCCGAACGTCACCCATCTTCGCGATATCGACATGAAGACCCTGGATCAATACAAAGCCAAGCTGGACGACCTGCACTTTGCGCGTGCCCGGCATATCCTGTCGGAAAATGACCGCGTAATGAAGATGGCGGAAGGGTTCCGCAAAGGCGATCTTGCCCTCGCGGGAAAAATGATGAGCCTGTCGCACGCCTCGAGCCGCGACGACTACGACGTATCGTGCGAGGAACTGAATTTCATGGTTCAGGAAGTCAGCGGGTACAAGGGCGTGTACGGGGCGCGAATGTCGGGCGGCGGCTTCGGTGGATGCATTGTCGCACTGGTGGAAAATGCCTCCGCACGGGACATTGAAGTCAAGCTGACGGAGGCATACAATCGCAAATACGGCCGATCGCCGGCGATTTTCCTTACCGGCGCGGCAGCCGGCGCTGAAGTTGTCAAATCCTGATTATCCCTCGCAACCACTGGGCAAGAAAGGACGCACATGAAAGAGATCCTGGACAAACTTGTTCGTCGACAGAATCTTACGGCCGAGGAAATGCGATCCGTCTTCGAACCGCTCATGAGCGGCGAGCTGCTTGATGCCCAGATCGCCGCGTTCCTTGTCGGCCTGGAGTGTAAAGGCGTGACAAGCGAGGAACTCGCGGCGGCGGCGAGTGTGATGCGGGAAAAGGTAACGCGGATACCCATCACAGTGGACGCCGTCGACACGTGCGGAACCGGGGGGGACGGGATATGCACATTTAACGTCTCCTCTGTGGCGGGAATCATCGCGGCCGGCGCGGGGGCGTATGTTGCCAAGCACGGCAACCGGACCAACACGCGAAAGTCCGGGTCGGCGGAGGCGTTCGCCGAATTGGGCGTCAATATCGATGCCGATGTCAATCATGTGGCTCGATGTATTCAGGAAGCGCACATCGGATTCTGTTTCGCCGTAAAACTACACCCGGCAATGAAGCACGCGGTCGGGGTGAGGAAGCTTCTTGCCATCCGGACCATTTTTAATGTCCTGGGTCCGATGACCAATCCAGCCGGCGTCAAGCGGCAGATCATCGGCGTCGCACGAGAGGAACTGGCGGAGAAGCTCATCTGGGCGCTCAAGTTCCTCGGTACCAAACACGCCATGATCGTCCACGGTATGGAAGGTCTATGCGACATCAGCATCGGCGGACCCACGAAGATTTGTGAGCTGCTGGAGGACGGTGAAATCAGAACTTATACCGTCCAGCCGACTGACTTCGGGATCAGCCCGGTGCCGCTGGAACGGCTGTTGATCACCAGTCCGTCAGAATCGGCCAACACCATCCGCGCCATCCTTGACGGCGAGAAAGGTCCGGCGCGGGACATCGCGGCACTCAATGCCGCAGCCGCGATCGTTGTCGCGGGCTTGGCACCGGATCTCGCCCAGGGTCTCCAGATGGCTTATAAGGCGATCGATACCGGTGCAGCCAAGGCGGCGTTGACCAAAATGGTCGAACTCTCCAAATGACCTTCGCAGCGATCTTCGTTCCGACACCGCGCCCTACTTGCCCTGGCCCGCCAGTTCCGCCGTCACGCCCACGACAAATGGGATGGATCCGGTTTGTCCATTGACCACATCAACCGTGTCTACCGGAACATCGGGCTTGGGGTTCTTCCATTCCATTCGATACACGCAGACCGGGGCATGCATCTCGTTTCGCCCTTCCCAAGCCAGCACAGCGCCCTTCAGCGGAATCGGAACGCTCCACCACTCTGCCACATGGACGTCCTGAACCACCTCAACTCGCTCGGTTGTCTTATCCCGGTAATTGATCACATACGTAAAAACCGTATTTCCCGACCCCCCGGCCCAGGCGACTCCGTGTAGAAAATGGAACTTGGCAATTTTCTTACCGCACGGAATACCGGTTGCCATATCAGGATAATTCGGAGCATGTTCCCGACTTCGCAGAGTCACCAGTCCGCAGATATTAAAGGGAATACCCTTCAGCGGCACGGCCGTTCCGTTGGGGATCTGCGCCAGATTATTCAGGCCGAAGACCTTGGGACGCCTTGACCCAATCTCGGCGTTTAGAGGTTGATTGACCACCTTTTTCAAGGATAACGGTGCATAGGCCTCAACAGGCAAGACGGCTTCTTTGCAGATCTTCCATGAGAAATGGGCATTCAGGTTATTGAGCAGGCTGGTGGCGTATTTGTTCCCGACGGCCATTCCCATCGCTCGATGCCAGTTGAGCTGGTCGATGATCACCTTGCCTTTTCCCACAGACACGCAGGCAAGGGCAATGGAGTCTTGCATCAGTTGTTCCTTCGTGGCCGCATCGACTGCCATCCACTGCGGAACAGCCACGACATACGGCGTGACGTGCGCCGTCCTTTTCAGAACATAATCGCATGTCCGCATGACCATCTGTGTCGCGTCGGAGTTCATCGACCAGTTCCCCGCCCGCCACCAGAGATCATATTGACTGATCCCCGACACAAGCGGGTCCTGCGAGACGCACACGCACTGGTAAGGAGTCATCTCCTTCAAGATCGCTTTGGCACCGGTCAAGGTCTCCAGACATGCGGCATTCTTCGGTGTCAACGACCGAAGAAGCAGATTCCCGCCGGCGTCCACGAATGTTTTCACCTTTGATACTAACCCGGGCGACTTCGACAAGGCCTCGGCATCGGCGATCAGGAGTCCGAACCGGCTGAGGTTGTCGGTATCGCCTTTCACCAGCGTGTAGTTCAGCATCATCACGTCAAGGGCGTTTGTGAACTCGCTTTTTTCCTCGGCAATCACAGCGGTAGCTCCCGGCGGGAAAACCGGATCGCTCAGATAGTCGAGAATATTCTGCATGAGCACCCGCGCCATCGGCTCCCGATCAAACAGCGCACCCACCCGCAACTGCGACAGAACAATCCGTCCTTTGCCCGCGAACTGCTCAACCACGGGTGAATAGCGCAGTCCGACCGGGTCAGAGGCACCTGCAATCACGCGGACATTCCCCCGGCTCGGCCGTGCGACGTAATAGCTCCCCGTACACACCCAATGATCCTTGTCCCACCAGCGAAGATCCGTCGGCTCCACGTTGCGAAGGATAGGATGATCGAGTCGATCCGGAAAAACGATGGTCTGGCCTGTAAAATCCATGACCACGCCCGGCATATCAACATCAAGCCCGGACGGCTTTTGTTCCAGGACAACCATCTGGCCGCCTGACTCGAAAAAGCCGGTGATGCGACCGATATCCACGGTTTCCTTCTTCCCTTGATTTGGACCGATCAACAAAACATCGATATTCTTCAGATTGGCCGGATCGATTGCTGATATCGGTATTATGGCCGTGATTCCCGACTCCGCAAGCGCTTTGACAAACGCCTTCGAGGGATCATACACGCCGATCCGCAACGCCGGATTCACCTTCAGCGGACGCTTCGGAAACACGCAAATCCGCTGGGACCATTCGTCGGCCGACTGACCATCAGCCTTGATCGTCACCTTCATTTGATAGTTCTTGCGACCTTCAACCGTCGGAGCACTGAACGCGAAAGATATCGGTTGAAGTCCGCCCGCGGGCATATCGTAATCACGCGTTTCCGTCATGACGGGCGTCGTCTCGCCTTCGCCCACCAATTGCCAGGTAATCGAGAGCTTTTGAGCCTTCCATTCCTCATTGGCCACTGTATAGGGTATCTCCACCTTCTGGCCTGAGAAGAAATGCTGTCGGTAGTCATTGCGCAGCAGCGTGACCGGAGGAATGATCTTGTCTTCCCACGGCTTGACGGCTGGGTCAGCCGGATTGATGCACGCGATGTTCGACACCCGGTAGATATCCGTGACCACGCGCTTTTCCGTGACGAAGATCGGATCCATCCGGTAATTCGGACCCGCCAGATAATAGTTCTCGCCACCGTAGGCAACGTATGAACCATTCGGGTTGCGGAACGCGTCGTTGAACTCCTCGCCGACAATCAACGGTTTATCGCGATGCCCTGATTTTTCCGAACTTCCCTGATACGCGTGTGACTTAAGCCACCAGGCGCAGTTCGGCAACTGCCACCGGGCCGCCAGATCATTCGGATAATGCCAATTCCGTACCGCCAGGTCCCCGCTTTGATCGTCGCCGCTGGCATTTTCCACGATGCGGCCGGGGTCCATCTGCGAAATCAGCTCCGCTGTCCGGTGAAACCCTTTGTGCATCACGCTCGTTTTGTCGCCCCAGCTTTCCTGGGGATAAGACTCATTCGCGATGGAATAGCCGAACATGCTGGGGTGATTCCGGCAATACAACACGATCCGCCGCCAGTGCTCCACGAAGCGGTCCCAGAACGGCGCGTCGAGGGTATACGACCCCTGATTCATCCACATATCCCCCTCCTGCACCACCATCATTCCGACTTCGTCGCAAATCTCCACCAGGTATTCAGGCATCGGCGCGCAATGCGCGCGAAAACAGTTTATCCCCCTCTTCTTGATGTCCTGTATGTACCCTCGCATCCAATCACGCTGGTACAGGCGATTGAGCCATTGGACCCCCTCACTCGTCCGGCGAATCGGGGCTCGCACCCCGTTGCATCGGAATTCCGTCTTGTCGATCCATATCTCGCAAAATCCGAATCGGGTCTTGCTCTCGTCGATCACCTGATCCTGCTGCCGCAACTGCGTCTTCAGATGATACAGGTAAGGATCGTGTGGAAACCACGGACGCGGATTGGCCCAACTCTTTTCGACCTCGATCGTTTTGGTTGCTCCCCCCGGCAACTCCACCGAAATAGAATCGAGACTCAGCTCCGGCTGGTTCTTATCATTCACCACAACCGCCCGCAGATCGAATTTCCGGGCCGATTCAGTCTTGTTGGTCAGGGTATACGTGACCTTGAGCAGCTTCTTCCGCCATGATGGCTGAACAAACGTGTCCGCGACATACACCGCCGGATGGGTTCGAAGCTCCGCATCGTAGTAGAACCCTGCTGT
>CAZLZE010000072.1:0-7933 GCA_964563935.1 uncultured Phycisphaerae bacterium | reverse complement strand
GTTCGGGCCGGCCCCGGTGTTGTCATCCTCGCCGCCCACCAGAATCTCATTGTCCTGTCCGAATCGAAGAGGCTTGGTGATATCGGCGGACCAGGGCGTACCGAAGAACCAGTTCTCATCGGCGAACTGACCATTCACAAACACCTTCGTGTGTATTCCTACAGAGCCGAAGTGAATTTCCACCCGTCCGGCCGACCACTCCGCGGGTATCAATATCTTCTTTCGATACCAGGCCCGGCCGGGACCCGTGTGAGGAATCGTCACCTTGGTCCAACCCGCAGCATCCGGTCCGGGCGGAACCAAACTCGACGCCTTGACCGGCAAGTACTCCCAATCCGAGTTGATGTTGACCTGATTGCGGAGCGGGCTATCAGCCCAGACACAAACACAAGAAAGCAACGTAAAGACGTATCCCCCAACAATCCATCGACTGAACTTCAGCACGGCTTCTTCCTTTATGCAGATGAAACAGATCTCGTGCGGTATGACAATTCAGATAAGCAATCTCTATATCACCATAAGCTTCTGCCGAACGGCAGGGCCATCGGCCCCCGAATGCACCAGGACGTCCAATCTCCCGTAATGGGTTCGACGTCTTTTTCCACCATCGGTTGGCCGTGACCGTCTACAAAATAGAAATTACACCACGTGTTGTTGTGGCGGTACTCAGGCCAGGCATTGCGATTGCCATCGAACTCAAACAGGCGGTAACTATACCCTGCCGTGATCGCAGGCGTGATATCGCCCATCGCTGCGCACCGGTTGGGCTGTTCGACCTGGCTGACCCGGACGCGGGCGTACCTGAGCCACGATGGATGGTCGAACCATGCATTCAGGCCAATATCGATTGCGTTAGGCCACCCCGGTCGCAGGTACAGGGAAACATTGATGCTCGGACAACTTACCAGTTTGGAGTTTGTCTCTCGAATCACACCATTATTCCATCGTGTATCCGGGCTCTGCAACGTCTCATCTCCCAACTGATACCAATACCATGCTGGAAAATTGCCATATTGCGCACAGGGCAGGTAATCATTGTTTCCCTGGATATAGTTCAGGAACTGCAGGCCAAGCTGCCGCATCTGGCTGCTGCATACGATCGTCCTCGCGTTCTCTCTCGCCGATTGCAGCGACGGCAACAATATCGCCACCAGCACTGCGATGATGGCCACTACGACAAGCAACTCAATCAGCGTAAAACCCTTTGTCTTTTTTCTCATACGCTTTTCCTTTGCGGCAATAATTGACCTATGTGCCATCTTCCTTCGGTGCCGGACCCGTCGTATCACCCACTCTCAACTCACCCGCCACCAATCGCGCAGGCAAACCTGGGTCCCTCCCCGCAATCTTGCCCAGAAGTATCTCGACAGCCAGCCGCGTCATCTCAATTTCCGGAATCTGGAGTCCCGTGGCGAACAATTGAATATCCATTTCCCACGGGGAAGCAAAATAGCAGAGCGATACATCTTGCGGAACGCGCAAGCCCCGGTTCGCGGCAATCGCCAAGGCTGCATCGTACCAAATATGGTTGTAGCAAATCAGACCCGTAATTCGTGGAGTCAGATCGAGCACCCGATTGACTACCTCGCGAATCTGACCGTTTCGCGGCATCAATTTGATCCCGTACGGATCGAGGTTCGCCGCCAGAAGCATCTCACGCACACCGCCCGCTCGATTCACGCATGCATAGTGATCTGCATCGGGGCCAACGTACCCAATCCCACGATGCCCCAGGTCCAGCAGATGGTGAGTAAGCATTCGAGACCCAGCCAGTTCGTCCACCATCACCGTGGAGTAGCCTGGTCCGGGATTCCGATTGATCCACACGACCGGCGACCCCATCTCGCTGATCCGCTCATCCACCCGCGTCAGTACCAACCCCGCCGTATCAATAGCAAGGATGCCATCCACGTTAAGTTCGGAAAATAACCGCGGTGGTTCGATGAAGTCGTGCGTCACCCAGTCCAGATCGAACGGCTCGAAGATCAGTGAGTATCCCCGATCGGCCAGGACATCGACAGCCGTATCAAGATACGACGGCAGGTTGGACCATCCAGCTTCACGCCGACCTTTGACATAACGGGTGACGACCAGGGCGATCCGATTGAACGTCCCCCGGCGCATGGCCCGGGCTCCGGCGTTGGGCAGATACCCCATTTCCTGGGCCACGCGGAGAATCCGCCGGCGCGTCTTCTCGCCAACCATGCTCGTACTCTTGGAATTGTTCACCACGACCGACACGGCCTGCAAACTCACTCCAGCCTTCTTCGCAATGTCACGCAGACGTATCGCCATATCCCGTCTTCCTGAATTGAACGTTAAATTAAGTATAATTGAAAGTTCAATCCGACGCAAGGGAAAAATCCGCGGTCCTGACCAAAAAAGAAGGCGGCCGATTCATAGCCCGCGATACCGGAGCTGTCAGGCGTGCAGATGCCGAATGATTTCACATGCCTGACGTGTCGAGGCGACGTCGTGCACACGAAGCAGATGCACGCCCCTCTCGGCCAGAAGGGTGCTGATGGCCAGAGTGGCCGAATCGCGATCTCCCACCGGACGCCCCGTCAGTTTTCCGATGAATCCTTTTCGGCTGTGACCGACCATGATCGGGCAGCCCAGATCGAAAAACGACTCGATACGGGAAAGCAATTCCAGATTATCCTCAAATCGTTTGCCGAAGCCGATTCCAACGTCAATAATCAACTTACCGCGATCAATTCCCGCGGCTGTTGCGAAGGCAATTCTTTCGCGAAGGAAGTCCTTCACCTCGCGAACGACATCTTCGTAATGCGGGGCCTCCTGCATCGTCGCAGGCCTCCCCTGCATGTGCATCAGGATCACCGGCACATTCTTCCTCGCCGCCAACCCGGCCATCTGCGGATCAAAACGCAGAGCGCTGATATCGTTGATAATGCTCGCCCCTGCTGATATCGCAGCATCTGCCACTTCCGCAATGGTCGTGTCAATGCTGATTGGAACATGAACCTGCGAGGCGAGTCTTTCAATAACCGGAACAACACGTCGAATCTGCTCCGTTGCGGAAATCGGTTCGGAACCCGGACGGGTGGACTCGCCCCCGATATCCAGAATGTCCGCATCCTCCTCCACCAGTTTCATCCCCTGGACCACGGCCGGCTCAACCGAGAAAAAGGCGCCCCCGTCGCTGAAGGAGTCCGGAGTAACGTTGAGAATTCCCATGACAAGCGTCCGGCCGGAAAAGTCCAGCCGGTATCGGCCCCACGTCATCTCGCCGCTGAATCTTACTTTCCCGTCAACCATCGGGCCACCTTCTGAGCGGCGTCGACCCGTCGCAATGTCTCCGCCCCTCGGACCATATTTGCACGAACGGTATCATCCGTAAGAACTTTCCGCAATGCCTGCTTCAGATCCTCCACCGTCTGCGGCCCTGCCACCTTGTCGTCATTCACCATTACCGCCGCACCCGCCTGGACCAGTACGTTCGCATTTTTCGCCTGGTGATTATCGCGATGATACGGATACGGCAGCAAAATCGACGGGACCGTCGCCGCCGTCAGTTCGGCCAGTGTGATCGCGCCAGCCCGACAGATCGCCACATCCGCCAGCGAATACGCCAGGTCCATCCTGCTGGAATACGGCAGGACTTTCACTCGTGCCTTCTTGTCCGCCAGCTTGTACATCCCGCGTATCCGGTCAAAGTCCTTGGCGCCCGTCAGATGCAGCACTTGCCACGTATCGACCATTTTCTCGGCGAAATCCGCCATCGCTCGCAGCGACGCAATGTTCAGACTCTGTGCCCCGGTCGATCCGCCCGTAATCAGGAGCGTCTTGCGGTCAACTGAGAGTTCAAACTCCTTGAGTGCTTCCTCCCGCAGCCTGGCCCGTTCCGGACCTGTGATTTGTGCGTAAACCTTCTTCATCGGAACGCCTACCACATCCACCGGGCGATCAAAAAACTGCTGCGTCCCCTCCCATTGCACAAAAATCTTGTCGGCATAACCGCTGAGCCACTTGTTCGCCCGACCGGGCACGAAATCCGGCTGCAGAAACGCCGTCTTCAGTCCCATCTGCCGGGCCTCGTACACAGCCGCCCCGGACCCAAATCCGCCCAGACCGATCACACCGGAAATATTGCCCTCTTTGAGGTACGATCGGATCATGGTCTTGGTCTTGTTCCAGTTCAGATAGAACTTGATGAACCCCATCGGCCGAAGACTGAATGGCTGAACCGGCTGAACGATTTTCTTCCCCTGCCAGGTTTCCAGATACGTCTTGTCGATCACCCGGGTCGTGCAGGCGAAATCCACCCGCGCCGACGGATCCAGTTCCCCGATCGCCTCCGCCAACGCAAACCCCGGACAAATATGTCCACCCGTACCACCGCCTGCCAATAAATAATTCGCCATTCTATCCCTTCACAAAATTACAGGTCCCTCTCCCCATGCCAAACGCCTGACACGCTGAACTACGTGTCGCCTGCCCACTCTCAAAGCTACTCATTACTCAATTCATATTCCGAATACCGGTACACACTGCAGATGAGCCCGACCGCTACGGCGGAGAAGATAAGTCCGCTGCCGCCCGCGGAGACGAATGGCAGGGCAATTCCCTTGGTCGGCATGGAGACCGTAGCCACAGCCACGTTGATCGCCGCCTGCAACCCAACCATGCTCACCAAGCCAAAGACCATAAGTTTTCCAAATGGGTCCCGCACGTGGCGATAAATCAGCCATCCGACCATGACAAACACGACGAAAACACCAAGGACAGCCATTCCGCCCGCCATTCCCAATTCTTCCGATATAATGGAAAAAATAAAGTCCGTCGTATCCTCGGGAAGATATCCGTACTTCTGCAATCCTTCGCCCATCCCCAGCCCCCACCAATTCCCGCTCGCGATCGCGATCAGCGACTGGATCGCGTGGTAGCCCGCCCCTTGCGGGTCCGACCAGATATCAAGAAACGTCGTCAACCGTTTGATCCGGTAAGGACTGATGATGATCAGTCCGAGAAACCCAAGCGATGCGGGTATCGCGGGCAGGACGAGGTAAAGCACCCGCATCCCGCCGGTCAAAAGCATTAAGGCACTTACCAGAGCGATCAGCGCCGCCGTTCCAAAGTCTTCCTTGCCGATTAATCCACAGATCACGCCAATGACCAGACAGATCGGCAAAAGTCCCCGCCAAAACTCACGCTTCGGGAAATTCGGATCGGTCAATTTGCTCGCCAGAAACACAACCAGGGCCAACTTGGCCAATTCCGACGGTTGGAACGTGACGGGGAACTTCAGCCACCGTCTCGCTCCATTCTTCTCCAATCCGATTCCCGGAATATACACGGCAATCAACAGAACCACGGCCAGGATCAGCATCCACACCGCGCCAGAACTCAGCAACTTCTCACGCGACCGCAACCATTGATAATCGATCCGCGACACCACCGCCATCACAATCACGCTTACGACGGCAAATCCCACCTGCTTGTACGCCGGTGTGCTCGTCCAGTCCTCCTGCATCGGCGGCTTGTCTACTCGTCCCTGAGCCGAGTAGATCATCACCAGGCCCAACCCCATCAGCGCCAGCACCAGCCCCTGCAGCATCAGGGAGTACCCATGTGCCCGCAACGGAACCTCAATCGCAATTTTGTTCTGACTCAACGAGTAGCCCTACCGTAATTTCAGTGAAATCATCGCTACCACCGCGAAAATCATCGCCATCAGCCAAAAACGGATCACAACCTTCGTTTCCGGCCAGCCTTTCAGATGAAAATGATGGTGAATCGGCGACATTCGGAACAGCCGCTTGCCGCCCGTCAGCTTGAAATAACCTACCTGCGTTATCACGCTCATGGCTTCAATGACGAACACGCCGCCCACGATCAGAAGCATCAACTCCTGACGCGTCACAATGGCCACATAGCCGATGAACCCACCCATCGCCAGTGACCCCGTGTCCCCCATAAATACCGTCGCCGGGTGCGCATTGTACCATAGGAATCCCAGACACGCTCCGACCAATGCGCCGCACATAACCGCCAGTTCGTCGGCCTGCGGAATCGGCGGCAGCAGAAGGTAATCCGCCCATCGCCACGTTCCCGCCACATACGCCAGCAGCATAAACACGAATCCAACCAAAGCCATGCACCCCCCCGCCAATCCGTCCATTCCGTCCGTCAGGTTTACGGCGTTGCTCGTCCCCGTAATCACAAGTACCGCGATCACAGAAAAAGCAGCCATCCCCAGGCTGAGCCCTTCCTTGTAGAAGGGCAACGTCAGACGATTAAAGGGTGCGCCCTTCTTCAGCAACTCCGCAAGATTCTCCGCCGGCAGTCCCGCGGGCAACCAGTTGTGTTCCCCGTGCCGGAACACATAATAAGCCAAAATCACGCCCAGCCCGATCTGGAAGACCATCTTCTCCCACATCTTCAATCCATCGCGACCTCCCCCGCGACGAGCGCTCGTCAGTTTCAGGTAGTCATCCGCCATCCCCAAAAGTCCAAGCCAGACCAGGCAGAATAGACCCATGTCAACGTAGAAATTGCCCAGCTTCGCCCACAGGAGCGTCCCCACGAAGATCCCCGCCAGAATGATCACCCCACCCATCGTGGGCGTCTGTCCCTTCATCGCCATCAACCGGTTGGCGTCCTCGTTGTAGAATTCGGGGACGTCGCCGATCTTCAACCGGCGAAGCGTACGGATCACCCACGGTCCAATCAGGATCGCCACGATGAACCCCGTCAGCACGGCCACTACGGCCCGAAACATCACGTTCTGATATGCCAATGGTTTTCCGGCAAGATACCAATTCAACAGATGGTACAGCACCGTCTACGTCTCCAATCTATTCGTACCATGGTCGTTACGCTAAGCGCCGGCGACCATCTCTTTGATCCGATCAATCAAACGCTCCATTTTCATCGTCCGCGAGCCTTTGACAAGTACCAAATCCCCGGGGCGAAGAATATTCTTGAGTTCCCTTCCCGCTTCCTCCGATGTTGCAAAAGCGTGCGCCCGGCCGCCGGCCATCCCGGCCAAGATTGCCTCATCCACCATCATTTTTGCATATTGGCCCACGGTCACAAGCACGTCCACATGATTCGATCCGATACGTTTGGCCAGATCACGGTGGAACTGTTCTGACTGCTCCCCGAGTTCCAGCATCTGCCCGCAACAAAAAACCCGCCGCCCATCCGTCGGGTACTGATCCAAAACCTCAAGCGCTCTGCCCATCGAGGCTGGGTTTGCATTGTAGGCGTCGTTCAGTACCTTATAGTCGCCGATCGCCATCAGCTCCAGCCGCATCGCTGGGAGCTTGAAATCCTTCATCGCTTCGGCGATTTCGGGCATTTCGAATCCCATTCGACGGGCGACCACGATAGCCGCCATCGCATTCATCGCGTTGTGTCCGCCAAGGACCGGCAGGTCAAATTTGAACTTGCTGTTCACCTCGAATTTTACGCCGCCCCCTTCCACCTTAAGCTCGGTAATCCGCATATCGCAGTTCTTGGACGTCCCGAAGCTGATCACCATCGCCTGAGGATGGCTGATCAACCGGAGCAACATTTCCCGGTCACCATTGACCACGATCGCCCCGCCGGGACGCACGTGTTTTGCCAGGGACGCCTTCTCCGCCGCCACCCGTTCTATGCTCCCGAACCCCTCAAGATGGCTTTCGCCGACATTGGTGATGACGGCAATATCCGGACGAACAATATTACCCAGGTAGTCGATCTCGCCCGGGTGATTGGTCCCTACCTCAGCCACAAGGAATTCATCGTGGATATCACTCGATAATAGCGTCAGGGGAACACCGATGTGATTGTTGAAGCTCTTGGCCGACCGCTGACCACGAAAACGCTTGCTCAGGATATGGCTGATCATTTCCTTGGTTGTGGTCTTGCCGTTTGAACCCGTTATGGCAATAACCGTGCATGTCAGTTCATCCCGGTAATACGC
>CAZLZE010000071.1:0-26706 GCA_964563935.1 uncultured Phycisphaerae bacterium | reverse complement strand
ACACAAAGAGTAACCTCTATAACAGCATCGCGCCAGTAAAATTAGTCAGACACGTTCTCGCGCTTCACATCAAGAATACGTCAATTTCCTTCAAAGCTGAAAACTGATAGCTGACGGCTAACAGCTTTTACATCGACGTGGAACGACGAGTTGGCGGGATTCCACTGCCTTCGTGTTAGCGCATCTGCCTTACTCAATCCTTTTCTTATCCGTGTTCATTGACGCAATTCGTCTCCAGCCCGCTTCATCCGCCATCAAAGTCGAACGATGGGATAGCATGCAGCTTTGCCGCTGCCCCCGCGAAACGCGAGCGGATATTCTCAAATCAGACCGGATAGAGGTGCAGGAAATGGAGGAAGTATCACCTGACGAGGCGATTTTCGCCTACGGATGGGTCTCAGGCTCTTTGTCCTGGGCGTGTTCCTTGCCACCCAGCAGGTTGTTCAGGTCCTGAACCAGGTTTTCAACATTCCTGATCTGGTTGTCAATCGACTGTTCCGGCGAGCCAGACGCCGATGGCGGCAGGGAGGCGTTCTGAAGACGTTTGACAATCGCCCTGATCGCGCCCGTTACATGGCGGACGAGGATCAGGCTCAGGATTACTCCCGCCATAACCGCCAGAGCTGTTATGAGGACCAGTATCGTTCCTGCCTGGTGGATGGTCCGTTCGGCGGACGCGTCCGCTATGGCCGACAGACTTTGGAGGCCTTCGGCGCCCTGGATTTCGCTCAGGGCCTGCCGCATTTCCCGTGCTCGTGCAGCCCGGTCTTCATTTCGGGCCAAAATGTACTTTCGGAACGAAATATCGTAGTTCTTCCAGGAATCCTCAATGTCGCGGACAATATTTCTTTCCGCTTCGCCCAAGCCGGGGGTCTGAGACAGGCGTTTGATTTCCTTCAGAAACTTATCCTTCGCCTTTTTCCAGACGTCGACGGTCTGCTCGGCCGATGCGTCCGACAAGGGGTTGGAGATGAATAACTGCTGAAAGCTCTGGATCTGGCATGCGGCATCTACGCATCGGTTGACTTGTCGCACGGTCGCCATCTGTCGGGAGACGGTACGAAACTGGTCCAATCCCATCACTCCGACAATAAGTGTAAGCAGAACGAAAACGGCGCAGCCGGTGAAGAGTCTTCCCTTGAGCGTAATGCCTGTGCGGGCCATAATTCCGAATCGACCTCAATTTACTAAAAAACTTCCTATCACTTTTATCGACAAATACTTATAAGACCTTAAAATACTTCTCGCAAAATCGATCCTGTGGTTTAATTTATTTGAATGTAAGGGTTTATGCTGAATCAGGCTGTTGAGGGATGGTTTCTCAGGAATGCGATTACCCTGCGTCGTGTATCCTCGATGGTTCGGACGCCTGCCTTGAACGTCATTTCGAGAAAGTCGCGACAGGCCTGAACGTATTGTGGATCGACCGATCCATCCGAAACCGGCGTGATCTGTCCCGCACGGAATACGAGTTTGTGGCTGGACCCGCCGTCGGTCGCGTATACCTTCTCGATCCACCGCTTCGTATTGACGTATCCATTTCCCTTGATGCGAAGGAAGATCATCAGGTTGAATCCGTTGAAAAGCTCAATCGGCACGTTGTTGTCGCGGCAGACCTGGCTTTGTGCTTCCTCCAGATCGTCCGCATGGAGATTCGTGGCCAGCATGTGGCCCCGACCAAGCAAGTGGCAATAATCTCGCAAGTCATCGTTCCACAAGTATGAGAAGTAGGGGGCGGAGCTGATCTCGTGACAGATATAGCATCGTCTCTTCGTATCCTCACTCTCGCCCGTCGCTCGAATTGCCTCCGGCGTGGCAGCCGCCAGCGAAACATCAATCGGACAAAGATTCAGCAGGGCGCACATGACGGTTGTCTTGCCAGCTCCGCCCGGGACCGCGCCTGTCATGAACGATGCGCCCCGGCTGATCCGGGCCATCAACCAGGCAGCCAGGTTCAGATCCAGCGTCTTCGCCTCCAGCAGATCGAAGACAGACAGCATCCGCCCGCCACGCTGATTGCAGCGATTAAGTTCTGTGCAATGTTCCGCTACCGCACTATCCATGGATCGATACCTCCGAGATTGCGCAATCGTTCGCGCGTCGGCATGTCCGGTGAACGTCGGGCCGTTCCTGATGCATCCTTTAATTGCGTTTCGATATCACGATCTATATAATTTACGGTCGCCAGGGAATATGTGGCAAGTTCCATTTATAGCGAAAGATCAAGGAAGTGATGGATATGACGAATAGCAGTGAGACCCCAGCCCGCTCAGATTTTATCCGCGATTCTATAAGCGAAGATGTCAAGGCGGGCAAGAATGGCGGACGCGTGGTGACGCGTTTTCCGCCGGAACCCAATGGTTACCTTCACATCGGGCACGCCAAGGCTTTCGGAATTGACTTCGGCGTGGCTCAGGAGTTCGGCGGCCGGTGTCACCTTCGCATGGATGACACCAACCCCGTCAAAGAAGAGCAGGAATTCATCGACGCGATCAAAGACGATATTCGCTGGCTTGGCTATGACTGGGGCAAGCATGAATATCATGCGTCAGACTATTTTGAGACGCTCTACGAATGGGCCATCGCCCTGATCAAGGCGGGCAAGGCTTATGTGTGCGATCTGACGGTTGATCAGATACGTGAGTATCGCGGCACGCTGACGGAACCCGGCAAGCCCAGCCCATACCGTGATCGGCCTGTCGAAGAGAGTCTGGACCTCTTCGAGCGAATGAAAAACGGCGAGTTTCCCGACGGCACCCGAACGCTCCGGGCCAAGATCGACATGGCCCATCCGAATATCACCATGCGCGACCCGGTCATGTATCGCATCCTTCACGAGGAGCACCCGCACACCGGCCGAAAGTGGTGCATCTATCCCATGTACGACTGGGCTCACGGTCAGAGCGACTGGATCGAAGGGGTCACGCATTCGCTGTGCGACTTGGCCTACGAAATTCACCGGCCGCTCTACGATTGGTTCATCGATACGCTGATCTCGATTGGCGTTCGTCCTCCGGGCATCGATTACCGTCCCCGGCAGATCGAATTTGCCCGTCTGAACATCACCTACATGATGATGTCCAAACGCAAGCTTCGGATGTTGGTGGAAGAAGGCTTTGTTCGCGGCTGGGACGATCCGCGAATGCCCACCCTCTGCGGCATGCGTCGTCGCGGGTTTACGCCCGATGCGATCAAGGAATTCCTCCGTAGGGTCGGTGTGGCCAAATTCGAGGGGCGAAGCGACTACGCCCTTCTTGAAGCCTGCGTTCGTGAGGATCTCAATAAGCACGCTCCGCGTGCCATGGCTGTCCTCAAACCCCTCAAGCTGGTCATCGACAACTACCCTGAAGGTCAGGTCGAAGAACTGGATGCGATCAATAATCCGGAGGATCCGTCGGCTGGGACGCGAAAAGTCCCGTTCTCGAAGGTGCTCTACATCGAGCAGGACGATTTCCGCGAGGTACCTCCGCCAAAGTACTTCCGCCTGTCGCCCGGCAAGGAAGTTCGCTTCCGCTATGCTTATTTCATCACGTGCAACAGCGTGGTGAAGAACGAGAAGGGCGAAGTGGTCGAACTGCACTGCACCTACGACCCTGCCACCCGCGGCGGCGACGCGCCCGACGGACGAAAAGTGAAAGCGACGATCCACTGGGTGTCCGCAGCCCATGCCGTTGACGCTGAGGTGCGGATGTACGATCACCTGTTCACGAAGGAAGAACCGGAAGACGTGCCCGAAGGCCAGGACTGGAAGGTGAACATCAATCCCAATTCGCTGGAGGTCATCCCGGACGCCAAGGTTGAGCCAAGCGTGAAAAACGCCCCAGTCCTGAGCCGGTACCAGTTCGAACGCCAGGGCTATTTCTGCGTGGACAAAGACTCCACCGCCGGCAAGCTCGTCCTGAATCGCACGGTGTCCCTGAAAGACACCTGGGCGAAGATCGAACAGAAGGCGGGGAAGTAGAAGGCCGGTGGGGTGGGTTTCTTGCCCACCGTTCGGTTCATTCGCCAAGAGCGTCCGAATTGATGGGTCAAGAACCCCATCCTGCGAGTCTGTATGCGCGCCTCCGATGAAGTGAAATCCCCGCTTTTATCAGACCTTTCATGCCTACCAGACAAAAACGGGCAAATGTTAATGAACCCTTGGGGCATATTGTTCGATATTGACATTGGCCGAATAGTACGACGCAGGACCGTTTTATCGGTACGTTTGACAGACGGACCGTGCAGGACTGCGTTGGGGGTGTACCCCAGGAAGAGTGAACAGGAAGCATAGCAGAACACCATGACATCCGAAAGCACTATTGAGAATACAGCCCAGGAACCATCTATCACTCCGGAAGTTTCGCCAGGTACGGATGCCGGAGTTCGAACGGATATATTGGCCACTCCCGAACTGGTGGAAGTGGTGGATACTCGTCTGGCGATCCTGATGAAGATCGACGCTTTGAGCAGGGACCGCGAGAGTATGCTCAGCTCCCCGGATCTGCCCGGCGATGCCAAATCGGAATTGAATCGACAGGTCCGCGAACTCAAAAAGTTCCCCACATTGAATGAAATAGCCGAGAGCCGAACGCAACTGGAAAATCGAATCTCCGTCATGCGTGAGGCTGCAATTGTCGGAAATGGACCGCCTGTAAGTCAAGCCTTGCAGAAGGCCAAGGAGATGGCGATTCGGCAGTGGCAATTGCTGGGCCTGTGGAATGAACTGACGCCTTCTCTGCTGGACATTTCCGCCAAGCTGGTCGAGCAGGAACCGTTGTACGCGGTACTTTCCCGGTCGGAAGGTTCCGCCCGAGCGCTCTTTGGCTGGGCGGTCTATGCTGCTGCGGTCGAAGCGATGAGGAAGCGTGTGACGGCTCAGCGGACCATGCTCCAGGCACGCATTGACCAAGCCCGAAAGGAAGACGATCAAGCCACCCTGAAAGCCTGTCTGGGCAATCTGGATATTCTGTTGTCGGCGACCATTCGCGAGCTTCATACGATCGAGCGCACCATGGTTGAGGCGTTCTGGTCCGCCTACTCCGAAGCTTCTGTATTGCTGGCCGAAGGCGCCGTGCCTGTCGAGAATCAGCCCGTTGTGCGGGCGTTTCTGCGGTATGGAATGATCGGATCGGCGCCCTGGCTCATCGATCCTTCGCTGGCGCAGAAACTTCTCGATGACTGCCGGCAATTCATCGAGCGACTCGATGAGTCTCCCGATGCCACGCATGTTTTGTATGCCGACGAGTATATCGACCTGGTGGCTCGAGGGCGGATCACGCCGTCAATCGACGAGGATCTGGAACTCAATCACCGCGGCTCGGACGCCTGGTTACGCGACAAGTCCTGGCGACGAATGATCGCCTCTCGGAACCGCTTGCAGGCCCTGAACCACACCGTATCTCAGCTGCAGGTCCGAATCGGCAAACTCCAGGAGCTAAACGCGAATCTGGAAAGGCAACTCGCGGGCATGACTCGCGAGTCGGCCTTGCGCGCATCGCTCAGAGAGAAAGTGCAGAACAATCGAGTGGAAGCCACCCGGCGTGCGCTGGCCATCAAACAGATCCAGGAAAATCTCATTCCCGAGGAAGAGACGCGGGGAAAAAGTGCGGAAACCAAACTGATGGAGAGCGGCGGCGCTTTCTCAATCGGCGAACTGGCTCGACAGGAAGTGGACCGCATCCATCGTATCTGCCGTCTGTGCGCCAAACTGAAGGACCCTTTCCCGCCGTTCTCGCTGCGCGACAACTTCAGGCCGGAGCGATGGAACAATCGAGCTGCCGTACTTACTGAGGTCCGCGAAATTGAAGAATGTGATCCTACGGTCTTCAAGGAAGTGGCTGTGTTCGCCAAGCAGGCGGAGCACCGGACCTATATTCGGCAATCGCCATACGTGCTTCTTGCCCCGTGTATGGGGTTCTTGAGCTACGCGTGGAACCCCCGCAGCGCGGCAGAGTCCGGGCGGTTGGTCGTGCCTCTGCACACGCCTCGCGCCGGTATCCTCAAAATGCTGATGCATGCTCTTGTCGCCGATTTCCGATGGGATACGAGTAAGGAGAGTGCCGGACTTGACCTGCTGACCAGCGATACTCTCGTGGCTGCCTACAGCACGGTGCGATGGGATTACCGCAAGCGACAGAAGGAAGCTCGCCTCAAAGCGGGAATCTATTCTCACGAATCCGACCGGAAGAACTGGCGACACCATTACATGCTCTATCTGACCAGCGCGAAAGACGGCGGCCGAAAGCTCTTCTTCCGGTGCCAGGAGATCTACGACATCGTCGTCAGATATCTGGGCTTGCCTGAAGGCGTCAGGAAGCTCAGACGCTAAGCATTTCTTACAGAAATCTCCGCATATTCCGCACGGCGATTGTCTTTTCCCTCAAAACTGTTGAATAAAGCTCCTCAAGCACTGGCATTTTTCCAAAATCCGTTTATATATAGGGAATTCGCAAGTCTGTAGTACAAGGAGTGATAGACGTGGCCAAGAGAGCATTTGCGGTTGCCGCTCATCCGGACGATATCGAATTCATGATGGCAGGGACGTTGATCCTGCTCAAGAACGCGGGTTATGAGATTCACTACATGAATGTGGCCAATGGCTCATGCGGGACGGCCACGCACGACAAAGACGACATCGTTGCCATTCGAACCGGCGAAGCGCAAACCGCCGCCCAGAGCATCGGAGCCGTCTTCCATCCGCCCCTCGTCGACGATCTGGAAATCTACTACGATCGCATCCTGGTCTCGAAGATGGCGGCCATCATCCGCAAGGTTGACCCGGAGATCCTCCTGCTGCAGTCGCCCCAGGACTATATGGAAGATCATATGAACTCCGTACGGCTGGGCGTGACGGCTGCGTTTTGCCGAAACATGAAGAATTTCTCGACCGATCCGCCGGTCGCGCCGGTGGCCACCGAAATGGCCGTCTATCATGCATTACCTTACGGTCTGAAGGATCAGCTGCGAAATGAAATCAAGGCGGAGATATACGTGGATGTGTCGTCCGTTCTCGCCGCGAAGCGGCAGATGCTCGCCTGTCACAAAAGTCAGAAAGAATGGCTCGACCACAGCCAGGGTCTGGACAGCTATCTTAAGACAATGGAAGGCATGTGCGGCGATGTGGGAAAAATGTCCGGCAAGTTTCCCTTCGCCGAAGGCTGGCGGAGGCATTCGCATCTCGGGTTCGGATCGGAAGAATTCAACCCCTTGGCCAAAGCCTTGGAAAAGTTTATCACTAGTGCAAAATAAAGGAGATTTGAAATGGCAAGACCGTTAAGCAAACTCGCTCCCGATTGGTGGGACTATACGACGATCGATCCGAAGATTCTGGCCGAGGCGGCCAAGCTCACGCCGGAGAAAATGCTCAAGCTCTCCAGGCCAGGGTTCAAGGTAGTCTTCTATGACACCATCGAAGAATTCTACCTTGCCGAAGCCTTGGAATACATCGAAGCGTGGAAACAGGCCACTCCCAGCCAGCCGGCGGGAATCTGCGGACCCATCGGTCCGACCGAACAGCTCCCGCTCGTGGCCCGGCTTGTCAATGCCATGGATCTGAACCTCAAGAACGCCCATTTCTGGGGTATGGATGAATGGGTCATCAACGGCAAGGAAGTTCCGCCGACCCATCCGCTGTCTTTCGCCAAAGCCGATATGGATATGTGCTTCAATCGCATTCGCAAGGACTTGGCCATGCCGAAGCAGAACATCCATTTCCCCAAAGCCGATCCGAAGGAGTACATCAAGAGTTACGAAGGCGTACGCTGTGTGGTCATGCAGGGCGGACAGGGCGATATCAAGCATTGGGCTTTCAACGATCCGCTGCCGCGCAAAGGAAAGTACAAGGACAACCCCCCGAAACCGCAGGAGTACCTGAAACTCGATACCCGCGTGGTCGATCTGCATCCCGTGACGATCATGCAGAACGCACGGACCTCCGGCGGCGGTCAGGTGAGCCTGGTCCCCACGCAGGCTGTGTCCGTTGGACCCGTTCAGACCTGGCAGGCGGAGAAAGTGTCGATCTGGCAGGCGGGCATGCACGATAATCCCTTTGGCATGCGTCTGACGACCCTGATGATCGCCAAAAAACTTCCCGACAGCGCCGTGCCGATGTCTCTGCTGGCGCTGCATCCCAACGTCCAGTTCAATTTCTTCCGTAAGGGATTGGGCTCGGTTGACGTCGAGATGCACTGATCAAGTGTTGATCATTTTGCCATACCAAAGGCGGATTTCCGAGGAAATCCGCCTTTTTTTTCTTGTCCTTGCCGTGGCGCTCCAACCAACCCTGTGACCCCGAGAACACATATTCCTGACGCTAAGCAGCTCCTGCAGGATGAGTTTCCCAACCCGTCACTTCTTGTCTGCTCGCAATGACGCCAGGATAAAGGCCAGCGCGTGTGATACATTGACAGGGGCCTCTGCGGCGGTATACTCATAGCCATTCGTTTTCGCAGGACAGAGCGTCATGAAAAAACCGCGGCTATATTACGTACTCAGCACGCACTGGGATCGGGAATGGTATCAGACGTTTCAGGATTTCCGACACCGGCTCGTCAATCTGATGGATCATGTTCTTGAAGGTCACAATTCGGGTCAGCTCAAGGGACCGTTTCAGACCGACGGTCAGGCCGTCGTGATTGAGGACTACCTGGAGATTCGGCCGGAGCGAAGAACGCAAGTCGAACAACTGATTCGCGAGGGAAAACTCACCGTCGGACCGTGGTATGTCATGCCCGACGAGTTCCTCGTCTCCGGAGAATCCCTGATCCGCAACCTGCGAATGGGGCGGGAGCTTGTCCGCTCCTTCGGCGTAAAGCCCTCCGATGCAGGCTTCGTCTGCGACATCTTCGGTCATAACAGTCAACTGCCGCAGATTTTCGCTGGATTTGGCATTCGCGGCGCGATTCTGTGGCGGGGCATCAACCGGCTCGACCGGCGACTCGTCCGATGGCAGGCGGCCGACGGAACGCAGATTCCGACCTACCTGTTCGCAAATGTCGGCTATTGTGACTTTTGTTCAAGGGTCCGCCACAGTTTCGATCGGAACCACGTCCACAGCCAGGAACAGGTGGAAAGTGACCTGACGTGGTACGTGACGAAAGAGTCGCAGGTGGAAAAGGTCGATGCCATTCTCGCCTTTGACGGCGGCGATCATCAGGGTTGGGATCAGAGCTTCTACCAGGCCATGCTCGCATTCGCCGCCCGTCCCGATGCTCCGTTCGAATTCATTCACGGCAACCTCGATGACTTCCTGAACGCAGCCATTCCTCAAATGGACAGTGACACAACCGTAATCCGCGGTGAACTGCGCGAGCCGGGCAAGGTTCCTCATGCCCAGAGCACAAGTTGGGTTATTCCCGGTGTCCTCTCAAGTCGCGTGTGGATCAAACAGACCAATGCGCAATGTCAGACGCTGCTGTGCCAGTGGACCGAACCCTTCAGCGCCTTTGCTTCGTCGGCGATCGGTGTCGAATACCCGAAGGGATATCTCGATGTGGCGTGGAAGTGGTTGATCAAGAATCATCCTCATGATTCCATCTGTGGATGCAGTATCGACCAGGTTCATGAGGATATGAAGTTCCGCTTCAGCCAGTGCCGAAGCATCGCCGATCGCCTGACGACCGACGTGACGAGAAAAATGGCTGCCTCGATCGAGGGTGCGGTCAAAGACAACGAATTCCGCGTAGTCGTGTTCAATCCGTCCAGTGTTGCGGTCAATGAGACGGTCGAACTGACTCTTCAAATACCTGCCGATTGGCCGGCGTTCAACGAATTCTTCGGCTTCGAGGAAAAACCGGCGTTCCGAGTCTTTGACTCTCAGAACCGGGAAATTCCCTATCAACGTCTGGCCCAGGCACGAAGTCGAATCAAGAACCGTCAGCGTTATGTCCGGTTCCCTGAAGGGTACCGCACGCACGACATCACCGTCTCGCTCCCGCTGCAAGTCCCCGCCATGGGCTACACCTCCCTCCGCGTTCAATCCGCTGAGCCGTACTTCGATCCCGACAATAATTGTACCATCGCCTACTCCCCGGTTCGCCATCCCGAAGTTCCCGGCCTGGCCACCAGCGAGCGATCAATGGCCAACGAATTGATCGACGTGGTAATCGAATCGAACGGGACCCTGACCGTCACTGATAAGCGGACGAAACAAGTCTACTCCCGGTTGCTGACCTTCGAGGACACCGCCGATATCGGCGACGGTTGGTATCACGGTATCGCTGTCAATGACCAAACCTTCGCCTCGACTGCATGCCGGAGCGAAGTGGCGATGGTCCATAATGGACCGATGCTGACGACCTTCCGCGTCAAGACAACCATGGCCGTTCCCTCCGAATTTTGTTTCGACCGCATGGTTCGCAGCGAGGATCGCGCCGATCTTGTCCTCGACAGCCGGATCAGTCTGCGTCCGAATAGCCCTTATCTGGAAGTCGAAACGACCGTGCACAATAACGCGAAGGATCATCGGGTGCGCGTGCTGCTTCCGAGTGGGGCCTCTGCCAAGACATACCTGGCCGACAGCGTGTTTGACGTTGTGGAGCGTCCGATTGCCCTCGATGCGGACAATCATCTCTACCGCGAGCTGGAAGTGGAAACCAAACCACAGGAAAGTTGGACCGCTGTTTTCGATGACCACCGCGGTCTGGCCGTGGTGGCCCCCGGTCTGTATGAAAGCGCGGTTCGGGATCTGCCCGATCGTCCGCTGGCCCTGACGCTCTTTCGTGGCACGCGCCGGACGGTGTTTACCGATGGCGAACCGAATGGTCAACTCCTTGGACCGATGACCTTCCGTTACTGGATCGTTCCACTCAGCGGCAAACCCAATAATGCGACGCTGTGCAGGCTCGGACAACGGCTGGCGGGTGGTCTCCGAGTCGTTCATGCTCAGCCCGTGGATATTCGCCTCAATAAGACATCGGCTTCGTTGCCCGCCGAGAAGAGCTTCATCAGTATCGACGGTGATGCTGTCGTTACGAGTCTGCGGCAGGTGGACTCAGCCTGGGAACTTCGAATGTTCAATCCATCCCAAGAGGCTATTCAGGCTGTGATTCATGGAGACTTCACGCGGGCTGTACCCGTGAACTTCGAGAGTCAGCCGGTCGGTACGGAGATCTCCGCCCGGGACGGCAGGGTGTCCGTCTCCTTAAAGCCGAAGCAAATCCTTACGCTGCGATTAGTAGTCGCATAGTTTGTGATATTCGTCAAGCATCGCCATAAAATTGTCGTACTTGCTGCCGACCGCGATGGAATGGCTCGAACCGAGAATGAACCGCCCGCCGGGTTTGGCGCATTGCATGGCCCGGCGCACGTCTCGCCGAACATCCTCCGTTGTGCCGGAGATGATGTGCTCGACCGCCACGCCACCCCATAGTGTGATCTTGTCGCCGTGCGACTTCTTGATCCGGCAAATGTCCATGTCCGCCGTCGTCTCTGAATACTTATACACTCTGCCGTGCTTGTCTTCCCACGTCCCCTCCGCAATCTTTCGCGGCGGGGGCTCGTCACAAGGCGCTGGGATCCGCCACGTGGCGTCGGTGAACGTCATAATGTCCAGGTCGATCTTGTTCATCAGCTCGATCCGGTCGTTGATGTAGCTATCGACCACTTCTCCATGCCGGCCTTCCCAAAACGCGATCTGCGACTTGGCCTTGGCACGCAAATAGGTTTCGTGACCGATGATCTTCTCGACGGTGTCAAAATCAACGGCGAATTCGCCGATGGGAACGCGATCCGGGACGATTCCGTTGATGGTGGCGTTGACTCGTTGCTTGGAATTCATGAGGGACCTCCGATGTTCAAATTGTTAACAATCTGAGGAGGGTGTACCGCCTTTCCCATTGAACGTCAATTCGCGGGTGAAGGAAAAGATTGTGGGGCCGATATGACATGGGTACGCTGGCCGTCGCGGGTATGGGGTTACTGGTGTGCCGGGGATTGTCCCAATGTCCTCACAAATCGCATCCGGCAGCACGAAGCACCGCTGCAGATGCGTTCGGCGAGTTGGCATGTAATATTCTTGCCGAACTCGGACGCCCACACGGTTCCCTCCGCCGTGCAGATCGCGCTTCCGACCTTTTCGGCCACATGTTTTCGGTCTGACTTGATCATGATCTCGTGCCAGGGGCATTTGGTGATTTTGAACTCAACACAGCCGTCCGATTGGGTCGGTTCGTAGGTGTAGCCTTCCAGGTTCAGCTTTGTCGCGAACGCCTCGTAGAGACCCTCGAGTCCCTCCTTGACCGGAACCAGGGATTTGAGTTTGCGGACCTGGATCTTGGGCATGATCTTCCAGACATCGATATCGAGGTCAAGGGCGGTGTCGAAGCCCAGCTTTTCCTCAATCTTGACGAACCAAAGCCCATCGACAGCCATATAGCTGCGTTTGAAGTATTCGGCGATCTGTTGGTCGGTCAATTTGAGCATGGGTCACCTCGCCATGAGTTGTAGCGGGATTGAGGTCCATTTTCAATACGAAAGCGGAAGGCGGCGGGCGTTTCAGGTTAGATATAGTCCACGACGACAAGCTTGCCAGCTTTGCGGAGTCGATCAGCGAGCAGAGGGACGATCTGCATGCGGGTAAGAATTCCCCGTTGCCGAAACGCGATGTTGTCGGAGGCGGGATTGCGGGCCACTCCGACCAGGAAATTGACCCGGTCGGCGGACCTGAGATGCTGATGCAGTTCCGTAACGCCGCTGTCTTCTTCAAACGCGGAAGCATCCTCGTCGAGCACGTTATAGACCTGATTGAGGGTGACGGCGCCTTCCGTCACCAGATCGATTCCCTCGACGGTGTATTTCGGCGGCGCGATGGTAGGCTGAGACTCGGTATCGATGGCGATCTTCTTTCCGCGATGACGCGCGACGATCCCGGCCGTGGTTCCGCCGCAGACAATCTTGGTACCCTCCGCGAGGAGGAACTTGGCGACGACGGCGTTGTCCTGGGCGGGGTCGCTGGGCGGACCGGTCAGGACATTGACGGTGTTTCCCCATCGTGAGAGGGCGAGCGTCACGGTGCAATCGTCACCGGGCGACGGTCCCCAGTGCTCCAGGGCACGGCGGTGGACATACGGGGGGATTTCCCGTGGCAAGACGCCGTCGAGAAGGCATGTGTTAATGTAGCGGCAGGCGCCATTGGCTTCCCAGCCGAGCTTGAACGCAGTACCCATGCCCGCCTGCGTGATTCCGTCGCTGACGACGATAACGCCTTCGCCGGATTCCAGGTGACAGTTGGCCTCGCCGATCAGGGCGTTTTCCAGGGTGATCGTCCGCTGGGGCAGGACGGCTGCATGGCGAGGGCTGATCAGGATGGGCGGGGGCATCTCGTACGACAACAGCGTGGTCGTTCCATCGTTCAGAATTCGGGCGACAGTGAACACGGCGTAGGGCAGATCCGTTCCTCGCGCCTCATTCATGGTCTTGACCATGTTGGCGAATCCGACACGGAGGGAGAATCCGCCGCGGAAGAGCTCGAGCAGACGGGAGACGCACATCGTCGCCGCGATGTTGGCCCGGATCCCGTGTCCCAATCCGTCGCTGACGACGATCGTGGTGTGCGAAGGTGTGCGGTCGAAGGCCACCACGTCACCGCAGGGCGCACCAGGCTTCTTCGGGCTCTGGTGAGTCTCTATTTCGACGTGAATATATCCCATAGCCAGTTATTTCCCTTTTTGCCTTTACCGTCCGACGCGTTCTTCTCATCCCCAGCCAGACGCATCAGGTTCTCGACCAACGCCTCACCCCGCGCGGTAGACTCTCCGAGGAACTTTCCGATCTGCTGGGCCATGGAGATTTGATGCTCCATCAGTTCCCTCGCCTGCAGGATCGTCTGGGCGCGGAGTTGTGTGAGTTTTTCCTGGCTGGCCTGACTGTGAGTGATGTTGACGAAGATGCCCACGTATTGTTTTTCTTCCCGGAGCGGGTAGAGGATCTGGTGGGCGATCAGATTGTACCGTTCGTGTTTGACCACCAGTTCGATGGATGTTTCGGATCCCGACGCGAGTTTCTCAAAGGGATCGGGATCCATGAGATAGGATATCCGCTTTCCGCAGACAGCCTCTGAGCACATGAAGAACCGCCGGAACGCGGGGTTCATGTGGATGATGTTCAGCCGCTCGTCGAGAATGACGATTCCGTTGGGGCTGGTTTCGATGATGCGGTCCGTCCGCTGCTCAGCCAGGCGCTTCATGTACGGAATGCACATTTCCACCTCAGCCATGCCGCGAACGACGGCCTTGGCTTTGTCGCGACAGGTGGAATATCCGCAGGCGCCGCAATTGAGCTGGTCCTCGGGGCGCGTCTTGCCGGTTTTCTCGAGGATTCGGCGAATTTCTTCCTCCGCGACCTCGCCGTCGATGGCTTGGGGGTTGAACCGGGTGATCAGATGCGAATAATCCTCGTCATTCGCGGGCGGTTGACCCTGGTTTTGGCCTGCATAGTCCAGCACATCTTTGCGTCGCTGGTAGACATTGGATTCCACCGCGACCGCCGGTCCGTTAATGCAGCCCTGGGGGCAGAAGAGGGGCTCGACAACAACGGCTGACGCACCGCGAATTCCCGCCAACGCCTCCTGGACTTCGCTGAACCCGCTGACGGAAACGACGTTCTGGGCCAGGAGATCGGTGCTCATGGCGGCAGTGCGAACGGATCCGCCGACAAGCGGGAAGAACCGAGCGTCGCCCTCGGGCGTTTCGTCGAACGCGCTCTCTTCCAGCGACGCCATGGAAATGCTCTCGCGCTTAAGCCACTCAACCAGCTCGGTGAACGTAATGACGCAGTCGACAAACCCTTCGTTCTGCGGGTCCTCGGCCTCCGCCTTTTTGGCGACGCAGGGACCGATGAAGACGACCTTGGTCTCCAAGCCGAGTCTTTCCTTCAAATGCCGGGCATGGGCGAGCATGGGGGAGACAACAGGGACAAGCAGATCCACCAAATCCGGCTGGTACCGCTCGACGTAACGGACCACAGCCGGGCAGGCCGTGCAGATGTGGGAACGGTTCGGCCGATTGTGGATAATATCCGCCGTCTTCTTCGCCACATGGTAAGCTCCGACCGCGGTCTCCGCCACGTAGGAAAAACCGAGCTTTCGCAGCGCCGAAGCCAGACGCTTCTGCTCCCAATCGCTGAACACGGCTGCAAATGACGGCGCGACGCTGGCGGAGACTATTTGCTTCGAGGCGATCAACCTCGCCGCGTGTTCGACGTCGTTCCGGAACGATTTGGCTCCTTGCGGGCACTCACGAATGCACGTGCCGCACGAAATGCAGCGTTCGGGAACGACAAACGCCTGCTCCTTGTGCATCCGGATCGCCTTGACGGGGCAGACGCGGACGCACCGATAACAGTCGCGGCAACGAGCCTTGTTCGTGAATACGACCTGTCCCGGTCTATGGGGACTGCTCTCGGAGCTTGAGTTCATGATTCAGCACCTCACAGGCTTTGTCGAAGGTACATTTCTCAATTATAGTATCACCCACGGTGATGGTCGGTCCGCGATCGCACTTTTCGAAGCAGAACGTGGCCTTGACATCGACGGCGTTTTCCAGGTTGTTCTCCTCGATATGACGAATGAGGCTGTGCAGAAGGTCCTGCGCGCCTCGCACGTAACAACTGGTTCCGACGCAGACGCTGACCGTGAGCTTCTTCTCGTCCTTTCCGGTAATGATATCCAGGTCCTGGTCGCTGATGCGCCGACGGCTCTGGTATTTCGTGTGAAGAAGCTTGTGGGCCTTTTCGCTGCCGACGCAGCCCAGCGTACACTTGTAGCACTCGGAGACGTAATGGTTGTCCTGAGATTTATGGAGCTGGAGCTGCTTGTCCGCCTCGTACAGGCCCTTGGTGCGTCGACGTTTGGCGTCGAAGTCGCGAGATACCGGCTGACCGGCGCCGCCGATGCATCCGCCGGGGCACGCCATTACCTCGATGAAGTCATAGTCACATTGTCCCGCCTTGACCTTCTCCGCCAATTCGCGGGCGTTCTTCAAGCCGTGAACGATTGCCAGCTTCAGGTCCTGGCCGTTGACGTTGAGTGTGGCGGTACGAATTCCGTTTTCGCCGCGAACAATAGGGAAATCGAACGCCTCGAGCTTCACGCCTGTAATCTTTTCCAGGGCATAGCGAAGGACCGCCTCACTCACGCCGCCGGAGTTACCGAAGATCACGCCCGCGCCGGTTTTGAATCCGAGCGGCATGTCGAGGGATTCCGGTTCGAGCGTGCTGAACCGCAGGCCGGCTTCCTCGATCATCCGGGCCAATTCCTGCGTGGTGAGCACGAAGTCGACGTCGGGAACGTTATTCTTTCGGAATTCCGGGCGACGAGCTTCGAATTTCTTCGCCGTGCACGGCATGATGGAAACGACGATCAAATCCTTCACGTCCACGCCCAGCTTCTGCGGCAGGGTCTCTTTGGCTAATGATCCCAACATCTGCTGCGGGGAGCGACAGGAGGAGAGGTTCGGCAGCAGTTGCGGATAGTACTGCTCCGCGAACTTGACCCATGCGGGACAGCAGGAGGTGAACTGAGGGAGTTTTTCTCCTTTTGCTTTTCGGGCAAGAAACTCGTTGGCTTCCTCGAGTACCGTCAGGTCCGCGGCAAAAGATGTGTCGTAGACGGCGTCGAATCCCATCGCCTTCAGGGCGGCCACGATCTGTCCTGTGGTCACTGCGCCGGGTTCCATACCGAATTCCTCACCGATCGCCACGCGGACAGCTGGCGCGATTTGGGCGACAACCTTCTTTTTCGGGTTGTCCAGGACCTTCCAGACATCCTCGACTTCGGACTTTGGCGTGAGTGCTCCCGTCGGGCAGACGCTGGCGCACTGTCCGCAGTTTACGCATTCCACTTTTGCGAAATCCTTTCCGAAGGCGGGAAGAACGGACACGGCTGACCCGCGGTGAGCGAAGTCAATGGCGCCGATGCCTTGAATTTCATGACAGAACCGTACACAGTCGCCGCAGAGCACGCATTTGTTGGGATCGCGCACAATCGCCAGGCTGGAGCGGTCCACGGGCTGCGGTTTTTGAACGGATTTGAACCGCACTTTCTGAATCCCAAGTCGCCGGGCGAGGCTCTGGAGCTGGCACGCGGCGCTCTTTCCGCACGTGGGGCAGCTTTGCTCGTGATTGGCCAGCAGTAGCTCGACGGAGATTCGCCGGATCTCCCGGATCTCTTCCGTCGTGGTGCGCACATTCATCCCGGCTTCAGGTACCGTCGAGCAGGCCGCGAGTATTCCCTTCCCTTCCACCTGCACCAGGCACAGTCGGCAGGCGCCATAGACGCTCAGCTCCGAATGGTAGCAGAAGGTCGGCAAGTCGATATCGGCTTTGCGAATGATCTCCAGGAGGTTTCGCTCGCCGCGAATGGGCATTTCTTTTCCGTCGATAATCAGCGTTTTGACGTTTTCCATGGCTCAAACTCCAATAATGGCGTCGAACTTGCACGTTTTGGCGCATTCGCCGCACTTGACGCATTTGTTGATGTCGATTTTGTGAGGCATTTTCTTTTCGCCGGTGATGGCGCCGACCGGACATTTGCGGGCACAGGCGGTGCATCCCTTGCATTTGTCCGCGATGATTTCCGGAGACGCCAGGGCCTTGCATCTGCCGGCCGGGCAGCGTTTCTGGAAGACATGCGCTTCATATTCCGCCCGGAAATACCGCAGGGTGGACAGGACCGGATTCGGCGCGGTCTTGCCGAGTCCGCAGAGCGATCCCTTCTGCACGGCCAGGGCCAGTTTCTCCAGCAGGTCCAGCGTTCCCTGGTCCGCCCGGCCTTCCATGATGTCGTCCAGCAAGCCGAGCATCTGACGCGTTCCCTCACGGCACAGGACGCATTTGCCGCACGATTCATTCTGTGTGAACTGCATGAAGAACCGGGCGATGCTTACCATGCACGTCTGCTTGTTAATTACGACGAGTCCGCCGGATCCGACCATGGCCCCGACGCCCTTGAGCGAATCGAAATCCATCGGCAGGTCCAGGTGCTCTTCAGTCAGACAGCCGCCGGACGGGCCGCCGATCTGAACGGCTTTGAAGCATTCGCCCGTGACCTGGCCTGCGTCGTTAGTTACTCCGCCGCCGATGTTCAGGACGATTTCGCGGAGCGTGGTTCCGAAGGGGACCTCGATCAGTCCCGTATTAACGACGTGGCCGGTGAGGGCGAACGTCTTGGTTCCGGGGGATGTCTGCGTTCCGAGGCTGCGGAATTCACGAGCGCCCATGTTGATGATGAGCGGAACGGTGGACAACGTTTCGACGTTATTGATAACCGTCGGCTTGCCCCACAGGCCCGATTGCGCCGGGAAGGGGGGTTTGGGTGACGGCATGCCTCGCTTTCCTTCCACGGAGGCGATCAATGCCGTCTCCTCGCCGCAGACGAACGCGCCCGCGCCTTCCATCACGTGGCAGGCAAGGTCCAGCCCCGTGCCGAAGATATTTTTTCCGAGCAGGCCGGCTTTTTCCGCGTCTTCGACCGCCTTGCGGAGGCGTTTGACGGCCAGGGGGTACTCGGCTCGAACGTAGATATAGGCTTCGTCGGCTTCAATCGCCCGTGCGGCGATCATGATCCCCTCGATCACGCTGTGCGGATTGCCTTCCATTACGCTTCGGTCCATGAACGCGCCAGGGTCGCCCTCGTCGCCGTTGCAGATGACGTACTTCTTGTCATTGGGTTGCACTCGTGTGAGTTCCCATTTTCGGCCGGTGAGAAATCCGCCGCCGCCCCGGCCGCGAAGTCCGGAATGGGTGATCTCCTCGCAAATCGACTTGGGCGTCAGTTCCGTGTAGCATTTTGCCGCCGCCGCGTAACCGCCGTGGGCGATATACTCGCGAATATCTTCCGGATCGATCGTACCGCATGCTTTGAGCGTGGAACGGGACTGGCGTTGATAGAAGGGAATGTCGCCCGTACCGAGGCACTTGTTGCCGCTCAGAGGTTCGACGTAGAGCAATCGCGCGATGGGCTTGTTTCGCCCGAGTGTTTCCGTGACGATCTCGGCGACGTCGTCGACCTTGACCTTGGTGTACAGGAAATTGTCGGGCAGAATAGTGACCAGCGGTCCCATCTGACAGAAGCCCTGGCATCCGCTCCTGGAGACCAGGACATCCGACGGCGATTCCTCTTTTTTCAACTCGACGGCGACCTTCATGCCTGCTTCGGCGATCTGTTTGACAAACGCGTCGTAGACCTTCAATGCCCCATTGGCGACGCATCCGGTCCCGGCGCAGATGATGATTCTCCTCGCGGGCTGCTTGACTGCGGCGAGGAACTCTTGCTTGACGTTCTCCAAATCGTGTGCTGTGCGGATCATTGGGCTTCCTCTTTCTTTATGATTTCTTCCACGAGGGCGACGGCGGCTTGAGGCGTCATCTGACCATGCACTTCGTCATTGATCACCATGACCGGGGCCAAACCGCAGGCGCCGAGGCAGGATACCGTTTCCAGGGTGAACAACATGTCTGGGGTTGTCTTTCGCTTGTCGTTGAGTCCGAGTCTTTTTTGCAGGGCCTCCAGGATGGGGATCGACTGCTTGACGTGACAGGCGGTCCCGTCACACAGGCGAATCACATACTTACCCTTCGGCTCGAGGGCGAAGTGGGCGTAGAACGATGCCACGCCGAACACGCGGGCGGGGGGCAGGCCTAACGACGTCGCCACGTATGTCAGCACCTCTTCCGGCAGGTAGCGATACTCATCTTGAACCGCCTGTAGGATCGGGATCAGCCGGGCTGAGTCGCGATGGTGCCGGTCCAGGATTTGGCAAATCTTCTCAAACTTCCGCGTCATGTGTGTTGGCATTCTCAAGCACTCCTTGTCTCTTTTCGACCTTAAGCAGTTGGGCAAGCCGGTTGGACAGTACAGCCAGGCTGGACGAGAGGTGCACGTTTTCAAGCACCGTCTCTTCAGGGATATTCAGTGCCGTGGGAGCAAAGTTCCAGATCGCCTTGATCCCGCCCTGGATCATCAAGTCCGCCACTTTCTGGGCGGCATCGGCGGGAACAGTGAGGATTCCGATCAGCACGTGCATTCGTCGGGCGAGGTCCGGCAGCTTCTCGATGGGAAGCACTTCCTTGCCGTGAACGCTCGTTCCGACCTTGTCCGGATTGGTGTCAAAGGCGGCCACGATGTTCAGACCATAGTTCCTGAACCCCTCGTAGCCGAGAAGGGCGGTTCCCATGGACCCCACCCCAGCCAGAAACGCGTCCGAGGTGTTATTCCAGCCGAGAAACTCCTCGATTGCCCGGATCAGATTGGGCACGTCGTATCCGACCTTCGACTTTCCCACGATTCCCGTAACCTCGATATCCTTTCGGACCTGGGTCGGGTCGAGCCGAAGCTCATTGGCAATGTGTGTGCAGGAGACGAAATCCCGTCCCTTTGCCTCCAACTGCTTCAGGTAGTGATGGTAAGTTGGCAGCCGTCGCAGCGTCGGTCCCGGGGCACTTCGTCCTTCATTTATGGTCATTGGCGATCTCCTCTCGATCTATTCGAGAAAATCTTATCGAGAAATCATTCTCGATATAAGTGTAAAATAGATATCGGTTTTTGTCAAGCAGAAAAAGAGAAAAAATTCTCGATATTCTTTGGTTTGGCAAAAATTATTGTAAGTTCTTATAGCTAAGAATTTTATGATAGCTGAATCTTGAGTGTTCTAGACGCCTGGTGTGATTTCCAATATCTTCCACCGAGTCTCACCAGCGTTGGAGACATGGATGACTGTCTCGCCTACCTTCTTGCCCATGAACGACAGAGCCATGGGGGACAAGTAAGAGTAGATACCCTTTTCGTGGTTGGCGTCCCACGGACCGAGGAACTGATAAGTTTCGGTCTCGTTGGTACTTAGGTTTTGCGCCTTGACGATGCTTCCGATGGTGACGTGGTCGGTATTGGCCATTCCGGGGTAGATAGTGCGGGCTTTCTTGAGTTCGCTCCGCATGCGCATGGCGCGTTCGTTGAGGCGATCGCGTTCTTCCAGGGCGGCGGTAAACTCGGCATTTTCCCGCAGATCGCCCTTTTCGGCGGCATCGCCGATTGTTTTGGCATTATGGGGAATATCGACGTTAACCAGTTTGGCGTATTCCTGGTTTTTCTTTTCCAGTGCGTCATGTGTGGTGTAGACAGCGTCTTCCTCCCATGGTGGAACGGGTTTCTGTGCGAAGAGGGCGGGATGCGTCTCTCGCAGGATTTTGATAAGATCGGATGTTATCGCGTCACCGAGTCCGGTATTGCGGGGGAGGGTGTCTTTGAGATAGCCGGCGTAATCATAGTTGGCTGATTCCAGTACGGCGCGGACGAAGGCGAAGTCATTGGCGGAGATGGCATTTTTGATCTGGGCCAGGGCTCGCCGGGTTTGTTCCGCGTCGGCGATGGGCGATTTTCGCTTGAGGATCTGGGCGGCAGTGGCCAAGCCGGTAAGGATGGTGGTCTGGTCGATCTGTGCGACATAGTCGGGACGATTTTCGGCTGTAACAGTCTTGAACAGCCAGACAATGGCGCGGGGGAATCGCTCGGGCCAGTGCAGAATGGTTTCGACGGTGCGGGTGAAGGATTCGCGGGTGCCTTCTTTGGTCAGTTCTGAAGCGATCCATTCGCAGACGCCAGCGGAAGCGCCGGGCATGATCGAGGCAAACAGATCGTACCACGTATCCGGGTTGGCTTGGCGAATGGTTGTCAGGATGAGCTTGGCGACATCGTCGTTGTAGATGGAATTGAGTAATGTGGCCGGTTCCTGGATCGGTTCGGTGGTCCAACTGGTTGTGGGTACGTGTTGGGGGAATTTCTGGTGCAACTCAGCCAGTACGGTTCGGACGGCGAGTTTCAGGGCCTGATTTGAGGTATTGGCGTTTTCCCGGAGTGTCACGTTGAAGAGCCGCAGGGTCTTCTCGTCGGGAGTGGCATCCTGCTGATGCCGGCTGATGTAATCGAGGATCATAACGAGCTGGTCTTCGACGGAGTTGATTTCGACGAACTCCCGCCGCACCCGGTCCTCATAGGCCAGGGGTTTGCTGCGAAGGGTCAGCGTGGGTTGGTTGCTGGCCGTCATTTCGATCATCGCGGATCGATGGATGACGTGCTTGGCATCGGCCCACCATTTGGTCCAGGCGCTTGATGGCAGGACGAGGGTGGCTTGGGCCTTGAAATCGCGGAACGACAAAGTCGGTCCGAAAGTTTTGAGGATGAAGATGGCGAATTGCTCGGGGTCCTCTTTGGCCGACTGCGCCAGGTTTTCACGATCGAATGTGGCCAGGGCGCGGAAATCGGTGTCGGGGAGGGCGTCGAAGCGGACGGCTTCGGAGATATCAAAAGATTGTTCTTTGCCGGAGAGGGAGACTATGACAGCCCGTTTCTCCGCATCCAATCCGACGATTCGTCCCGGGGTGTTGGTTTTTCTATCCAGTACATAGGGTTGGGACCGGAGCTCGAGGAGTTTTTCCAATTGCTGCACGGTGACAGACAGCGGCGTGCCCTTGCGGAGCAGGGTCATTTCCATCAGGGCGTCGAACTGCGGGATTTTTTCGGCGTAGGCTTTGCGATAGAGTTCGATGGATTCGGTTCGCAGCGTCTCGCTCTGGGGAAGCAGTGTGGCCAGTCGGCGGGCGATATCGACTCCGCCTTGCGGACCTCTGCGTTCCGTCGAGATAGAAAGGACTATCCACGCCAGGGATTCGGTGCGATTCGGATCATTTTGCTCGCTGACGACTTCAAGAACGGAATAGACATCTTCGGCCGTTATCAGATCGGCTTCAATGGCCTTGATCAGGGCGGTTTCCACTTCATCGAATTTTTTCAGTCGGGCCAGTCGCTGAATGCGGTTGGCTTCGGCCGCGGATTGACTTTGTATTGCGGACATCAGTGCTCCTTCAAAAAATCCCGGATGGGTAACATTATCCGGTTTACGCGGGATTTTCAAGAAGGAGTCCGAATTACTTCGCACATGCCTGGAGGAAGAAGAGGTCCGGGCGGTCGATAAAGGACGTTTTTCGCAGGCCGGCGTTTGTCAGGAGATCATCCCATTGGTGGGGCAGGGGGAGATGGTCACCTGCCACGGGTCCGCCGATCTGGTCATGAAAGGCATTGATCTGGGCAGAGCCTTTCAGGTGCATAACGGTCAGAGTTCCATTCGGCTTGAGGGCGTCGGCGAAGTTTCGCAGGGCGAAGGGTTGATCTCGAAAGTGGGGGAAAGCGTGAAAGCAGAGGATCACATCGAATCGTGCGGGTTCGAGAAGATCGCGGCAGACATCCACCATCGCGAATTCCGCATCGATGTTCTTGGCCTGGGCTTTACGGAGCATTTTTTCGGAGAAATCGACGGCGAGCACGCGACCTGGGCGTACTCGTTCGGCGAGCCACGAGGTGATCTGCCCGGTACCGCAACCGACCTCCAGAACGTCCTGTCCGGGTTTTAGATCGAGCATGTCGGCGGATTCGCTGAGCCGGGACAACGTAATTTTCGGGTCCGGACCTTCGGTATCCCAGGTCTCGGCGTTACGGTCGAAGAAGGCGATTCGTGGGTCGTTCATTTTTTTTCTCGCTTTTTCGCTTGCAGAGTTTCGGGAAAAATGGTAACACGTTTTGGATAAACGTAGCACGATTTCGATATGCAGTCAACGGAAACTTTGAAAATACTGACGAAAGGAGACAAAGCATGAAGTCGAATGTGTTGTTTGGGGCGGTGGCGGCAGTTCTGATTGTGGTGGGGGGGATGAGTAATGTGATGGCGGAGACGCATCAGCAGATTCAGGCGGTGGACGAAACGGGTCACGCCACCTATTACAAGGTGGGCGCGGTTCCTGATCCGGTGAACAAGGTTACGGTTGAGGGTATTGTGATCAACAATCCGGAAGATATTCTGAACCCGGCCTACGACGCTCCGGGTTGGATGGGCGGTCAGTGGCAGATCTATGTGCAGGGTCAAGGGTCGGATCATGCCGGGACGGCTGTGTGGCTGGGGCAGAAGTATGCGAATATGGGTCCCGGGCATATCAGCTACGATCCGAATACCTGGGCGTCTGAGTTGAATCGAGTGAACTACCCCGATGGTCACCAGATTCGTCAGGGGGATTATGTTCGGATCACGGGATACTGCATAGAGTATAACGGGAAGACGAACATTAACGAACGGCATGACAGCGATCCATCCATGGATTTTACCGTTGAATGGCTTGGGCAGACACCTGGGCTTCCTCAGCCGGAATTGATCAGTCTGAGCGACATCAAAGATGCGAATAATGTGGAATACTTCGACTCGAGCCGGGCGAGCGGTGGGGAGTACTATCAGGGTCGTCTTGTGCGAATCCGCAATGTGAGCCTGAGCGGGACTTTTGCTCCGAACGCTACGGTTACGTTGTCCGACGGTACGGGAAGGACTCTGCCTGTGAAACTGGGTTTGTCTTCGGCGTTCAACACGTCCAATCTTGGTTCGACGTTTGATATAGTGGGTATTTTTGACCAGGAATACGGTTACGCGAGCGGATACAGGCTTTGGGTGACCGGATACGATGGTAGTTCCGATCTTCTGGGAACGGTATCATCCGCCTATCGTCTTCTGGGAGACGCCAACAGCGACGGTGTGGTGAATTTTTCCGACTATCTGCCGCTGTCTCAGAGCTTCGGAGCTACGGGGGCTGTGTGGGGTCAGGGTGACTTCAGCGGCACACGAAGCGTGGATTTTTCGGATTACCGGCTTCAGTCACAGGGGTTCGGGTCAGGGGGTGCGGCGAGTCCGGTACCCGAGCCGGTGAGTGCGATCATGTTGGGGCCGGGTTCTCTCATGGTCGTTCGTTTCCCCCGGAAGACGGTCAAAGGGGGTGAGTAGTTGACGGACCGGAACGCGTTCACATTGATGGAATTGTTGGTGGTGATCGCCATTATCGCCCTGCTCCTGGCCTTGCTGCTTCCGACGATTGCGGCGGCCCGGGAGCGGGCGGCGGTCGTCAAGGCTCTAGCGGAACTGAAGCAGATCAGTGACGCGCTGGAAGGATATGGTATGGAGAATCAGGGACGATTTCCACCAGGGCGAACCTATTGCGACATTGAGAAGCGGGACCATTGGTGTGACTTACCCAAGGAATTGGTTACGTTTCACTGGCTCCCTGACGGGCGCAAAGGGACATTTCTTTCCAGCGTGGTTGAAGATGTGTTCAACGCCGGTCATACGTACAAGTACATAGCCCCAGGATGGGGATTTCACAACAACGCAGTTTCTCGACTTGTCGTATGGGTACCTGATGCGTTTCCCAAGGACAGTCGGACGGCTGACCCTAATGAATTACCGGGCGATTACTATGATAATGTGCGAGTTCCCAAGGATCCTGCCACCGGGGTCTTGATTCCCTGTCCCGTGAGTTGGGTTGTCTGGAGTCTTGGACCTCGATACAACGCGGAAGAAGGTTCTCCGCCGAATGCGCCGATACCCCGCTATTCGTGGTATCGTGGGTTCGGGACGCGTGGAGTCATTCCGTTCATTCGGACGCGGGAAGGAGAGCTCATTGGCTGGCAGTAGGTATGTTTCGCGACTTGGATTTCTGTTGGTTGTAGGCTTGTTGTGTCTGTCCGGATGCAAAGGAAAGGCTGGACCGAAGGCGGAGTCCGCCGTGGTTGTTACCAACAGCTATCTGGCATGCGCCGTGAGTGATGTGTTTGGGGAGGCGGTGAGCCCGATGAGTCTAGGTGGGCCGGGAACGTGTCCGGGGCATTTTGATATTCGTCCGAGCCAGATCGATCACGTTCGCCGGAGTCGGGTATTTTTTTATTTTGATTTCCAGAAGGGCATGGCGGAGCGGATCGTCGGCGGTGAGAAGGGCGGTCCGACCGCGGTGGCGATCCGGGCGCCCGGTGGGTTGAATGAGCCTCGAACGTATCTTGCCGTATGCCGGCAGGTGGGTGAGTATCTGGTTTCGAGCGGGCTTGCGGATTCCGGTCGTGTGCGTGATCGTCTGAAGCAAATTGAGCGTCGAATGGACGTTCTTGCGGGACAGATGAAGGAGGCCATTCGGACCTCAGCTTTGCACGAGTGTTCGGTTCTTGTCAGCGGGCATCAGTCAGATTTCTGCCGATGGCTGGGGCTTAAGGTGGCAGGTGAATTTCCCGGTGGCGACGCGGTACAGGTAAGCACGATGGGCGATCTGGTGCGAAAAGGAAAGGACGCAAGAGTCCGTCTGATCGTTGGAAATGTTCCCGAAGGTCGACAAGTGGCTGACGCGCTTGGGTCGCAACTGGGTTCAAATGTGGTTATGCTCAACAATTTTCCCGAGCCGAAGGACGGGGCATTGGGTGTGGACCGGATGCTTCAGGATAATGTTTCACGACTGGTCCGAGGGTCGTCCGAGTGAGCGAAGCGGTGGTTGACATTGAGGACCTCCGAGTTGTGAGAGGTGGGCGAACGTTGCTCGCGGTGGATCGTTTGCGGATTGCACCGGGCGAGGTGGTGGGGATCATTGGTCCGAACGGAGCGGGAAAGACCACGCTGCTGAAGACCTGTCTGGGTCTGGAGCGGATTGCCAATGGTCGGGTGAGCGTGCTGGGGATGAATCTGGTCGGGCTTGGCGGGCGTGAGCTTCATGGTCTTCGTTGTCGAATTGGATACGTTCCTCAAGGTCTGACGGGTCGAAGTGAGATGCCGATTACCGTTCGCGAGGTGGTGGCTATCGGTCGGACGGGACGAGCGGGTTTGCTGCGTTGGTTGGGAGGGGCGGATTGGCGAGTTGTGGACGATTGGATCGACCGGGTGGGGC
>CAZLZE010000070.1:0-27214 GCA_964563935.1 uncultured Phycisphaerae bacterium | reverse complement strand
CTGAAAATTACAACCCCCTACCTTCAAAGAACTGGATAACAAAAAGGGCGGGTCTTTGGGACCCGCCCCTACAATTAATTAATAATATTGGAGTTACAGCAACTCTTCTTTTCCGCTATCGTTGGATCGTCTGGCTGCGTCCAGCAGGGCCATCACTTCCACCGTGTCTTCCACGCTAACCGGCAGTTCGCCCGTCCGGAAGAATTTTTCAATCTGCACCAACAGGTCCGAGTACGCCCGGCCCATATCGACTACGAAGGGCACAGCCTTTTCCTTGTTTCGCAAAGAACCGCCGTATACCCACGCCCCATCCGGCAATTCCACCACACCGCGGCGATTGTTCGGATACTGAACGATCGCGGTAACCCCAGCGCCGTCCTTCTTCACGAACACGCTCTGGGCACCCCGCCCCATGGCCCGCTGCAGCATCTCGAAACTGTGCACGCCGTACCAAACAATATCGCTTCCCGCTGGCGCCTTGCCCAGCGGACCAAAGACGTTCGTGAACACCGGTTGAGGCATCTGCTCGCACGCCCCGAGCAACTGAGGAACAAATCGCAGCGAGGAACTGGAGAAGAACTCCACCTTCTTGGCTTGGGCGATCTCGACGATCTTCTTACCATTAGTGATCGTGTCGGCGAGAGGCTTGTCGAGGAATATACGCTTGCCCAGCCCGGCGCACCTGGCAAAATAGTCCAGATGGAAGGCGGGTTCATTAATTTCGAGCATGATCGCGTCTGCCCCGGCGATTGCTTCATCAAAGTTCCTGGTTACCTTCACGCCCCAGGCCTCGATTTGTTTCTGGCGGTTGTCCTGCCCGTCTTCAGCCTGGAAGGGACTCGGGAACCGAAGGCAACTGATGGCGCGAAGCCCAGATACCTTCTGGTCGGCTGGGCAGTCCGGCGCCTGCATACGTTTGGCGAATTCCACGGTGTGACTCGTGTCCAATCCAATCAACGCAACTTTGATGTCCTGCGACATAGAGTTCTCCTTAATTGGTGAAAAAACGCATCATAATGAGTCAAATGGCAAGTTGAAAGGAAATTTCGCGGGTCGAGCTTCGGACACAAGTCGACAAGCGCTTGAGCAGAACCAATTTTCAAGCGGCGTTTCCACTATTCTCCGATGAGTTGCTTCAAGGCTTCCCGCCGTCCCATCCTGCGGACTTCCATCAGTCGCCGCTTGGTCGTTCTTCGCAACGTCAAGGGACCCTCTTTCCGCTCCCATTGATAAACCGACTGCCCCGACACGCCGATCAGCTTTCCGAATTCCGCCTGCGAGAGTTTCATTTTCGCCCGAAGGGACCGCATGCCTTTGGCGCTAATCCGAAAACCCAATTCCTCGCCCACGACGGACCCCGACCCTGCCATCGACCCCTTACCAGCGGATTTCCGCAGTTCCTTGATTGCCCGTTCGATCTGACTCATCTGACGCTTCAAAGCCGCCAGAGACCTCTTTACGGCAACGGTCTCTTTACGCAGATTGCCGACAGAAGTTTTTACCTCTTTACGAGCCAACCGCTGAATCTCATCTTTCAGGACTTTCGCGACATTAGGCATCGGATATTCTCCTGTCTATTGTTCCATATGGAATAAATTACCTGACTTGAAATGTAAAGCAAATAAAAATCCGCAAGTAATGCTAAACCTTATGACGAATTTTTCTTTGTTAGGAATTTCTACAAATAAGACCTTCGTCACTCCGTTGTGGCATCGATGGAGAGTGGTCTGATATTCTTCTTGAAAATACGAGTCAAATCCCTCATGCTTTTACGGAACCTTGTTAACAAAGACCGCGTTTCAAAAAGGACAGTCGATGTATTATTGGCGATTTCGGCAGGTGCATCTGGATTTCCATACGTCTCCGCATATTCCCAACATCGGAGGCGCGTTCGATAAGAAGCAGTGGCAGGAAGCTCTTCGCAAAGGGCATGTGAATTCCATCAACATTTTCGCCAAATGCCATCACGGATGGAGCTACCACCCGACCAAGGTCGGCAAGGCACATCCGCACCTGAAGATTAACCTCCTGCGTGCCCAGATCGATGCCTGCAAGGAAATCGGCGTCACCAGTCCCATCTACATCTCAGCCGGGGCGGACAATATGGCTTCCGATATGCACCCGGAGTGGCGGGAAGTATATCCCGATGGCCACACAAATAATCTTCTCATTCCCGGATTCCACAAGCTTTGCTTCAACTCGCCCTACGTCGAGTATCTCTGCGAACAGATCCGGGAAGTCAACGAACTGTTCCCCGACGGCGACGGAATCTGGCTTGACATCATCCATCAGAACCAGTGCTGCTGCAAGTGGTGCATGGCCGTCATGGAAAAGGAAGGTCTCAACGCGGATGTTGAAGCCGATCGGATCAAATGTTCGAAAATAGCGTTGGAGCGTTACTATACGATGTCCACTGCGGCCGCCCGAAGTCGCGACCCGAGAAAACCCGTGTTCCACAACAGCGGCCACATCTTCCGCGGAGACCGCAATCTGCTCAAATACGTCAGCCACCTGGAACTCGAATCGCTGCCCACCGGCGGCTGGGGATACGACCATTTCCCCATCTCTGCAAAGTACTGCAAGAATCTGGGCGTCGCCTATATCGGCATGACCGGCAAATTCCACACGACGTGGGGCGAATTCGGCGGCTTCAAACATCCCAATGCCCTTCGGTATGAATGTGCAGCCATGCTCGCCTACGGGTCCACCTGCTGCATCGGCGACCAGCTCCACCCGGAAGGGAAGATGGACGAAAGCACGTACTCCATCATCGGTCAGGCATACGCGGAAGTCGAAACGAAGGAGCCTTGGTGCGGGAACGTGGACAGTGTGGCCGACGTGGGACTGCTCTCCAGCGCCGCTGTGCATCGCGTCCGCGAAAGCGACGCCGATATCGGAGCCAATCGCGTGCTTCTCGAAGGACATCTCCTCTTTGACGTCCTCGACGCGGAAATGGATTTCTCCCCCTATAAGGTGATTATCCTGCCGGACAACGTCACCGTTTCCGAATCTCTAAAGAACAAGCTGAACAAGTATCTGGCGGGCGGCGGAAAGCTCTTCCTGACCGGGCAGAGCGGACTCGATGCCGACAAGAAGCAGTTCGTCTTCGATATCGGCGCCCAGCATGCCGGCGACAATGAATTCGCCCCCAACTATTGTCTGCCCACGGACGCGCTTCGCCCGTCATTCGTCAATTCACCGATGGTCATGTACTGTCGTTCTCAGAACATCAAAGTGACCACCGGCAAATCTCTCGGACAGGTCTACAACTCTTATTTCAATCGCAGCTACAAGCACTTCTGCAGCCATCAGCATACGCCCAACCAGCCGCAACCGTCCGGGTTCGACTGCGGCGTTCTGAATGGGAATATTCTCTATCTGGCCCACCCGGTCTTCACGAATTATCGTGCCTTCGGCGCGGTGGCCTACAAGGATTACATCGTAAAAGCCATCAAACTGCTTCTCGGCAACGACATTACCCTGACGGACAACCTGCCGTCCCCAGCCCGGGTCACCGTGATGGAGCAAAAGCAGGATCGCCGTTATATCCTGCATCTGCTCTATGCTCCAACCATTACTCGCGGTGGAAACCTGCAGCATGACAAACATTTGCTGGTGACGCCTCGCGATCCGGGCGAGATCAACGTCATCGAGGATGTCATTCCGCTCCACAATATCCATGCGAGCGTAAAGGTCCCCCAGACGGTGAAGAAGGTCACACTGGAACCTCAGGGACGCGACATCCCGTTCGAAATGCGCGATGGCCGCGTGAGCGTCAAGGTAGATTCCTTCGAAGTGCACCAGATGGTGGTCCTGCACTACTAGAGATGGTCTCGGACGAGTCGCGACCGCGAGGAAGCGGGTAACTGGGCAGTCTTAGAAAAGCCGCGACCAGACCACCTTCAAGTACTGCCCTTCCGGCGTATCGGCCTGGAAGGGATGATCCGGACCCGCGCCGGTGATCCTAAATATCTGCATTATCCGCCCCGCCGACCGCGTTGCCCGCTCCACCGTCTGAACGAACGTCGTCTGATCCACCGGACCGCTGCACGAGCACGTCACCATGATCCCGCCCGGCGCGACCACGCTCGCAGCCAGCCGGTTCAAATCCAGGTACTTCCACAATCCCTGCTCCAGGAGCGTGCGCTTCGCCACGAATTTCGACGGATCGACAATGACCACGTCCCACTGCCGGCCCTGCGCCGCCGCCTGGCGGAGATACCCGAACGCATCCATGTGCGTAAACTCAATCTTCGCGCCGTTGAGCTTCGCGTTCTCCTCAGCCAGCACCAGCGACTTCTCGTCCAAATCGACGCCCGTCACCTCGGCCGCCTGCCCCTTCGCCGCCGCGTAGACCGCGAATCCGCCCGTGTAGCAGCACACGTCGAGCACGCTTTTCCCGGGCGTCAATTTCGTCAGGGCCAATCGATTCTCCCGCTGATCGCAGAAGAACCCCGTCTTATGCCCCTTCTTCAGGTCGATGGCAAACTTCACCCCTTGCTCTTCAATAATCACCACGTCCGTCTTCGGCTCGTCGTGCCTGGCCAGCGTGATTCCCTCCTGCTGCGCAATCGACTTGTCCACTCGCAGCAGGAACCCCTTCACCGATAACCCCGCGTCGATAAAGGCGTCTTCGATCTTCTCAAGCCGTCGATGCATCGCCAGACTGAAGAGTTCAATCACCACATAATCGCCAAACTTGTCCGCAATCAACCCCGTCAATCCGTCACCTTCGGCATGGACGAGCCGATACGCGTCCGTAGCCTGGTCGAGCTTCAGTATGTCCCGGCGCATGGCCACCGCGCGAATCACCCGCTCGCGCAGCAGTTCATCGGTCGGCATCTCCGGTTCCCGGCTGAACATTCGCAGGATAATTCCCGATCGACTGTTGTAGAACGCCCAGCCGAAGAATTTCCCGTTCTTGTCTTTCACCGCGACCAGATCGCCATCCTCGGGCTTCCCGTCGATGTGTGACAGCATCTTGTCATAAATGAACGTGTCGTAATGAAAACTTCGCAGATAGGCGACAGGTACACCGGACGGAATTTCCACCGTGGGTCCTCTGGACACATCCCGATGCGGCGACTGCGACTCTGAAGACTCAGACTCATCGTCCAATGGACGTGATTCCTTATCCCGCTTCTGCGGATAAGGGCGCCGCTCGCGCCGGACGTCCCGGCCGTGATGCTTGAAATCTCGCGATCTATTCTCTTTTCGGAACATTGTCACCTACCTATGGGATTCATAGCTGTAAGACCCTTCAAAAGACAATGCTATCCGTTTCATTCGGGAAATTCCATCGCAATGTAACCAATCTTACTCGCGGTCCAGGTCAAAACCGGAAAGGTAATACTCTTCATAATACGGATATCCGGGCCAGTTCGCGGATGGATTCTTCGCCTGCTCCTGAATCCGGCCCCGGGACCAGTATTCCGCGTGACCGTCCCCATACAATGCACTGCCGCCACCGTTACCGTTATGCTCCAGCACAGACGTAATTCCATAATTCCATCCGCTGTACATGCACAACCCGACGTCGGAAAACAGCGTACACCCATCCCCACTCTTTCCCAGCCGAAGGAAGCGACCCTTTGAATCTACATCAATTCGCGTGTCCGCCCATCCCCAGTACCACGGCCGTCGCGTGCAGTAACCGGTCAGAATGTTCGGAAGCGGATCCGCGCTTCGCCAGGCCGTCCTCTGAGACTCGTATTCACCGTACCGCGTAGAACAGTACATCACCTGGGGATCGGGAATGTATCCCAGATAGTAAAGCTGACCCAGCGAATACCATCGCCCATTCTGTCGGGCATAGTTCTGCTGCGATGAATTCAGATACAACCGTGCGTTGGAATCATCATTCACGTAGAGGGAGCATCCAATACCTATCTGCCGCAGATTACTCAGACATGTCGTTGTCTTGGCGATCTCCCGAGCCTGGCGAAGAGAAGGCAGCAGCAGCGCCAGCAGTAAGGCAATAATCGCCACCACTATCAGCAGTTCAATCAGCGTGAAACTTCTCCGCTCCCGCATGCGCCTCGTCCCCTCACATCCGTAACTCCCATCATAGCACGTTTCCGGGACTTCTCAACAACGCTCCTGTATGACCGAGAATCGGCATGACCGGAAATTTCATGAAACCTCTTGACCCAACCGCACTCTCGACATAATCATGTCTGACTGCAAAGGAATATTCATGACATCACACATTCGTCCAGTATGGCTTCGATGCGAATACAGCACAAATCCGCTCGCCGTGGACACTCCGCAACCCCGACTGAGTTGGCAACTGCTGCCTATGAACTCGGATGACCGTGACAAGAATCAGACCGCATATCATATCCTCGTCGCCTCCAACGAAGACACTCTGAACAAAGACATCGGCGACCTATGGGACAGCGGCCGAATCGAATCCGATGACTCCCTCCACATCCCTTATGCCGGCCAGCCTCTTGCCTCGCGACAACAATATTACTGGAAGGTCCGCGTCTGGGACAACGATGGAACAGTCTCGCCCTGGAGCGAACCAGCCAACTGGTCCATGGGGTTGCTCGATCCTCGCGACTGGCACGGTCAGTGGATCGCCGCCGAAGCACGGCACCTGGCCACCAATCATGGCGCCATACTGATGCGCCGCGAACTGGCATTGGAAACGCGCCCCGCCCGCGTGATAGCCTACATCTGCGGACTGGGATACTACGAACTCTTCATCAACGGCCGAAAGGTCGGCGACCACAAACTCGATCCCGCATTCAGCGATTATTCCAGGCGAGTCTTCTACCTCGCTTACGATGTCACCGCCCACCTTACGCCTGGGGCAAACGTGCTCGGCGTGATGTTGGGCGGAGGCTGGTACGATCTGGCCACGCCCGACGGATTCGGGTTCCATCAAGCCCCGTGGACAGCTCCGCCAAAACTGCTGCTGGACATGGATCTCGCGTTCCCGGATCAGTCCCGCCGTACCGTCGCCACCGGACCCGACTGGAAGTGGTCCAGCAGCGCCGTCACCTTCAACTGCGTCCGCGGCGGCGAAACGATCGACGCACGAAAGGAGCAGCCCGGCTGGAATACTGTAGGCTACGACGACTCCCAATGGCATCCAGTGGCCATCGTCCCCGCACCGACAGGAAAATTGGAGTCGCAGAAACTCCCGCCCATTCGTGCGACGATGGAAATCCCCGCCGTACGGCTCACCGAACCCCAGCCCGGTGTGTACGTCTTCGATCTCGGCGTCAATATCGCCGGCTGGGCAAGGTTCCAAACATCAGGTCGTCCAGGCCAGGAAATCAAGCTCTCCTTCAACGAGCAACTCAACGACGACGGCTCCGTCAACATGCGGCATCTCACGTCCCATACCACCGGCCGGTTTCAAACCGGACAATTCATCCTCGCAGGCCGGGGCCGGGAAACCTACGAACCGCGATTCACTTATCACGGTTTTCAATACGTCCAGGTGGAAGGGCTTTCCCAACGACCCTCGCTGGAAGATCTCACAGGTATCTGGGTCCACACCGACCCCTACCCCGCCGGACACTTCGCGTGTTCAGATGAGAAAATTGGTCAGATCCAGCAGATATCTCTTCGCTCGTTCCTGAATAACCTTCACAGTATTCCCACCGATTGCCCGCACCGGGAAAAAATGGGTTGGATGCTCGACGGGTTCATGACCATGGAGATGGCTTGCTTCAATTTCGATCTGGCCACCTTCTACGCCAAGTGGCTTAACGACATGATCGACGCCCGGGGCGCCGACGGACAGATCCCCTCCATCGTCCCCACGACCGGCTGGGGCCGGAGCAATCCCGACGGGTCGCCTCCCGACTATTCCGATCCCTGGTGGGGTGGCACGCTCATCCTCATCGCCTGGAAGCTCTACCACTTCTACGGCGACCAGCAGATCCTACGCCAGATGTTCCCTGCCATGACAAAGTACGTGGACTACCTCCATCGTACCTCCAAGAATCTCGTCCTGCACTGGGGCTTGGGCGATTGGCTCGAACCTGATGCGCCCAACCCGTTCCCCGTACGAACGCCCGTATCCTTGACCTCGACCGCCGCGTTCTTCTATTTCGCCGACATCGTAAGTCAAGCCGCACGTCTGCTCGGACACTGCGCAGACGCCGACAAATACGCCTCCCTCGCCGCCGCCGTTCGCCGCCGCTTCAATGACACCTTCTTCGACCCCGCCACCGGACTCTACGCCCCCGACAGCCAGACCGCCCAAATCCTCGCCCTGCACCTTGGAATCGCCCCTGAAGAAAAACGCGACCTCGTCTTTCAGCGTCTGGTGGAGAATGTGCGCCGTCGCGAACACCTGAGCACCGGGTTTATCGGCACTCCGTTTCTGTTGGACACACTGACCGAAGGCGGGCAGGCGGAACTGGCCTACAATATCATCGTTCAGGAAACCGGCCCGAGCTGGTGGCACATGCTCAAAAGCGGTGCAACCGCCCTATGGGAAACCTGGCGCAACGATCCCACCCAGTCATACGACCATCCCGGCTTCGGCTGCGTCGGCGACTGGTTCTATCGCGCCCTCGTCGGAATTCGCCCCGATCCTCACACCCCAGGCTTCAAACATTTCCACATCAGACCCCAGATCGTCGGTGAACTCACCTTCGCCAAGGGCCATTACAGTTCCATCCGCGGCTTGATCAGGAATGAATGGCGGCGAGACAAGAAAAACTTTGCCATGTCGCTCACCATCCCCGCCAACACCTCAGCCACCGTCTTCGTCCCCACAGCCGATCCGCAAAGCGTGAAAGAAGACGGCAAACCAATCGACCATTCCCCCTCGCTGCGACTCATAACGTCCACCCCCACCCACGCCGTCTTCCACGCCCCCTCAGGACGCTATCAGTTCTCCTCGGACATTGCGTGAAGTGACGATTCATTCACCTTTCGGAAATACTATGGGGCTTTGCCGCGTCGCTGTCCGACGGGGGAAAGCCCCAGTTCACCAGCCTGAAAGCAGGCTCTACTATTCCAATATGGCCATCCCGTATGGCCCGTTCAGTTGCGTGTTAGCCCCCTTGAGAATCCGGTCCGGGGTCACCGGCCCGGTCAACGTCACCAGATGGTCGAGTTCGTAGATCGCATTGTTAAAGAAATCGGAGAAGTATCCCGTGCCCTGGTGATCCGTAATCACCACCGACAGGCTCAGAGAATCGGATACGGAAAATTCGCGAGTCGGAACCACGACGCCCTTCCTTGACACCGCACCCGAGAAGATCAGCACCGTGTTCGCGCCGTTGATCACGATCAGGTTGTCGTTCGTGTCCACGGTGAGGTCGATCAGGTTCGTAAACGCGCTGCTCGCAATCTCCCGCGACGGCATCACCTCGCCGTTCTTCGTGCTGACATGATCGATAGCCAGGATTCGGTTGTTGGCGCAGTCGAGCAGGTAGAGCGTGTCGGGACCGGCGAAGGCAATATCGTCGATCTGCGTGCACCCGCAATCCGGAGAAATGGTAATCGTCCGGACCGGAGGCACATCGCCGTTGAACTCCAGCCTGGAGACATCGGCAAACACCAGAATCGTGGTGCTGCTGAACTTATTCATCACGTACAGGACATCCCGCGACCGATCCATCGCCAGCTTCGCCGGGTTGATCAGTTGCGTCAGCGACCCGGTGACAACGCGATCCGGCGATTGATTGTCGTTCGCGCTCAAGGCGTCGTTGTAGATTGTCAGCGACGCGCTGACAAAGTTGCAAACAATAAGCGAACCGCCAGCCGTCAGGGCGACATCTCGAGGGCCGCTCAAAAGCGTGGCTTGACCCGCCAGATTGATGAATGGCGAAACATCGCCGGCCGCGCTGGGCAGATTTCTAAACCCTGTGATGTTATTGCCTAGGCTGTTGGCCACGAAAAGGACCGCCTGCCCCGCTCTGACAATAATCGTCACCGTATCGGAACTGGCGCATCCGAGTTTGTCGGTCACGGTAAGCCTGAACGTCAACGTGGCTGCGATACCGGGCGCGGTGAAGGTCGGCTTAGCTGTATTGGCGCCTTGCAGTACCACTTCAGTTCCCGAGATCTGAACCCAGGTGAAGGTCAGTGGCCCACCACCGGGATCCGAACTGGCCGACCCGTCGAGTTGCACGAACGCCCCGGGACTAACCGTCTGATCGGGTCCGGCATTGGCCGTCGGCACAGTATTGCTGACTCGGATTGTCACCGTGGCCGTGGCGCTGAATCCCCGACTGTCCGTCACCGTTAACTGAAAAACCAGCGTCGCGGACACGCTGGGGGCCAGGAACGTCGGCGTGGGCGTGTCGGCCCCGCCAAGAACCACGACCGTTCCCGAAATCTGTACCCACGCGAACGACAGCGATCCGCCTTCCGGATCCACGCTGGCCGATCCGTCCAGAATCACCACCGCGCCGAATTTAACGCACTGCGGCGGACCGGGATTGCAAACGGGCGGAAGATCGCCCGCAGTGGCCGTGACCGAAATCGCCACCGCGTCCTGAGACGTCAAACCCTGAGGATCGGTAACCGTAAGCAGAAAAACCAGAACATCGTTCTTATTGGGCGCGACGAACGTCGGCTTAGCCGTGTTTCCGCCCGTAAGAAGCACTGGCGTCCCCTGGGTCTGCGACCAGAAATACGTCAGCAATCCGCCGTCCGGGTCCCTGCTCCCTGCCCCGTTCAGCGTCACGATCGATCCGCCTACAACATACTCATCCGGACCGGCATCGGCGACCGGCGGCTGATTTCCCGTCGCCGTCACGGACACATGCACAATCGACGCGACACTCGATAGCTTGCCGTCGTTGACGATCAACTGAAACGCCAGGATCGTCGTCACGTTCGGCGCCACAAAGGTCGGATTGACCGACGTCGGATTAGTGAGCACAACCTTCACTCCCGCGATCTGCGTCCAACTGTAGGTCAGCGGTTTGCCTTCAGGATCAAAACTCTTGGACCCGTCCAGAAGAACCAATACATTTCCGCTCACGCTTATATCCATGCCCGCGTTGGCCACCGGCGGCAAATTCTCCGCTCGCGCCGTCACAACAATGTTCACGGTGGCCGAGGAACTCAGCCCCTGCGAATCACGAACCGTCAGTTCGAATACCAGCGTGTCCGTCACATTAGGTGCGATGAATTTCGCGCGAACCAGATTCGCGCCCACAAGAACAGCCTGCGTCCCCTTCAACTGGACCCACGAATACGTCAACAGATCGCCGTTGCTGTCGGAACTCCCCGATCCGTCCAGCGTAACAAGCGTGCCGCCCAGAACGCTCTGGTTCTGCCCGGCGTCGGCCACCGGCGGCAGATTCTGCGACGTGGCAGTGACGTAGATCTTCACAGTGGCCGAGGAACTGAGTTTCAGACTGTTCGTTACCGTCAGCTTGAATACCAGAGTCTCCGTCACATTTGGAGCAATGAAGACAGGTTTGGCCGTGTCGGCCCGTTTGAGCACCACCGCCGTTCCACTCACCTGAACCCAGGAAAAGGCCAATGGTACGCCGTTGGGGTCCGTGCTGGCCGACCCATCAAGCAACACCAGATCCCCGCCCGTCACGTTCTGGTCCGGTCCCGCGCTGGCGATGGGCGGCTGGGCCTTGGACGTAACCGACACCGTGACCGTCGCCGTATCGCTGAGTCCCTGACTGTCCGTCACGGTCAACTGGAAGGTCAGCACTTGCGTCTGATTCGGAGCCGTAAACGTCGCCTGGGCGGTATTGGCCCCCATCAGTATGACCGGCGTCCCGCCCGTTTGCACCCATGCGTAAGACAACGCCCCTCCATTCGGCGAAGTGCTCTTTGAACCATTGAGCGTAACCTGATCGCCGCCGGTGACGCTCTGATTCTCACCCGCATTGGCGACCGGCGGCTGAAGCGTGATCGTCACCGTGATAACAACCGTGTCGGTGGCCGTCTGCCCGCTGCTGTCGGTCACGGTAAGCTCGAAAACCAGCGTGGCCGACTCTTTGGGCGCGGTAAAGGTCGGAGTGGCCGTGTTGGCACCCGACAGCATAACCGGCGTCCCGCCCGTCTGCACCCAGGAATATGTCAGAGTGTCCCCGCTGGGGGATACACTTGCCGATCCATCCAGCGTTACCGTACTTCCCCCACTGACCGTTTGGTTGGCACCGGCGATGGCTACCGGAGGATCCGCCGGATCGGGAGGAGAGGCCGGTGGCTGACAACCCACATGCAGGAACGACAAGGCAATGAATAAGGAAAACACGATAACTGCTTTTGATAGATAGACTCTTCCCATGATACTCCCCCCCTGTATAACTCCCCAACCGTACACTCCCTCCCGATCCGGCATACGTCCCGTGGAACATCTAACTTCTGTGGATGGGCTGCCAGCCTGCTCAGAATCATCTTCCTACAGTGTCGCTGGATCCTTGAGGCATCTCCCGAAGCAGTCTGACATGCGCTCTCCCTACCGCCATTTTACATCAAGATTCAGAAAACCCAACTGTTTTTTGCAGGAGGATCACGCCGACTCCAGACGTGACAAAATCCCCTTGGCCTCGCTGGTCTTCCGGTAATCAGCCTCACTGCGCAGGACGTGCCTCTGATGAATACTCGATCGGCACTGCTTAAAACAAAGACCTGCTCCTCATCGTACAACTTCTCCCGCAGCGCGTATCTTGGCCTACCATCTTCCCTCTTCCCCGGCCTCGCCGGCTAGCCCCCAGCGTCAGCTGGGGGACTCTTCTCTATGCAGAACAGCCCCCGGCTGTCATCTTCCCTTCCGTGTGGCGCACGCACTCTTGCGTGCGGTCGTTCTCCTCCTCTGTCATCCTCCGACTCGACCGGGGGGATCCAGATGCGGCTCCAGCCGCAGAACATCCTCTTCTCCAGTACGTAAACCCGCCCGGACTATCACAACCCGCAGGGATCTTGAGAAACAAAACCCTTATCTCTCAAACTCGATCACGGCAAAGGTCGTCTTCGGCAGATCGACCGCAATCGCACCATCCCGAATCTCATACACCTGCTCCGTGACCACATTTCGCGCCTTCTTGAACGCGAAATTCGGCTTGACCGTCAGTTTCAAATCCGGCAGCGATGCTTCCACTTCAGGCCGCGTCGACTCCTTGAAATACGAACCCACATACCTCGGCGACTTGTTGCAAACCACCAGATACGTCCGCAACTCCGTCCGAAAACACGCGGAATTCACGCGCGGTGTCACCACAACATCCCGCTTGGCCCCGCATTTCGCCAGCAACTCCTCCAACCTGTTCAGATCATCCTCTCTAACAGGCACCTGCGGCAGAACAATCACCCTGCCCTTTCCCACCTGCAACTCACCCTCCGCAAACGAGACCCCAAGCGCCTTTTCCAGGCTCTCATCGCCTCCGGCAAAATCGTATCGCCCGGTCTGCGGAAACGCGATCAGCGTTCCCCCCTGCCGAATCCATTCGACCAGCTTCGCGCGGCACGCCTGCGTCAGCACAGAATTGCAGCCGTCGTCGACGAGAACCTTCAGACCGCTGAAATCGGGAAATTGAGCCGACACGGCGCGAAAGTTGAAATTGAATCGCTCCATCGCGAACTCAAGATGCGGCAGCTTCTCCAACGCGAAGAAATTCGCCGGCTCGGACGCATAAAGCGTCGTATCGGGAATCAGAAGCGCCGTGTGCGTCTCCGGATACCGGGCCTGACGAAGCACACGGGCAGCCTTCTGCGCCTGATGGAAATCCAGCATCCCCGGCCGGGCATACGCCGGTCCCGCAAAAGAGTACAAAAAGTATGAATACCCGCCCATCAAGTAATCCGCCAAAGCCATCCGCAACGGTCCGCCGTGAATCTTAGGCCAGCCGTTCTCCGCGCCGATCGGTACCCTGAACGTCAAGGCCGGCCCGCGGAAGTACGCATCCGTATCAAACGTCGTCTCCACGCACTCGCAATGCGGCGCCACCCCGGAAAACTCCGACGCAAGCTTCATGTGAATCCCCAAATCCAGATACTGGCCCCGCATCAAAAGCGGCATGTCCGGCGCCGCGACGCGAATCGACCGGATCGCCGTCCGCATAAACCGGTAATGCGATGCCACAAAAAAATCCAGATAGTCCGACCAGAGCGGGCTCACGCTATACTTGCCCGCCGTTCGCCCTCCCGGCAGCGGCAGATCCTCCCATTTCCCCGTCTTCTTCCCATACCGCGTCGATACCTGCGCCAGCGACAGCTTCAGCACGTCCCGAACATATTCCCGCCACGCCTTCTTGCCGAACTCCGACGAATCGACCACGAACGACCCATACCCGACGCTCAACGGCGCAACGAACATCGCCACGACCGTCGGATCGTCCTTGTACCGCGCCGCCAGTTTGCCCAGCGCGCCGGCGTACTTGTTCAAAAAGCCCGTATTGCACGTCACCTGCTCACCAGACCATTGCCATCGATTCGAAGAAAAATCGTAGGGGTCGAAAATGATGCGTTTTCCGTGGGCTTTGGCGGTAGTTACGAATTGGTCCGCGCGCCGCCAGTCGATAATCTCGCCCTGGGCGTCGGCCTGATCGAGAAACGGAACGCTCACATGAATCGCGTTGAAGCCAGCCAGGTCCATGTCTTCCCAAAAAGTCGGATCGTCCGTCGCAAATCCTCCAAAATTCAGCGGCGCAAAAACCGGACCGGGGTAGTCGAAAAAATTCTTCCGCGTCAGTTCCGGCAGACCTGCCAACGGGGCAGCCGGGATCTTCTCCCATCGATCCTTCACCGGACTCGCCAATTCCTCCGCACATTTCACGACAACCTCGGCGAAGTGCGCATTCGCCGGATGCAGGATCGATCGCAAATCATTCGGCAGACCCGCAAAGAGAATCTTGGCCCCCGCGAACGGTCCAGCCCGATGGGCGAACTGCACCATCACCCAGCCCGTAAACGTGTCATCGAGATAAACCCAGTTTCGACTCACGTAACGCACACTCAGCAGCGGAGTCACCTCCACCCACGGCGGCGTGCGAGGCCAGGCAATCGAATCGTCGGCCGCCAGAAATTGACACTTGCTAGCGGGCAGACAATCAGGCAGATCCTTCCACCACGCCTTGGCCTGTGGAGTCACTTCGAACTCCGGCTGATCCAGCTCCACCCAGTGCTTTCCCTGCGGCCACGTCTCCAGAATGCGACCAAGTTCCGGGTCCGCCTGCCAACCCTTCACCACTTGCCATTTCCCTTCCCGCTTCTCCATCGGCCCGGAAAACATCGGGGCCGCACCAATATACCAGAACGAACGCCCTGCCTTCAGATGCGACAGCACTCGCTTCTCGTCACCAACCGCAAACGCCGGTCCCGACCAGACCAGAAGATCGATCTGCCGCCCGTCCAACCTCGCGCCAACGTCCTCGGGCTTGATCAATTCCGCCAAAGCGCCCGATGCCGTGAGCGTCTTCACCAACGCCTCTGCCAAATTCACCTTCGGCGCCGAAGCCAGAAATGCGTCCGCGTCAACCACGCCTATCTTCACCTTCGACGCCTTCCACGTGGGCTTCTGAACAACCGCCGCGGACGACCGTCCCGCACCCGATTGACCGGAAACGACCGACTCGCCCACCAGCGCCACATCGTCAATATCCATCATCAACGGCGCGGAAGATTTTCCCTGAATCTTGTCCATAACCAGCCACAGCGTCCCCGCCTTGCGCAAATCCGGCTTCGCGAGTTTCTTCGGATTCTCAATGGCGAAAAAATGCTCCGGTCTCGCCTCGATCAGCGTCCAGCCGCCTTTCGCGTCCACCGGCGCCTTATACCACCACCGCGATCCGTCGGAGCAGTGAATATCCACCAGCACACCCTCGACGCCCTTGGCATTTCTCACCGCCACGCGAATCGCCTCGCATCGGGCCAGTTTCAAATTACCAAAACTGATCCCCACGCCGCACCATCCATCCAGCGAGTCCCGCGACAGCCGCAAGGCAAACGCGCTCTCGCGCCCCGGTGACACTGCCGACTTGTGGTACTGCCCCAAAAACGACCCATGCCCCACCACATTCCACCCCGCATCGCTCCCGTCCTCAAAATCATCGAGGCTAATTTCAGCAGCCACCGCATTAACGGATATGCACATAAAAAAAAGAATGCTGCACAACACCACTTTTGAAATCATCATCGACTCCGGATTTCACTCGTCCTGCTCTGGAGGACAACCTTGTCCCTCTCTTGAGGGGCACGGCCGCACCGTGCCCTCTGATCTTCTCTTTGGTAGGGTGCGTCGTGACGCACCATCTTATCTCTGTCGCCAAACCAGTCCTAATCTCCAAAACTCCAATAGACACCATCCCCACGCTCTACCCACTGAACATGAAGATCCAAGGCGGTATTCGCATTACCAGTACTCTCCAATATATCCGCCTACGTTTCTGGGCCACCAGAGCACATGAAGATCCGTATAAAGAACGTGGACACCATCCCAGTGATTGATAAAGCTCCCATCGCCCCAACTCGGATATGATAGGTCCCAAACCAACGCATGCATATACGCCCCATGCTCGGTCTCGATTTCAAAGACCTTTCGACCGTCGGCATTCATAAAGTACGTCCAGAAGATCGTTTGACTAGGAACTATCTTGTCCGGATCGGGCAGGAAGTTTTTATTATATACTTTATTGTACGGACAATAGAAGATGTCTTTGACTTTGACATACCGGGGGTAGACAAGCGGGATAACCAGGTTTCCATGCCACGGATAACACCAGTAAGAGCCACTGTTTCCCACCGGTATCCAATATTCTGGAAACCTCCCACCATTCTCTTCATCGGCATACATGGCAAACGCTGTCCCTTGCTGGCGTAGATTATTGGCGCAGGTTAATCTCTTCGCCTTGTCCCTTGCCTGGGCCAATGCCGGCAACAGCAAGGCCACCAGCACCGAAATAATCGCCACAACCACCAGCAATTCAATGAGAGTAAATCCGCGTCTCGATTTCATATCGTGTTCCTCGTACAGACCGAGCTACGTTCCACCAATTCAGGCCTGAGCAATACCTGGGCCGGACGAACCGGACCTTTCCCGCCAATTCTGTCCGCCAGAATCTCAGCCGCCACCTTGCCCATCTCGAACCAATCCTGAGCCACCGTCGTTAGCGGCGACGGACCGTAGGCTGAGCGATCGCAGTTGTCGAACCCGACCACGGAAATATCTTCCGGAACGCGAACACCCTTTGCTCGCAAATGCTCTATCGCAGCCAGCGCCAGATCATCGTTGCAAAAATAGATCGCCGTCGGCCGCGAGGAATCCGCCAGCAAATCGTCCATGGCCGGACCGACCTCCGCCAAGGCCGACAGACCCGCGTTCCTCAACTTGATCACGCTGTTGTCCCAAATAGGAAGATCGTGAGCGACCAACCCCTGATGAAACCCCGCCTGGCGATCCTTCAAGCTGGCCCGGTCCACCGCGCGGGTAACGTACGTAATATGTCGATGCCCGTTCCGAACCAGATGATCCACCACCGCCAGCGAGCCCTTCATGTTGTCGGTAATCACATAATCCGCATCAAGCCGTGGAAAGTAACCATCCACCAGAACAAAGGGATACCCTCCCTCGCGAAGACGCTCCAACTCCATCATCAGCCGCTCGTCCGGCTCGCACCAGATCACAAACCCGGCATGGTATTCATCCTTGTTGCGACGAATAAGCTCCAGTTCCTCTTGAACGTTCCGATAGAAATCAACGCCCACATGGTAGCTCCCTCGCGTCAATACCTCATGCATCCCCTCCAAAACACCATGCCGAACCGGCACTTCTCCGCCCGCCGATTGGGGAGAGATGAACTTCACCAGATGCCGCAGATGATTGGTCCGCTGCGTTCGATCCACCACAAACGTCCCCTGCCCCTTCCGCCGAACAATCAGCCCCTCAGCCGCGAGATTCACCAGACTCTTATTGACCGTCAACCGGTTCAAACAAAATTCTTCGCATAATTCCTTATCCGAAGGAAGCTTATACCCGGACGACCACTCCCCCTTCAGGATCCGTTCACGAAGAACCTCCTGTACCCATCGATACCCCTTCTTACCCAGACTTGTCGCTTCGGCCATGCTTCACCTACGCTTCCATAGATTTATCTACCAGCAAATCTACCATAAAATCTATATTTATTCAACCAAAAAGTTCGGAACGCATGACCCGATTTCGATTAGACGACAAACAAAAGAGGTACTATAATAATCCCACACGTACATGAGGTGCACAAGGATTGGTCAACGCTATAGAAAAAGGAGATGCCATGAAAAAACGGATAGCTCTGGCGGGACTGGCAATGATTATGTGCTCGGGATGCATGGGTCGGATTATCGGGGAAGGCGCGGAAAAAACGCTGGGCCCCAAGGGCGCATATTGGGAGGAAAAACGCCTTGCCCAATCCAAAAAGCAGAAAGTACTGGCACCGTACACGCAGTTTGTTTTGGGCAAAGTGACCAATGAGTACGGCTCAAATGTTCCTCCCGATTTTTTCAACCTGTTCCCCACTGAATTTGAAAAGAACATCGTGGAATCCAAGCTGCCGAACGATACGCGGGGCAAGACGCTGGTAATTAACGTGGCTGTCATCCATTACGAGACAGCGGACATGACGGACAATGTGCTGGGCCCCCTGGAGCAGGTGGTGGCCAGGGTCCAACTGGTGGACAAGGCAACCAACAACGTTCTGGCCTACGGTAACGTGATCGGACGGACCGGCAAAACAGTCGGCTTGGGTGTGGATAAGAAGGCGGAAGGGTTGGCCAGAGGTATCGTCAAGTGGCTGTCCGCCTACTATCCGAAGAAGAATAAGGAAGCCGAAGAGGAAGACGAAGATTAGTGTAGCGCACCAAAAGCGCACCAAAAATACACTATTTTGCATCCGGAACGCATGAGCAGCGGAACTGTGCCGGGACCGGTATGGATACCTGGCGCCGAAGATCGGCTGGAATTTCTCACGGGAATCGTTTGAGGGACACCTCCTCGTCACCAAGCCGATTTTGATCACCGAGAAGGGTCTGGCCTTGCGTCTCAACGCCAAGGGCGCACAGCGCGAAGGCGAGTTTGTGAAGGTGGAATTGCAGGACGAGGCGGGCCGAAAAGTGCGAGTCAAGATCGCGATTCGGGGCATCAACCCGCGACGATGGGAGATGGCGAGGGTTGAAGTCCCGTGGTTTTACGCGTGTGATTTTGTAAAAGTGTAGCTGATCCGCTCGCCCTGCCAAGTCATGAGAACTGGTTTCATAACTTGGAGAGACACCCGCTCCCTCACGGTCGCGGCTCGTTGGGGAGGTTATGAAACCAGTTATGTTTGAGTTTTCCCGATCCTCGCTGAGATCGACGTTCGGGAGTTCCTCGACGACATATTCGCGCCGCCCAGGCGGCGGATCATGAGATTTTCGTCATGATAATCCACGGTCAGCAGGATATCCTTGTTCGTGAGCACAGCGGTCTCCTTTCCGGCGCTTGGGCGCCAACATCGAATGCCCCACCGGGGCCTTCCTGTGGACGATTATAATGGATCCACCTCGGAGACCGCCTCCGCTCATGTCATCTACAACAGAAGAGAAGAATCGCACGCAGGAACGCATGCGCCACATTGAAGAGAAGGGGTCCCCCAACTAACGCTGGGAGCTATTGCGAAAAGCATGAATAAAGAAGCACCCTCGTTTTCCGGTCATCGCGAGGCGCGGAGCGACGTGGCGATCTGGGGTTCGGAGGATCATGCACATTCGAGGGCCGGATTGTTTCGTCGGTTCCCCCCTCGCAATAACCCGAGGGAGGGAAGTTCTGCTGGAAGAAGACTCGGAGCTGTAAGTTGCTTCATTAACGATACCGATCTCACTGGCTGGCGGAGCCGGGGAAAAGAGAAGACGGCGGCTTCATATCCCCCCTGGAACAATGGACATTAAGACCGAAGTTTCGGCAATTTCAAGTTATTACCGAATACGATACTTAATTACTTTTGGTGGAATATTCAGATTACAATGGGCATCAAGGTGTTTCGCGTGTACCAGAAGGCATGGTGAGGAACGAGGCAAATTGTCTCGCGGCGGCCACAGGATCGGGAGCGGAGAGGATGGCTCCGCAGAGGGCGATACGGGTGATGCCCTGCGCCTGGAGAGTCGGCAGGTTATCTGGAGTGATTCCGCCGATGACCACCTCGGGAATGCCCGCGTCGCGAAGTCTCTGGACGGCGGGCGTGATGTATTGCGGACCGGCCACCGGTTCGTGGGGTTTGGTGGTCGTGGCAAAGGCGGGTCCAATGGCAATGTAGGATGGATTTTCGCTGATAGCTTGGTCAAGCTGGGCCATGTTGTGCGTACTGACTCCGATAATACGATCCGAGCCGAGGATCTGACGGACGATATCGACAGGCAGATCGTCCTGGCCCACGTGGACACCGTCGGCCCCCACCGCTCGGGCGATGTCAGGACGATCATTGACGATGAAGATCTTGCTCCTGGATCGACAGAGCTGCGCAAGGGTTTCTGCCAGCCGGCAGAACTCGCCATCCTTGAGTTTTTTCTCGCGCAATTGGAGGCAGTCGACGCCAGCATCGAGCAGCCGGGCAGCCAGGTCTGGCATCTTCTCGGCGGGGCAGAAATCCGTCCCGATGAGCAGGTATAGCCGAACGGGTTCGAACCGAGCGCGAGGGCTGGTCAGAAACAGTTCCCGCTCGAACTGGTAGACCTCGAATCGCATTTTTCCCGCCCGCGTGCTTACTTCCGGGTCCACGGCGGAGGCATATTCTTCGATTACCCGCAGGGCTTCCTGGAGGCGTTTGACCCCGGCGGCGGTAATGGCTTGGGGATCCTGCTTGGCAGTCTGCGAAGGGCTCTGAAGATCGCGTCCGACGTCGCTATCGGCGGCCCGGGCATCGAGAAGCTGGCGGATACCGAGTTTGTCGGTCATCCAGCGGAACTCGTGGCGCCACTGCTTGAGCATCCAGGAGCCGCGGGGGTCCTGGCGGATGAAGCGCAGGTATTCCTCGATCACCCGGAGCCCTTCGCGAGCCCGGTTGAGGTTGGCGTCCAGAATTCGATAAACCGTAGAATCCATGGAAACCATTATAAGTACGGACGGGGCCATACGGAATGCGAAATTTCGGTTAGGGGAGGCTTTGACGTTGAATAATGGCGCTATGGGCCTTATTATTTTTGGTCTATGTGGACGGTATTATCACAAACGCGTAAGGCGATTCCGGGACTGGCGGTCCTGCTGCTGGCGATCATTCTGGCTGGCTGTATTGTCTTCGCCTACCATGTCACGCGGGTTAAGAATCGCCAATTTGGCTTGGACCTGGACCAGCCGGTCAAGCTATCGACCCCGGCGGGTGAGTTCGCGATAAAGATCCCCTCTCGATGGGAGTCGATTCCGCGTTCGCGGTTGAGCCAGGGAATGTTCGGCGGCTGGAAATTCGCGGTGCCCGGACAAGAGGGATTTGGGGTCTTTTACGTGGATCTTCTGCCCATTCAGCCGACAACGGAGAGCGAGCTGGGCCGTATCATTAATCATTATGTTCCATCCATGCCGAAGCTCAAACTCAATTTGGATGAACGTCCGGACAGCCCACTCGGGTTCAGGAGTCTCGATGTGAAGCTGATGTTTCAGGCGCCGCGGGATATCAACGTATTGATCATGCGTTTGTATTTTCTTCCCGACGGTTCATCGCTGGCCGTCCTGATCACGGGGCCTCAGAAGAATGAAGATATCATTCGGGTATGGATGGATATGATCGTCGTCACGCTGAAGCTGACCAAGGCCAAGCCGGCAGAATCGGATACTGAGATGCCGCCGATCAACGATGGACCGACAAATCAGACGTCGGTACCGGAGACAAATAACGAATTACCAAGGAGCAGGCTTCATGTCGCAAGTTTATGATGTTGTTATCGTCGGGGCAGGTCCGGCAGGGCTTGCCTGCGCGATCTACGCCGCAAGAGACCGGCATAAGACAATTGTATTGGACAAGATGATCCCCGGCGGGCAGATCAACAATACGGACCGGATCGAGAACTACCCGGGATTTCTCCGAATCAGCGGAGCCCAACTGGTGGCGACGATGGAGGAGCAGTGCCGGACGTTCGGAGCGGAGATCCGTCAGCTCGCGGCGGTGACGTCGATGGCGCAGCAGCCGAATGGAATGATCAGCGTCGAGATCAACGGGACGGAGAAGATCAGCACGCGTGTCGTCGTGCTCACGCCGGGAAGCGATTACCGCAAGCTGGGAATTCCGGGCGAGGACCGGTTCCGCCAGGCGGGAACGGGAGTCAGCTACTGCGGGACGTGCGACGCCCCGTTCTTCCAGAACAAGACGGTAGTGGCGGTCGGCGGAGGAAACACGGCGATTCAGGAAGTGCTGCACCTTTCAAAATACGTACAGAAGGCGTACCTTGTACACCGGCGCGAGGAATTCCGGGCTGAGCAGATCCTGGTGGAGGAACTCCATCAAACGGTGCAGACGGGAAAGATCCAGCTCGTGCTGGACACGGTCCTGACGAGCATCGAGGGCAAGGACCGGGTGGAATACGTCAAGACCAAGCACGTCAAGGACGGGCATGAAGGTCTGATCAAGTGCGACGGCGTGTTCATTTTCATCGGGACCAAGCCCAATACGGGATTTCTGAAGGATTCGGTTCCCCTGGACGAGCAGGGATTCGTCAAGTGCGAGCCGTGGTATTTCCGCACGTCGGTACCGGGCGTTTTCGTGGCGGGCGACTGCCGGGTGGGCGCGGGGATGCAGTTGGCGACGGCAACGGGTGACGGTGTGGCGGTGGCCATTGTGATCGACCGCTACCTGAAGGATCCGAACTGGTGGACCAAACCGGGACCGTAAGGCGATTTCCGATTTTGGATTGAAGAGATATGGCGCGGCCTCGGGAATGGCGAGGCCGTGTTTTTTATGGGGCGATTTCGGGATTTGGTGAAACAACGAATGGCGGGATGAAGAAAAGATGATGGGTGCATAGCACCCGCCCTGCAGGAAGAGGCTATTCGTTTTTCAGGCCGAATTTTTTGATCCGATAGCGAAGGTGATCGCGGGAGATCCCGAGTTCGCGGGCGGCTTTGCTCTGGTTCCACTTGTTGCGCTCGAGGGCCTGGAGGCACAGGAGTTTTTCCTGCTCAGGGAGGCTCAGGCCCGCCGTCGTCTGGGGCATGGGTCGAACTTCCGCCTGCCCGGTGATTTCCCTGGGCAATTCCTCGGGCGTAATGGCCTTTCCACAGGAAAGCAGCACGGCCCGTTCCATGACGTTCTGCAATTCGCGGATGTTTCCCGGCCAGGGGTAGGAGACCAGAAGCTGCATGGTTTCCGCGGTCACATCCGTCGCAGACACCTTCAGATCAGCGGCGACCCGTCCGATGCTGTAGCGAACGAGTTCGGGGATATCTTCCCGCCGTTCGCGCAGCGGGGGCAGATTAATGGGAAAGACGTTGAGGCGGTAATACAAATCCTCGCGGAACCGCCCGTCGTGCATCATTTGCTTGAGGTCGCGATGGGTGGCGGCGATGATGCGGACATCGGTGCTCATCGTCCGGGTTCCGCCCACGCGAGTAAATTCCTTTTCCTGGAGCACGCGGAGGAGTTTGACCTGGATGGCGGGACTGAGTTCGCCGACTTCGTCGAGGAAGATGGTTCCACCGTCGGCGAGTTCGAAGCGTCCGGGCTTTTGTCCGACGGCGCCGGTGAAGGCCCCCTTCTCATGGCCGAAGAGTTCACTTTCGAGCAATCCTTCGGGAATAGCGGCGCAGTTGATCGCGATGAAGGGATGTTCCATCCGCGGGCTCTGCTGATGGATGGTGCGGGCGATGAGTTCCTTGCCCGTGCCGGTCTCTCCGAGCAGAAGGACAGTGGCATTGGTGTAGGCCACCTTGTTGACCAGGGCCATGACGTTCTTGAGGCTGGTCTCCGCCCCGATAATGCACTTGCACATCTCGCTTTCGGAGATCTTAAGGCCTTCGTTCTGACGTTTGAGCCCCTCGAACCGCTGAGCGTTGACCATTCCCAATGCCGCCAGGTTGGCGAAGATCTGAGCCATGTCCATATCGCGGGGGCCGAATCCGGTTTTATTCCGGCAATTGAGGACCTCGATCACGCCGACGACTTTATTCTGATGGATCATGGGCGCACAGATCATGTTTCGCGTTTTGAATTGGAGTTTGTCGTCGAATCCGCCAAAGAAGTTGCGATCTGAGGCCATATCGCCCACTATACAGGGTTGACGGGAGGCAGCGACCTTGCCGGCAATACCGAGATTGCCGTCGAACTGCTGATCGATCAGTTCCTCTTCTTTTTGGCCAAAGACGGCTTTGAACACGAGTTTGTTGGTTCGATGATCGAGGACCAGGACGCTGGCGGCCTCCGCCTGCATAACCGCGGCCGCCTGTTCGGCCACTGTCTGCAGCGTGGTTCTCAGATCAAGGGAGCTGTTAATCGCGCGGGATGCTTCCAGCAATGCCCCATTGGTATCGATATCCAACATGATCGCACCTTCTTCTCGAATAGAAAAGAATACGAGTGTGAGAATAGCCAAAGCGGGGGGCAAAGTCAAGCAGACACTCTTTCTGGCTCTTCCTCGTTCACCTCCGGGGCCTTATCCAAGACGGAGGGCTTGTCCGCGATATGCAGTTGAGAAAGGATTCAGGAGGAGTCAGACCCTTGAACTATTGACTTTTGGCCTTACCGGCAGCAAAATCCTGTTCATGAGAACCTTTGACAGAATAGAAGTTTGAACTGCAGGAGAGACCATGGCAAGACATGTTGGGATTGTAGCGTGCAGTGCGGAAGGGGCGGCCTTGTGCTATCGGACACTGTGCAAGGAATCGCCGTCGCTCATGGGTGAGCATATGCATCCTGAAGTATCCATGCATACGCACCCCCTTGGCCAGTACATGGTTCACATCCGTTCTCAAAACTGGTCCAAAGTCGCCGCCTTGATGTTGTCTTCGGCAAAGAAGCTCGCAGATATCGGAGCTCAGTTCGCTATTTGCCCCGACAACACCATCCACCAGGCATTTGATCTTGTGGCAGAAGTGTCCCCCATTCCCTGGCTACATATTGCCGAGGCGGTCGCGCGTCAGGCCAAATCGCAAGGATTCAAGACTCTTGCCGTCACCGGAACCAAGTACCTGATGACCGGGCCAGTCTATCCTTCCATCCTGAAACGACACGGAATTGAGTGCCGGATACCCGACGAAGCGGAGCGTGAACAAATCGACCGGATCATATTTTCGGAACTGGTGAACGGAGTTTTTCCGGAAAAGTCCCGCCTCTATTTCAACACCGTGATTCAGCGGATGAAGGATCAAGGCTGCGACGCGGTCGTATTGGGGTGCACTGAGATTCCGCTGATCGTCAATCCGAACGATTGTCCATTACCGACACTCGATTCGACCCGACTGCTGGCAAGGGCAGCCCTGAACGAGGCATTGAGAACCGATTGACCAAAATCCAAATAGGATACGTCTAGTTCCAGAAGATAATCTCCGCCAAGCCCGTCGGCTGCGGCGGTTTGCCCGGTTCTCAATGAATCAGAACCCAAACACGTCAACTAGTGCTCCGTTTCACACAAAAGGACAGATGTCATGTTGAGCGAAGCGAAACATCTGGCCGCACCGTCGCGAGGACTGTGTACTGCGCGGTAGACTCCAGATCCTTCGCTTCGCTCAGGATGACATACACCAATACGTGAGAGACAGAACGCTAGCCTTCTTTGTAGATCATCGCGTAGAGATCCGGGCTGGTAAAATCTTTGAGAATGAGATTGGTTCCGAACCCGACGTGCAACTCGCGTTGGCGCTTGGCTTCCGCAGGCAGGCGGCTCATCGTGACGCATCCGAGATCGACGCCGGCCTTGATTTCCGATCGGCCGTCGCCGATCACGAGCACGTTTTCGGGGGCAACCGACAATTCTCGGAGAAGACTCTGAATGACTTCGTCTTTGGGGAGTTTTTTATCCCAGGACGAGCCTTTCAGGGCTTCGATGATCTTTCCGGAGCCAATTTCGAACCCGATGGCTTGAACTTCTTCGTACATGCCGCCGTTTTCGTAAATGACAGCACCTGTTACGAAGTAATTTACACAGCCAAGGTCGTAAAGATGCTTCATGAACTCCATAGACCCGGGCACGCGCCATTTGGCGGCGTTTTTCCAGGCGTCCTGCGTGTTACGGTCGCGGCAGGCGCCGTTGAGAATTTTTTCATAGAGCACGAAGAGGCGAGGGGTGCGTTCGTTGATGAAATCGAGGAGCGATTTGGGTTCGCTGATATCGGCAAATCGTTCTTCGCCGTTGTCTCGCTTGGCTGATCCGCAGCAGAAGAGGTTGCCGGTGGTATCGCCCAGCCGTTCGTCGCCATAGGCAGAAAGGAAATGCCCGCCGGGTCTGTAGATGACGCGGGAAGGAACGTCCAAACGCCAGAACTCCAGACAGGCGGGATTGGACTCCTTTTACTTGCCGCTGCCGGAAACCGAGCTGATCAGTTTGACGAGGGGCAAGAACAAGGCGACGACGATCGATCCGACGATCAGACCGAGGAAGATGACGAGGACCGGTTCGAGCAGACTGACCAGCGAGCTGACCAGGGTCTCGACTTCCTCGTCGTAGTTGTCGGCGACTTTCAGAAGCATTTTGTCCAGATCACCGGTTTCCTCACCAACGTCCACCATGTTGACGACCAGGGCATCGACACATCGCGACGCCTTCAAGGGCTCGGCGAACGTTTCACCCTCACGAATTGAATCGTGGACACCCGTCAGCGCGCGGGAGAATACTTCGTTGCCTGTCGTGTCTTTTGTGATGTTGATGGCTTCGAGAATGGGCACGCCCGCGTTGATCAACGTGCCGAGGGTACGGGTGAACCGGGCAATGGCTGTCTTGCTGATGATTTTTCCCATAATCGGAATGCGGAGTTTTGTCATGTCCAGCACGTATTTGCCTGCTTCCGACTGCTTGACCAGTTTCAAGATCAGCCAGATCACAACGGGCGTACACATAAGGATCAACCATCCCGGAGGCATTCCGTTGGCCATCCAGTCACTGACCTTAATCAGGATCTGGGTCGGCACGGGAAGGGTCGTACCGAAGTCCTTGAAGATCTGCTGGAACTTGGGAACAACGACGACCATGATGAATCCAACGATACCAGCGGAGAAAGTGATGACCGCGATCGGATAAATCATGGCGCCGACGACCTTTCGGCGGAGCCGCTGTGCCTTTTCCATAAACTCGGCCAAACGCTCGAGAATGGTTTCCAGGACACCGCCCGCCGCCCCAGCCGCCACCC
>CAZLZE010000069.1:0-27795 GCA_964563935.1 uncultured Phycisphaerae bacterium | reverse complement strand
GGTTAGAGCAGGTGACTCATAATCACCGGGTCGCTGGTTCGAGTCCAGCAGGGCCCAGTCGGAATTTCGGGGGTAAGTTATTTGATGTCCCGTCGTTATGATCGCCGTCAGTACAGCGACGGTACCGTGACCCGACAAGCGATGCACTCTTGCTCCGACGTGCGCACTTGCGGTCACACCGCCCTCCACTTCCATGTGATCACCGGTTACTTCGGCTTTTCCGCCACCACCATGATTTCAAACTCGTCAAGATCCAGCGGTCGGCGTCCCCAGTTGCCGGCCGTTCCACCCCAGATGTGTCTTACCGCCAATCCGGCTTGTTTCAACAGAATTGCCAACTCCGTCGCCACAAATCCCCGTTCCCGACTACGAAAGCTCTTTTTGCCCTCCGGCGTCTCCCATTCTATACACTCCCTCACCACCAATGTCATCGGATCGAACTTGCCTGCTTCCACGTCCTTTTGCTGATATTGCCTGATCATTCGACAGGCGTTCAAAGCCGTCAAGACAAATGGCCCGCCGGGCTTCAGCGCCCTGCATACGTTCCGTAGAATCGCCAGGTCGTGTTCGAGCGGATCGTCCTGGACGGAAAGCAGCCCGAAAGACCCTTCACACAAACAGATGGCCGCGTCATACATCTTTTCGGAATGGAACTGCGTCGCATCACACTGAATCCACTCCACTTCGACATCCGCCTCCCCGGCCGCCTTTTTTGCTTCCGCAAGCATCCCCGCCGAAATATCCACTCCCGTCATCCGGAACCCTCGTTTGGCCAAGGCCACCGAGTGTCGGCCCGTTCCACACCCAATATCCAAGATCGAACTGCCGGCTGAAACTCTCATTTCCTCAACCAAGAAATCCACTTCCGCCGCCGTATTCTTGGTAAAACACTCCCCCATGTAAAGCGGCGCATATCCATCGAAAAACTCCTGCCACTCATGCTTCGTACGCATGTATTCTCCAGCCGAAGAGATTTGTCGATAATTCCCATATAACCATACCCAGCTACACCACCGGGCAACATTATTATACTTCGTCCGCGCCCCAGCTGTGCCTATTCTTTTCTTCTGCGGTAGACATATCGGGTTGACGAATCTTGTGCACTATCCTATGACACAACCGTGGGAACGGCACTATTCCGCCTGCCACGGAAATTGACAATTTTCCTTGCCTTGGAGGTTTTGCCGATCACAATTAGACATGAGAAAACACATATGATGCCGAATCGAGAGAATAACAGCAAACGCATTCCGTTGACTCCGGAGGAAGAGAAGATAGCCTCTTTCCTGGACGACGTCCCCCTCCTACCTCGGCCATGGGAGCCTATCGCCCGCGAGGTGGATTTGTCGGAAGACCAACTGCTCATACGGCTGCGGACCTGGAAAGAGTCAGGACTTATTCGATTCATTCGAGGGCTATGGAATAACCATAGAATCGGGTACAGGTCGAGCCTGCTGGCTGTCGCGGCCGAGACGGACCAAGCCGACGAACTAGGCGAGTCAATCGCGAAATGCCCATTCGTCTCGCACGATTTCCTGCGAACAGGAGCGGCGTTCAACATTTGGTTTACTCTTATTTGTCCGGTGATGGGACCATCGCTGGAGACAATCATCGATGAGCTTCAGAAAAGCCTCCGCGTTTCCATCCGCCGGTTCGATACCGTCCGATCCTTTAAGATCTCGTTTAGAACACTGTTCCACCATGACAGCCGGCCGGAATGGGAAGAGGCAACCCACCCAGGGCTCAGTTTATCCAATGAGATACTTGTTCACGCAATCGATGTACTGCAAAATGATCTGCCTCTTGTCGAGCGTCCATTCGATGCGATGGCGCAACAGCCCCATTTTACTGAAAAGGAACTCTTGGAGGCAGCCAGAACCCTCAAGCAGCGGCGTATCCTGAGGCGACTCGGGGTTATCTGGGATTTTCAGAAATTCAAGGTCATGCAGAACGTGATGTGCGCATGGCAGGTGCCGGAAGCTCAATTGGTTGCGTTCGGCCAACATGCGGCCGATCATCCGCAAGTCAGCCACTGTTATCAGCGGATTGCCTATGCCGACTGGCCGTGGCAAATCTACACCATGATCCACGGTAAGGATCGACCGGATTGCCTGAGGATTATTGATGCAGTGGCGGCGGCGTTCCCCAACGCACGCTATCTCGCCTTGTGGACGCAGAAGGAATACAAACAGATGCCAATCCGCTACGATCCGGAGAAGATCATACTGGATTGACACCATATGCTGCCTCAAGGATAGAGCCGGAAGACCTCAAGTCGCTCATTTTCCGTATCGGCCACCCAGAGGCGATTCTCGCCGTCTATAAAGACTCCCCCGGGCTGCCGAAACTGCCCCGGACCATCTCCTTCCGAACCGACGGTGAAAAGAAACCGTCCCGCAGGATCAAACACGCGGAGCCTTCCCTCCCTGCTATCAGCCACATAGACGTGTCCCGTGCTGTCGACGTCGAAACCTTGCGGCAAGGCACACCTTTCCGCCTGAGACCCCACCTGACCAAAGGCGGCCACAAATTTCCCATCCGTGGTGAAACGCTGGATTCTCGCGTTGACCGAGTCCGATACCAACAGCCCCAGTTTGTCATGATATCGCACCCAGAGAGGGAAACTAAGCTCGTCGGATCCTTCGCCATGGCGTCCGAACCGTAGGACTTCCTTTCCGCGCCAATCGAACGCCACCACGCAATGATCAGCCATATCCACGACGTAGAGCCGATTATTCTGGGGACACCAGCACACGCCCGCCGGCCGTCGAAGCCGCCCCTGACCCCATGTGCCTTGATAGATACCATCATGATCGAACACCCGGACACATTGTTCGATCGTGTCCGTGACAAACAGGTGATCATCGCTGACAGCCAAGTGGCTCGGGTAGGCAAAGGAGCGTCCAGGTATTCCCTCGATGTATGACGTCCTGCGGGTGTCCAGATCAAACACCACAGCTCCTCCCAATCCAGGATCGGTCACATACACACGATTCCCAAAAACACCAATATCTCTTGGATCGGAAAGCTCAATGGCGTGTTACCTCAAGAGAATCAGTCCATACAGCGGCTTGTCGGGGCGAAGATCGTTCTCAGAAGCAATACGGCCAAGATACCCAATTCGGAGGGCATCACGCGATGGCCAAGTCAGGGCGGAACCATCGCGAATCCATACCGGTTCGCCCAACCGGCTGCAACCGGCAATACATACCATAACCACCACTATCACGCTCACAACATTACGTACCATCTTTGTCCACCAAAAGAAGGTTCCGCCGATTCCCTTGCGTGGATTTCAGCACTTGCGGCTTGAATCGAACTTACTTTATGATATTCCGGATGATGACCAAAAATCGGGTCCGTTTTCAAGATTTGTGGATTGAGTTTGGAATTCACTTGAGGACGACGACGCCATTTTGCGTTATCCGGCTATCTGAGGTATGATATTCCGCATGGCAGTACTAATACATATGAACCAGCACAAAGGTATCCATAGGTTCGTCTTCGCGATGCTCATCGGAGTGCTTCTTGTATTGTCTCCCGCCGTCGCGTCGGCTGCAGTTCCCTCAGAGGCACTCCCCAGCCGAGGCATCGAATTCTTCATCGTCTGCCTGTTCGCCGCGATCATCGCGATCACTTTCGTGCCGTCACTTATCCTCACTGTTTTGGAATTGTTGCAGGTTGTACTACTACGCCGCGACCCACACTATTTTGAACACCTCCGCCTCGCGGAAGAATTGCAGGCCCATCCGGAAAGCCGACGACGCCTCCGACGGTTCACCATCCACCAGCGAGTCCAGCACTGGATACTTTTTGTCGCTTTTTCCGTACTCGCGGTTACCGGATTCGCCATGATGCTGAACGGACAAGGATGGGCCAGCCGGATTGTCGATCAGATCGGCGGATTGCGGGTGCTTCGCCAGACACACCGATCATTGGGAGCGATCCTTCTTGCCGGTTTCGTCTATCATCTCGTGTATCTTGCGATCCATATTCTCAGGGAAAACCGCCGCACAGACCAGGGACTGCTCCGGACGTTCTTCAATCTTCCCTTGGTCATGACTCTCGGCGATTGCCGACACGTGCTTCATTTGGCGGGCTACTTGCTCTTCTTGAGGACAACACGCCCCAAGGGGGGACGATTCAGCCCGGAGGAGAAATTTGAGTACTTCGGGTTCTTCTGGGGTATGATCGTTCTGGGAACGACCGGACTGGTGATGGGACACCTCTCACACGCCAGACAACTCTTGCCCGAACCGATTATCCGCGTCTGCTTCCTCATACACTCATTGGAAGCATTTCTGGCTGTCCTGCACATTGGGCTGATCCATATGGTGCGAGTGATCCTGTTTCCGAACGTTTTCCCTTTCTCACCGGCGATGGTTACCGGAAACACGCCCGTAGAGAAACTGGCGGAATCGCACGCGGCCATGCTGGAGGATCTGCATTCCGACATGGCGTCGAGTGAGACCAGGACCCGCTCGGAGGCGACAACCCATGCATAGGAGCACTCCCCCACCCCGATCGTCAGGACCCAAAGGAGCCCTCTTGCGGATTTACGCATTTTTGCTGATGCTACTGGTTCTCGCAACTGGCTACGCGGCTGTCGCCTTTTCACTGCGGATCGCCCTTCGAACGAGCACTACCCCCCTGTCAGCAGTTGCAGAGTCCCCCGCCGATGCCCCTGCGAGTGACAACAGTTCTTGCCTCTACTGCCACGGCCCCGAGGGATCATGCACGCAACCTACGATTGTCACGCATCCGGAAGACGCCCTGAAAGCGATGAACCTCACGCCCATCACCTGTACAACGTGCCATCTCCCTCATGACACGGTAACGACCAATCGCACGCCAACCCGTCGGCTCCGCCCTGACGTCGCGGCAAAACTGTGCACCACCTGTCATAGTGAAGACGCCGAGAGACTCTTCCGGCATTACCACCACCCGGAGAAACGAAAGAACTAGATTCGCTACGGCCCCTGCTTGACCTGCCACACTTCGATTGGCGGATCGTTCTTATATCTGAACGTCCCAAGCCTTGTCATCCGACTCGCCAGCAGAGCATATTTGTCAGACTGCATATCCGCACGCGTCGTACAGACAAACCGGGCGATCCGATCGTCGGAAGATACATCACTCGAACGGTCCAGCGGAAGGCTTCGCGCGTTGACGATGAAGTACTCCATGATATCGTTCAGGTTCCAATAGCAGTACCAACCCGTCAGCGAGGTAGTGAAGTAAAAGAGGGATGGCTTGTCTCCCCGGCCATGTGCCTCGCGAATTTCGTTCCCGCAGTTCTTGCGGAACCATTCCACGAAATGGACATGTTTTCCACGCAATTCGAACCCATTGGTCTTCAGGAATACCCGCTGATAATATACCCCGCTCAGAAACACGAAGAGAAAGAAGATCAGCAAATGCCCGGCTCTGAGTAATGCTCCACGCCGGAGTACGATCCACACACCCATGACAAGCACGACGGGAAAGGCCACTATTCCGCGATGGAGGGCGAACTCCACCTCGGGCAGATACCATCCCCGCATAAACACACCGGCCGCCAACGTCGCCAGCACCCAGAGCGTCAGCGCCAGCATCCGCCAGCCATGCACCAGAAACATCGAGGAGAACAAAATGAAGAGAAAGACCAAGTTCACAACGGGACTGACCATCGGACGTCCCTTGGTGACAAAGAGCAGATGCTCCACGGTATCGCAGAGCCGTGGCCAAACGGAGGCTGTCGTGACCGAGTCCTTCGTACCCGCGACACGAACGTCCTGGCGTACGCCAAACGATATCAACACACTGACGATCGACATCGCCACCAATATCATGATCAGAATCCGACGGCTCTTCCGAGACTCCATCTTAAGACCCGTCAAAACAAGGACGGGCAACGCCAGGGCGACCACGGCCAGGCTGGGCGTGTAGGAGAAGATCAAGTACTGAATCACCAAAGCCATAAGCCCGATGATTTCCAGCGTCGGCGACTTAAGATAATGCAGGAACAACCCGCACAAGATCATGGCTAGAGAAAATGGATAGATGCTCTGCTCGAAATAGAATAGTTGATAGTTGACCCAGTAGATATGAAACATCAAAGCCAGCACGATCCCGCAGACGATATCCCCCTGCCGGCGATCACTGAAGCAGGTCAGGATTCCCGAGGCGAAAATCAGAAGCCCAAGCAGAAAATACAGACTGCCGCCCAGGTTCAACGCAACGATGCTTCGACCCATGAGGATGCTTGGGATGGCAGGGAGAAAAAACTGACGAGCAGAATAACCAAGAAACACCGCCTTTCGAAATCCGAAGTCGGGCGGTGTGGCTAACGACTTCAGCGTTCGGTTAATCTGCTGTGTGCTCTCGTAGCTGACGCTCTTTTCCAGGGGAATGTTCTGGAACACGATGTAGAACCAGAACGCAAGTACCAGGGGCGTAATCAGTCCGATGGGCCAGTATCTTCTGACCCGGCTGTAGATCGGCCAAGATTCCGCCAAGCCAATATTTCTCACAATCTGCCCAAGCGATCTGAAACCAAAAATGATCAGGAACAGATACGAGAAGAACCACAGGACAGTCCCGCATTGCCCCAGTACAGGAAACCTCAGAGATGCCAAGTCAATAATGAAGATGGTGCCATATGTGGCGAGTATCAACAGGCTGTAGATAAATGCCACTCGTCTCATGCTGAATCTGTGTCTCCCGGTGAAAACCTAAAGCTGTATTGTAATTCTAGAAGTAAGGAACTCGCAACAGATTTCAAAGCTTCCAGCGAGATGATAAGAACTTATGTCGCATGAGCAGAACGACGACCGAGATAGATGGCAGAGCAAAGTCCGACTAATAATAGGTCAATTCCGCCGATTTGAAGCAAATAACGCACAACAGCGCCAGTCCCAAAGGCATAGCTGTGAAGCCCGATGCCCAAGACATAGTTGACGCCTACATACGTCATGATGATCATCCAGAAAGCCACAATGCTCTTGAGAGCGGTGGCGAAAGTACCACGAGCAGTCACAAAAAGCACCATCGCCCCGGCAGTCATGGTGAGGGCAAAGGCTTTTGTAATGGAGAACGGAGCCAGCCGGAAAGCGATGGCGAAGAGAACAGCCAAGCCCAACACCCCCGCCACCATATAGGCCCAGGCGGGAATCTTCGTTCGGTCAATGCGGACGTGCAGAATCGCCACGTAACCCAACAGTGCCACCAGCGACCAGACCTCCTTCGGGTCCCATCCCCAATACCGTCCCCAGGACGACGCTGCCCACATACTGCCCGTGATGATCCCAGCCAGCAGGAGAAATGAGCCTGCATACACATACCCGTAATGAAGCCTGTCAAGTTTGCCGATCCACGTTTGGCGTCCCGGGGCGATCGCCATAACGATCAATTGCGCATGGGCGATGAGCACGGCCAACGTCAACACGGAATACGAAATCATGATGACAGGAACATGAATTGACATCCAAACGGTATCCAGCAACACGGGGGCAATCGGACGGATAAAATGATCGATGGGCAGGCAGTCGGCCAGGATCAGCGCCACCGCGCCCAAAACAGATAAAGTCAGCGACACGAGCGGACTGGATCGCGTGAGCATGGAGAGAAGGGCAAACCCAGCCGCCCCCCAACTCAGACACAGCAGCGACCGCAGGCGCAGACCAAAGCTGAGCAAGCCCAACCCCACCGCCAACCCGACAAACGCTCCAGCACCAATCCATTTTCGCCGCAGCACGGTTCCCGCCAAACCAAGAAACACGCCGACCAGCAAGACAATCCATGCCAGGCGGAAAAAATGTCCCCGATTGTAGCGGACCTCGCTTGCGATAAGCTTCGGATCAGGCCGGTAGGCGGAAGGCAGCGATGCCAGTGAGAAAATGAACGTATCGACGGCCTGCGAGAAGGCTTGCGGATCATTGTCGAGAAATGTCCGCCCCAGGTGCACCCATGCCCGCTTGAGCGGGTCCGTTACGCCCGACTTGGCTTCTTCCGAGGAGATCGCCAAGGCCTTCCACGGCCCGTAGGGTTCGTCAGTATTTGGAACAATCTTGATCACCCGCCCCGCAAAAATGTCGCTCAGAACGCCAAGCTTCTTGTCGATCTCCGCAATCTTCGTCTCCAATGGATCGGGCTTCTGACCGCCCCGACGCTCCATCGCGGCATCAATCAGGCGATTCAATGGCTCATGATGAGAAAGCTCCTCGTACGAGAAATACTCCCGGTCGGCTGGTAGCTCAAGTATCTTGCGCAGCTGTCGATTGTGGATCCTAACCAGGGGCTGACCTTTCCACACCTCTGGAGCAAACGTCCAGGCCAGGAACATCAGAACAGGATCACATTTCCGGAAATCTTCATCGCCCGTCACCGAGCCGACCATGTCCCGAGCCAACGTGTCCAGAGGCATCCAACGCCCATCATGCTGAACGGCAATCGCCCGCACTTTCGTCAGATCGAGTTTGTCCGGCACGGCGCCCTGCCGACCGGGCATCCCAGCCACCACGGTGAGGACAATCACGGTGAACAAGTGAGTCATTCCACCGCCCCCTTCTTTCCGAACCGTGCCACGCCCACGAGCAACACACCAATCATCATCGTGATGTACCCCGTAAACACGACGGGCTTGCCCGGGTCCCACGCGACGCTCAACACGCTGGCATCCCGCCCGTCGCCTCGCTGATAGCTCGACTGATAAAACGAATACCCTTTGAAAGTCACTGGATTGTTCATGCTGATCACTCGGGACAGCGACTTACCCGTCGCAGGGTCCGTGATAGTAATTCTGCTCTCGAACGATCGCGGATGACTTCCTCCAGGATAGTAGCCGACTTGAAATTCATCGAGGGTGAGATCAAATCCCAAGGGAATAACCTTGTTGCTATAGATAAATTCGTACTGGCAACCGTCAAGAACGACTGATCGCGGCATATCCTTCTGAAGCCACAATTCTTGCGTCGTGTGAGACGTCTTAACCTCCAGCAGCAAGGCAGGGCGACGATCTTTGCGGGTGGGAGATACAGGGACCACGCCCCAATCCATCCTCGCCCGTTCAAATCGTCGAAGAACAGCAAACTTCTGTCCAGCCCAGGGCGTGTCGATCGGGGTGCCGAGGGTGACTTGCTTCCAACCGGAGGAAACCCCGCCATTGGAAAACCGTACGTACAGGTCCTTTCCAGGACCACCGATCACCTCGATCGGCAGCGCCGGTTCCACGCCCGTCGGACGGACAAATACGACGGAGAGTCCAGGTATCGCGTTCTTCTTCTGGTGCATGGACGAAAATTCAGGAAATTGGGAGAAGCACAATCGTTTTTCGTTCACCCCCGGACCCGCAATCTCCACCTCGATCGCAGGATTGATCGGTTCCTCCGACGCATTCGTCACCCGCTTGTCCGCACCGACCGTGGCATGGGGCATGTACCGAAGTGTTCGCACCGTTAGTCCCGTCTGTCCGATCTTCATGGGTACCTTGAACGATTCATCAACAGAAATCTCGTATACCAATTTTTGATAAGCTATTTTAATAAATCCGATTGATGCAGGCTTGGTTGCGGTGCCTCGTGCCAACAGGCGATCCAACTCCGTTCGATTCGCAGCGGTACAAAATCGGATAATATCGGATTCCATCTCGGGTCCCGGATTCGCCAGTACCCACACAGGATTGCTCCTGCCGTCTTCGGAAAGCGATACTTCCACAGCCGGTCTGGAGGTCGGATTGTCGTCTACCACTCGAGGCACGCTATTGCTGTCAGGCACAAACTTTAGAGTGCGAACATCAACCTTGCCCAGTTGCATCTGGGCAACCGGGGGGTGATCCACAGCCAGCAGACTGCCGGTTAAGGCAGGATCGAGTTGGACCATGGAACTTTGGTGCTCAGATCGATTTACGGCCGCTATAACCTCCTGCCGAACGTCAAATTCTTTCGCCGTCTGTCCTTCCAGGATCGTTACCTGGCCATCGATCCCAAACTGCCTCGTAATAAATGCTCCCAGAAGAACCAGTAGAATGGAGGCGTGCGTCACAACAAATCCGATCTGCCTTCGCGAAAAGGGATACCGAACAACCAGGGAACAGAACACATTGATTCCCAGCAGGAACAACAGCCCACCGAACCACCAAGCCCCGTAAAAATGGATCAACGTCTGTTCTGTACCGTGCATGACCTCAAAAACCGTGGCAGAGGCCATCGCGACAAGTAGAAGAACGATCAACACCACAGCAAACCACAGCGACCCCATCATTTGGAGAAAGGATGGCGATGAGCCTGAAAATGCTCTCTCTACAGACATGTTTCTCCCGGTATTTTCATTTTTGTCGCATCGAATCTGAGCCCTGTCTCGACATCTTGCGCCAATTGAGTGTATAATTATATCACTAGTTACTTTTTAAGAACACATTTGTTACACTCGGGCAAGTTGGCTTGACGACACTCCGGGTAGGCTGGGTAAGCAGTTTATTCATGACCCTGGAATTTGCGTTTTTTATCTTGTCGTTAGGAACGTACGTGCTGGCCTCTGTGGTTTCCGTCGTTTCCTTTGTGCGGAGCACGGATCTGTGGGAGAGGCGTGGGCTGCAGTTGCTGTTTCTTGCGGCCGGAACCTTGGGTATTGGCTTGGCCGTCCGCTGGTTCAACTCAGGACTTCTACCCGTCATCAGCCAATTCGAAGTGGTCGCTTTCTACACGTTTGTCATCACGATCGTCTACCTCGTCAATGCGATACGATACGACACGCGCAATCTGTCCGTCATCCTTATTCCTTATGTAACGGTCCTTCTTTTTATCGCCGTCCTGCATTCTCGGGCAACTCCCCATCTGGACCCGCACATGCGAAGCATCTGGCTGAATGTCCACATTCTGGCGGCGCTGGTTGGCTACGCATCTTTTACACTGGCGTGCGTACTTGGAGTCAGCTATCTTCTCCAGGATCGGAATCTGAAGCAGAAGCGGTTTGGTCCGCTCTTTCGAAAACTCCCGGCCTTGGAGACCCTGGACCGTCTGATGTCGGGGCAGATCGCCTTCGCCTTCGTCGTGTTCACTGTTTCTATCGGTCTGGGTATTCTGCTCACGCACCTTAACCGCTGGGGCACAAGGTGGCTGACGGATCCGAAAATTATCGCCACCGTTCTCACCTGGTTCATTTATGCCGTGCTCTTTTATCTGAAGGTGAGTGCCCGCCATCATGGAAGAAAGATCGCGATCATCACCATCGTTGGGTTCTGCGGAATTCTGTTCACCTTCTTCGGGGTGAACCTTTTCACCCAAACCATGCACAACCTGACCATGGCGAGGTACTCGGGAGGTGGCGGATGAACCTGACCGTCATCGGCACGAGTTTTCGCACTGCTCCTCTGGAGCTTCGGGAAAAGCTATCCTTCAAGGCCAACGATATTCCCAGAATGCTCCGGTGCCTGAAGCGATTTATCCCGGATGCCGAGTTTGTGCTACTCACAACGTGCAATCGCACCGAGTTATACGCAGCGGGTAATTCACTGCGCGACTACCAAGGTTCCCTGGCCCTGATTTTCACCCAGGCCGGGCACTTGCATGAGCAGGATGATCTCGAGAAGCATCTGTATCGCAAAGAGAACCTCGCGGCAGTGGAGCACATTTTCTCCGTGGCTTCAAGCTTGGACTCCATGGTCATCGGCGAGCGTGAAATTCTCGGCCAGGTGAAATGGGCATATGCGGTCGCCCAAGAGGCAGGGACGACAGGGGCTGTCCTGAACCCTCTCTTCCAGAAGGCGCTCAAGGTCGCCAAATATGTCCAGACCCACACTGCCATCTGCCGCGGACACGTATCGGTCAGCTCGGTCGCGGTGGACTTCGCGGAGAAGATATTCAACGACCTGGCGGCCAAGACAGTCCTTATCGTCGGAGCGGGAGAAACCAGCGAACTGACCCTTCAGCACCTTAGGGAAAAGGGTGTCAAGCGAATACTCGTTCTTAACCGCTCACCCGACAGAGGCAAAGCCCTGGCCGACAAGTACGGGGGAAAAGCGATTCAATATGACTTGCTCGACGACTATCTGCCTAAGGCGGATATTGTCGTCAGCTCCACAAACGCCCCCCACTGCGTCATTCGAACGAACTCGGTCCGCAAGGCGATTGCCGCCCGGTGTTCGCGTCCCATGCTGTTTATTGACATCGCCGTTCCGCGTGACATCGAGGAAAGCGTCGGCCGGTTGGAAAATGTGTACTTGTACAATATCGACGATCTTCAGGGTGTGGCGGCGGAGAATCTGGCCCGGCGTCAGGAATGTTTGACATTGGCTACATCTATCGTTCACGAGCAAACGGGCGAGTTCGCGGCATGGTTCCGCGCGCAGAATTTCGGCACGCTCATTCGCCGGATGGAACAGGCCGCCGACGAGCTTCGGGAGTCTGAACTAGCGAGGGTATTCGCCAAGGACGAGTTGGCGTCCTTGCCTGAATCCGCAAGGCATGAGATTCGTCACACGATGCATCGCATCATCAATCGCATCCTTGCCGCTCCCAAACACGCCATTCGCGACGCAGCCAAGAACGGACATGGGGAAGACTACGTTCGGATTCTCCGGCACTTATGCGGGTTCGATAAGGAGGCCCCCCATGATCACGAATAGGACACTCCGGGGGGCCACGCGAGGCAGCCAGCTTGCCCGCATTCAGACCGACTGGGTAATCAGCCAACTCCGACGCCACTATCCCGATATCGCCATTGAAGTCGTCACCATCAAGACCACGGGTGACGCCATCATCGACCGATCGCTTGACCGCGTTGGTGGCAAGGGACTCTTTACCGAGGAACTGGAACGCGCGATATTGAATCACTGCGTGGATTTTGCCGTTCACAGTCTGAAGGATTTGCCGACAGAATTGGCTCCGGGGCTGAGATTGGGAGCTGTTCCCGTCCGCGAGGATGCCCGCGATGCCCTGATCGGACTGGGTCCGGCCGAGTTGCGGAACTCCTCACGTGCGACTCGCGTTGGGATGTGCAGTCTACGGCGCATCGCGCAGTTGCGGAGATTGTTCCCGGGCGTTGAGATCGCGACGCTCCGTGGAAATGTCGATACGCGGATTCGAAAGGTGAAGGAAGGTGTGGTCCATAGTGCGGTTCTGGCCTTGGCGGGATTGGTCCGGCTGGGACGCCAGGACGTGGTTTCGCACGTCTTTAGCGATGACCAGATGCTTCCCGCACCGGGCCAGGGGGCTCTGGCGGTGGAAATCCGAAGTGACGATGAGGATTTGGCGAACATGCTGAGGGCAATCCACAGCCCTGAGACCGAATTCTGCGTCGTCGCGGAAAGAACATTCCTTCAGCGTCTGGGCGGCGGATGCCAGGTGCCGGTCGGCGCTCACGCGACTATCGAAGCGGGTACGTTAACCCTCACGGGAAACGTCATTTCACCCGATGGGCAAGAGCTTCTGAAAGGCATCGTCTCCGGTCCTCCCGCGCAGGCGGAGAAGATCGCGGAGAACCTCGCGAACGATCTCATACAACAGGGTGCAACTCGCATCATCGAAGCCGTCAGACATCAGGAAAAAGAGGAGCACCATGGCTAGCAGCGGAAAGGTCTATCTTGTCGGCGCAGGTCCGGGCGACCCCGGATTGATCACGGTCAGGGGCAAGGACTGCCTTTCCCGAGCCGATGTGATCGTGTACGACTATCTGGCCAGCAACGATCTGTTGGTATGTGCTCGGCCGACCACCGAAGTCATCTACGTCGGCAAACAGGCGGGCGAACACACGATGTCCCAGGATCAGATCAACGTACTGCTCGTCGCCAAGGCCAAGGAAGGCAAGATGGTCGTTCGACTCAAGGGCGGCGATCCTTTCGTCTTCGGCCGCGGTGGCGAGGAAGCCCAGGCACTCCATGCAGCGGGCATTTCCTTTGAGGTGGTGCCCGGGATCACCGCAGGTGTGGCAGCCCCCGCCTATGCCGGTATTCCCGTAACTCATCGCGGGTGCAATTCCGTCCTCACATTGGTCACGGGGCATGAGGATCCGACCAAGGAGCAAAGCGACATCAACTGGAACGCCCTTGCCGCCAGCGGGACTCTGGTGTTCTACATGGGCGTGAAGAACCTTCCCCAGATCACCCGGAAACTCATCGACGCAGGCCGGCCCGGCGATACGCCCGCCGCACTCGTGCGATGGGGAACGCTTCCCGTCCAGACGGTGGTCGACGGGACCCTCGCAACAATTGTGGATCGCGTACAGAAAGCGAACCTGACCCCGCCGTGTATCATCGTCGTCGGTGAGGTCGTTCGATTACGGCAGGAACTCAATTGGTTCGAGCGCCGGCCACTTTTCGGAAAGACTATCGTCATCACGCGATCGAAGGATCAATCCAGTGAACTGGCGGAGCGGCTAACGGATCTCGGCGCCCACGTCCTGCCCTTCCATACAATCCGATTCGCGCCGCCCGACAACCTTGAACCGCTCCGGACGTGCGTCAATCGCCTCGATGAATATGACTGGATCATTTTCACCAGCGTCAACGGCGTGAGTCGTTTTTTTGATATGCTGGATTCCCAGGGACGAGACACGCGGAGCCTGGCTGGGTGCAAGGTCTGCTCTATTGGCCCCGGCACGTCCGCCAGTCTTTTATCTCGCGGCATTCACCCGGACCTCGTCCCGGCGAAATTCACCTCCGCGGCCATTTTTGACGCATTGTCGCAAGAGGAAAATCTTCAGGGCAAGCGATTCCTCCTGCCTCGCGCGGACATTGCCGGAAAGGAACTCCCAACCAAGCTTACATCCGCCGGGGCTCATGCAACCGACATCGAAGCCTATCGCACGCTTCCCGGCGAGCTTACGTCCGAGGTTCGACAAGCCCTGGCCGACCGGAAGGTGGACGTCATCACCTTCACCAGTTCGTCTACCGTCCGCAATTTTGCTTCGATTGTCCGTGCCGAATTAGGATGCTTGCCTGAGACGGTCGCATATGTCAGCATTGGGCCTGAGACAACAAAAGCCGCTCGCGAGGAAGGCATCACCATCGCGAGCGAAGCCACAGAGCATACCATCAACGGACTTGTTGCCGCTCTTCTGGGGAGATTCGGAGCAGGCTCGTCATGATTGGAATATCGAAACTTTATTGCGGCACGGTGGAGTGCTCCGATCCCCTGCGTTATGGGCGCAGATCGCGGGACTTGCCTTCGCATCTCCTGCAGTTCTCCCAGGACAAAAAGCCTGTGGTCGTCTGGAACGTCGGGCGGCGGTGTAATCTCCGCTGCGTACACTGCTACTCTCAATCGCGAGATCACGAATACGCCGGAGAGCTGACATACGACGAAGGCATCCGGCTGATCGACAGCCTCGCGGATTTCGGCGTGCCCGTGCTGCTTTTTTCCGGCGGGGAGCCGCTGATGCACCCACGCATCCTGGATCTGATCGCTCATGCCCGCCGTCGCGGGTTACGCGCGGTCCTCTCGACAAACGGAACTCTCATCACACCCGAACTCGCGACGGAATTGAAGAATTTCGGACTCTCTTACGTCGGGGTCAGTCTTGATGGCTTGCAGGAAACCAACGACCGCTTCCGCGGGGTCCAAGGCGCGTTTGATCTCGCCCTGGAGGGCATCCGCAACTGCCGGAACGCTGGTATCAAAGTCGGACTACGGTTCACCATGAACCGGAGAAACGTTCGGGACATCCCGGGCATCTTTGATCTTCTCAGCCAAGAGAATATCCCCCGCATCTGTTTTTATCACCTGGTCTACGCCGGCCGAGGTTCCAAGCTTATGGAAGAGGATCTGTCTCACGCGGAGACCCGTGCCGCCATTGATCTTATTATCGATCGTACGCATGACCTTCACGCCGCAGGCCATCCTGTCGAGGTGCTCACCGTGGATAACCACTGCGACGGACCCTACCTTTACATGCGTCTTTTGCGAGAGGATCCCGCGAGGGCTGAGCAGGTACTCGACCTTCTCAAGATGAACGGCGGGAATAATTCCGGCATCGCGATCGGCTGCGTCAGTTGGGACGGCAGCGTCCACGCCGACCAATTCTGGCGGCACCATTCCTTCGGTAACGTCCGCGAGCGGTCCTTCGGCGATATCTGGACGGATACGTCCGATTCACTTATGTCGGCACTGAAGAATCGCAAGCCCTATATGAAGGGTCGATGCGGAGCGTGCAAATGGCTTGACGTCTGTAACGGTAATTTTCGTGTTCGAGCCGAGGCGGCAACGGGCGACCTCTGGTCATGCGACCCCGCCTGCTACCTGACGGACGAGGAGATAGGAATCACGTGATGCAGCACGTTCTTCGCCTGATATTCTGGGAGCTAACGGCTCGATGCAACTTGCATTGCCGGCATTGCCGCGCCTCAGCCACCGAAGATTTCGCCGCGGGCGAACTGAACACACAGGAGATTCTCGGCATTGCCCGCGATGTTCGCGCCACGGCCGACCCGATCATTGTTCTTACCGGTGGAGAACCACTGGTTCGTCCGGATTTCTTTGACATTGCGGGTTTCTGCACCAAGACCTTCACGCGAGTTGCCCTTGCAACGAACGGCACGCTTGTGGATGATACGATCGCCCGCCAAATCGCGACTGCTAACATTCAGCGGGTCAGTATCAGTCTTGACGGGGCCGTGGCGGCAACGCACGATGACTTTCGAGGCCTGCCGGGCTCGTTCGACAAGGCCATTGCCGGCCTTGATGCACTCAAACGAGCGGGAGCGTCACTTCAGATCAACATGACGGTTACGCGCCACAATGAACGCGAGATAGAGGACCTGATCAGGCTGGTTCTTGCCTTGGGAGCCGACGCGTTTCACCTGTTCATGCTGGTTCCCGTCGGGTGCGGGGCTACAGTTGCAGACGATCAGCGTCTTTCACCGAAACGATCGGAGGAGATTCTTGCGTGGCTGTTTGAGAAGTCCATCGAGCTCAAAGATCGCCTCCACATCAAGGCCACGTGCGCCCCTCAGTTCTTCCGGATCATGCACGCGACATGTCGTCAAAAGGGACTGTCGCTGCCGAAGGAGCATCACGGCATGCAGGCGGCAACGCGCGGCTGTCTCGCCGGATCTTCCGTGTGCTTCATCTCCCGCACGGGCGATGTCCAGCCCTGCGGATATTTGCCGGTCAAGGCGGGTAACGTCCGTGAGACGACATTCGCTGATATTTGGCAGACAGCCAGCGTCTTTCAATCGCTCCGCGATCCACAACTGCTGAAGGGTAAATGCGGCAGGTGCGAATATCGAGTCCTTTGTCAGGGATGCCGGGCGCGAGCCTATGCCGCCTGCGGGGATTTTCTCGCTGAGGAACCGGATTGCCCATATGTTCCGAATTAGCGACTACGGCTTGAACACGTCTCGAATCGCCTCCAGATACCCCATTCCGTTGGCAGTATCCGGCTCAAGATAGCTTCCCTCCGTCCACTCGTTCCAAGCATTGATGGTGATGACTTTGGGAGCGTGCCTTTGGCCGTCCGCAAATCGCTTCACCCTCGCAAGTGCGTCGGCGAACAGCGCGGGCGTGTTGTTTGTAATCACGGACATAAAGGGATATCCCTTGTTCTCGTATGGATCGCATTGTCTCGCTCGCGGACTCGAATCCCATCCCATGGTTACATTTGGAAAGTACGGCAGGCTGAATTCCGAAGAAGCCTTGTTCCAGTATTTTTCCGCTTCCTCCACGCAGTAGGAATACTCAGTCACCGGAAAATCTTTTAGTGACGTGTGGTGAATCCACACATAGGAAGTCACGCTGTCAAAACCCAGACACTCCAGCAGTTCCCGCGGGTTCTTCACCATCCGCTCACCGGGAAGGATCTGCACGCCCCATGTTACCGCATTGAGATGCAGATCTCGAAATCCTGCCGCTTTCGTCTTGGCCCGGAATTCCTGGATCGCAGACCTCGCCGCTTCCACGCCGCCCAAGCCTTCAATCAGCCGGAAAAGCTCATAGACGGAAAAATACGGGCAGCCATTCACCATCCAGTATGACGGATGTCGGAAGTAGTTCCCGATCACGTAATCCATGACGGTCCCGAACGTTTGGCGTGTAACGGTACCCGGATACAAGAGCCGATGCGGATCGCCCAACGTGTATGGGTGAATGTCCACCCAGTCATGATTCGCCCACATCAACGCGAATTTCAGTCGGTGATTATTCGGGGCCTGCAGGAAGCCTTCCTCCAGTCCTCGTTGCAGAAACGGCCCGTCGTTGTACCAGTACCAGTCAAAGATGAACGCGTCGACTCCGTGATCCGCCGCAGCCGTGATTTTCCGGGCAAAAACCTGTGGATCGGCCTCATCTTCGTATCCCCAGAGTGGGATTCGCGGCTGCTGGTGGCCATCGAACCGTGGCTTGGCCGCCTTCATCAGTTCCCACTCGGTCCAGCCGCTTCCATGCCCCTTCTGGTTCCGCGCATCGAGATGATAATTGGGGAAATAATAAACCCCAATCTGATAATCCGACCGTTTCATGCTTTGCCCATCTTCATCCCGCTCTTGCCAAACAAAAGGCCATTTTTACCCGGGTGAAAGCCGAAACACAATCATCGAGAACGGCGGCAAGTCGTGTATTTCAAGGCCCTCTCCTTTCGTCAGATCCACCCGCATCCCTGCAACATCAACGTGTTCCTTCGCTGTGTCCACGACGGCCGTCACGTTATACGCTCTCTTCTCCAATCGCTGCGGTCTGACTCTGATATTCGCAGCCTTCTCCGACAGACTGCACACGACCATTACGATCGACCCATCCGGCATTTTCGCCTCCACCTGCCGAACCATGGGAGCAATCTGGGCCCCATAAATCCGACGCCCTCTGCCCATGATATACCAGAGCGATGCCACGTCCCGATCGAAATCCTTCGCCATCTGTCCGGGTTCCAGCCCCAACCAGCTTGGACCCACCCACGCGAAGCCCTGATCGTAATCGCAGAAGTTGTAATACATGTGGCCAATCACAGGGTACCAGAAATACAGTTGCCCGAACAGCTCCCAAGGTACATACGTGTGTCCGAATGGCATCTTTCCAGCCACTACTTCGTTGACAAACATCAGCAACGGATGTTCGGAAACGGTGTAATCGTAATAGAGATACTCGTCATACCCCGGAGGCCCGCCGTTCGATATAACCACCTTGTCCTTCCCAAAGCTCCAGATGCTGTTCGAGAATCGCTTAAGCCACTGTGCCTCGCTCTGGCAGCCTGTAACTCCCGTCTTCGGGCCTGTCGTCAATATCCCATAGGGAAATGTGTCATAGGCAAAGCCCATCAGGTCAGAATAGTTCTTCAGGTCCTGTTTCATCTTCGCTTCGCACCACTCGCTCGGTGCAGGATTGAAGATGTCCACAGTTCGATAGTAACCAAACCAGTGCGCCTCGGCCGTGAACCAGTCCGGGTGCTGCTCGACGATCTTGTCCTTTGGAATCGCCCCCCAATCCTTCTGAAGGAATCCGCGAGGCGAGAACCATCCAACACCCTTCATGCCCAAAGCCCGAATCTGCCGCAGCAGGTCCGGGAATCCCGGCGGACACTTCTGGTAGTCGCCCTTGTAAGAAATTCCGTGTGACACGTCGCGATAGTCCGCCATCAGAGTCAGAATCCCCACGCCAGACTTGGCGAAACGGTCCAGCAGCGGCCGTGGGTCTGACGTCGGTTCTATCTGCAATTGATGGCCCGGTTTCTCCTTCGCCGGCGGCGGCAGTTTGAACCCGAGGAATATCATCTTGTCCCGCTGAAGAATTCGCGGTGCCCCACTGACCTGCTGATTACCTGTGCCCGCCTCAATACCGATTAGCGGGCTGAATTTCCCAGCCGTTTCGATGTCTTTCTGACCAATGGTCGGGGGCGTCTCAGAGAACACCGCCAGGTTCATCCGATAATTAAGCTTTTGCCCCGGCTGAACAGTCCCCTCAATGTCATACCACTTCCCTGCCCGCGTCTCGCCCGGTTTCACTGCCGTAAAGAGGCTCCACGTCGCGAACCCAGCCGGTGTGAAGAAATGTGTCCGCCCCATCACACTGTACCAGTCCGGCATGTACATCTGTAATTCGATCTTCTCTTTCGCTGAAGGGAAAATGAAATACGGTGTTCGTTGCCCGATGTCAGTAGTCGTCGCTTTGATCCTCGGCACGAATATCGGACCACATCCGCTCCCGAATGTAATCCCGTCGAACCGGATGTCCCCTTCCCTGAAGTTCAGCACGGTTTCCTTCAGGGCAACGGCCTTGCTTGCCGTTTTGGGAAGCTCCACGCTCACGTGCAATGAGAGACGATTCTCCACATCGATCACAGCACGGCACGTTCGCATCAAACCGTCCGAACGTCTGCACTTGCCCATCACTTCCTTAGGAGATATTTTTCGCTCAACCGACACCCACCCCTTCGCGGGAGCGAACACCGGCGTAAGGCTCAGCACCACCTTGCCCCGGTCCGACAAGACCAGATTCGTGTCCCGCAACTCGATGGGATGGACTGTCATGGGTTGCGTGATAGTCTGATCAGCGGGATACGGCTCGGAAATGGCACTCTTTTCGACAGGTCGGATGGTCGTGTGAATCTCAGTGTACTTCGCGGGCTTGACGTTTCGGATCACACCGTCCACTTCCTGAATTTGCGTGATCTGGCCGGGAAATCCGAGCAGCTCCAACCGCAAGTAACGAAATCCCGTCACCTCGTTCGGAGAAAACGAATATCGTATCGCATGCATCAATTGGGTCACGGTTTTGCCCACAGGAAACTCCTTCTTCACCAGCGTCCCCGGAATGACCCTAAACTGCTTTCCGTCTTTTGATACCGACCACTGACCATGGAAATTCCGCCCATTCCCCGCGTACATCCACACCGCAAGCGTCTCCAGACTCGCCGCCTTTCCCTGCTCCGGAGCCCCCAAATCCCATGTGACTAAAATCGGCCCATCGGAATTATAAAACGTCGTCCCGTTCCCCGGTTTGCCTTCCCCGATCAGATTCACCGTATCGCGACTGCCCCCATCCACCAGTCCTGTCAGAAGACACCCCTGATACGGCTTATTGATCGTCGCCAGCACATCCTGCAGCGTATCGTCCGTCGCCACCCCCGCTACGTCCGTCTGAATCTCGACCTTCACCCCAACCGCATCCGCTAAACATACCAACACCAAAACCAATCCACACCATTGCCGCATGCCTTTATCTCCTCGTCCGCCTTTCCATTGATTACAAATTTTCCCAATTCCAATGCCGAGTCCAGGGTGAACCCACATACGCATCCCCCGGCGTCTGAAGACCCGCATGCCCGTCGACAAACAGGAAATTGATACCAGTCCCGTGATATTGTCCATTCATGGGAGAAATCGCCATCCCTTCTCCGGCGATGTACAACCACCAGTTCATTATGCACCGGTACCCGTTCATCAGCCGAATATTGTCTGTCGCATGCCATTCCGTAACCAGGTAGTCTTCCGACGGATTGGGAAACTTCGAAACGGGCACCCGCTGAAGATAATTGTACTGTCCCGGATAATACGCGAAAAATATCTGACTGTAGCTTCGTTTTCGGCCGTAGCTTCTCGTGAAATTGTCCGACGGACATCCAAACACCTCTACCGTGACATCCACAGGATCGCTCGAACTCGGAACCGCTGCGATTGCATTGCTCGTATACTTCTGTATCGCCCGATCCCACGTCGTCATCGAAGGATAGCCTTCATGATAAGCCCCTGCCGGAAATTCATCACGGTCATCCGACGCATAATATCGCATCGCCATTCCCACCTGGCGTAAATTGCTCGCGCACGTTATCTTCCTGCTCGCCTCACGCGCCTGAGCCAGCGCCGGAAGTAATAACGCCACCAGTACCGCGATAATCGCCACCACCACCAGCAGCTCGATCAGCGTAAATGCGTTTTTTCGTTTCATCGTTTACCTCCCGGTATCATTCGCCCTGCGTAATGTTACCTATCGTGTCGGCAAAAGCGGCTGTTCCTGCTTCTCCACCTCAGCCAACTTCTTTATCCACTCTTCCGGCGTCATCAACTTCCACGCCGGCAAGGTCGAAGCAAAAACAACGACGGGCTGATCCTCGACCAACGTTATCATCGGATTCTTTGAATCAATCTCAATCCGATCAAGGCGCCAATTCCACACAGATTGAATTCCAGATAACCCATTCACACTCTTCGTACCGGATCGGACCACGGCCCCGCCCGCCGTAAGCGGATTTATCTTTTCATCCCCGCCGTTATTCCACATCACAATCGAATACGCAGGCCCCTGTCCATTTTCAAACTCTTTTTCATATTCCAGCACATACGCCTCCACTCCCTTCACCGGCTCGGCCATTCCCACGAGCTTTCGATTTTTCATCGCATCAACCGACAACGCATAAGGCAGCAGCCGCAACTTCGGATTCCAGTCGTAATCGAACATCCCCGAATAAATTAAATTCCCAACCTCAAACCAGTCGCGGGCCTGGTAATAATCCACACGTTCAAATCCATACAGGTAAAAGTCTCTCCCCAAAAGTTTCAATACATCGTACGGTTGACTGGAAGACGCCTCCTCACTATTTACCAGCGGCTTGGAGCTCCCGCGCTTGGCCATCTCACGCCGAAAAAAAGCCGGGAAATCCCGCTGCTCTGCTGGCCATGTATAATGCATCGAATAAGCATCCACATACTTATCGATTCCCAACTCGAAACACTTGCGAACAAACGCCCGCCCACCCTTGGGTCCGCCGGTTTGCTCATCACGAGAATACGTCGCACCGAACGCGAGAATCCGAATCTTCGGATCGATCTTGATCAGCTCCTGGCGAAGAATCTGCGCCTCCCGAACATACATCTCCGGCGTCGCGTCCTGCCACCATACATCCGGCGCATCGACCTCGTTACCCAACTCCGCGTACTCAATCATTCCTTTATCTTTATACCGATTAAAAAGAGTCCGCAAATACACTCGATATTTGTCCTCATGAATCGCCTTCACCGCGGTGAACTGCTTCGGAACCAGCGCATACTTGCGCGGCGGATATCCCACCATCAGCATGAATGTCTGCCCGTACTTTTGGGCCTGGGCAAATTGAAAATCCAACTCCGTAAACTGAGTAACCTCGTCCCCCAACTGAAACCACATACTGTCCCATGTCCGAAACGACTCCACACCGGCCCTGGCTAGAAGTTCATACGCCATCGCCGTCTTTTCCTTATTCTCCCCAGCCACGATAAACCGCGACGCCATCCCGTGCATGCCAAACCGCGACGGACGACTTCGCTCCTGGACCTTCGGAAGCGGCCTGGCCATGATCTTGCGAATCACCTCAGCCTCCGACGCCGGTCCCAACATCTCACGCGTTGCCGTCATCTTCTTGCGATATATCCAATGATACGCCTGATCCATATAGTCGGCATACGACGTCGTCTTGAGCACCTGGGACAACTCCGGCTTCGGCGAACAACCTGGATGATTCCCCACCGGCACAAACGATTTATCCGTCGTCAAAAACATCGCGTCGAAAAAGACCAGGCACAACGTATCCATATCGCGAGTCTTTCGCACATCAATCCGAATCCGATGCTTGCCCGCCTTTAGTTTCAAATCCCCTGCTGTAAACCATCCGAAATATTCCTCCGGCTTGACACCGTACGGTTCGCTAACCCACGGCCGGCCGGCCAGATTCACAATGGGCCTGTCGTCCAACTTGTACGAAAACGGACTCGCCCACCCACCATGCTGCGGCGTCGAACTCATCCACAACCGATACTCACCTTCTACAGGAACACTGAACTCATACACCGCATGGTAATGAATCTTCTCACCCTTAGCGATGTAATTATGGAGCTTAAGAAACTTCCCGTCCGACGCCCCCTTCCCTTCCGCGTCCGCCATAACCATAAGCCCAGGATTAAAGTTCTGCTCAACCGCATCTTCCGCCTCAATCCAGACCACCGTCGGCTTGGAAGCAACCTCATCGGCACAGACCATCGACCAGGCACTCGCCACCGCAAAGAGTATCACCATCAACAATTTCATTCTGTTTTTGCCTTTACGATCGAAGGAGAATTTAGAACCAAGACTAGAACTTTTCTCTCCAGATATATAAGTCACCGGGAATGCCATAACCGATAATCGGAACAATCGCCGCATGGCCGTCGAAGAATAGGATGTTGTTTCGGCTGAAGCCTCTCGAATCGTGCCAGCTTCCACCGGCAATTCCCACAGGGGACGTCCTGATCAACATGGGAGTATCGCCGAGCAAGATTAAGCGGCTGGGTTGTTCAATCGCCGTCACAAACCGCGAATTATATGGCTCAGTGGCACCGCTTATGCCGACGAGGTACGGATTGTTGGCATAACTGGTTCCAACATGCCACCACGCCGGCTCAGGTAGGTTCCAGGCGATCTGATCCCGATTGTCGTTCGGACAAATCAGCAATTGCGGATTATTGATCCAGGCAAAATCCTGATTCGTTCGAAAGTACATCGGACGCCGTTCCGGCGGCAACCAATCAACTCCGAGATTCCACATATCACTTGGATTCGGACCATACGTTCCACCCCAGTTCCACCATGTCTGCATCGGAGGAATATAGTCGTGGTTTTCATTCCAGTACAACATCCAAAATGTCCCGATCTGCCGGAGATTGGATCGGCATTGATTCGCCTTCGCCTGATCCCGCGCCTGACTCAGCGCCGGAAGCAGCACGGCCACCAGCACGGAAATGATCGCCACGACCACCAATAGCTCAATGAGAGTGAAGCTCTTCTTCATGGTCTTCTCCTACTGCCTACTTGCCTATCTGCCTCTCTTCTTTCCCGTCGACTCGCGCACGACCAGCTCCGGCTTGATCACCACACATTCCGCCGATTCGTATCCGCCTTCGCCATGGAGCCTTTTCCGCAGGAGTTCCCAAACTGCGATTGCCATCTTCTGGGTGGACAATCGAATGGTCGTCAGAGGAACCGCGCCCTGGGCCGCCGTGTCTATGTCGTCGTATCCGATCACCGATATGTCCTGCGGTACCCGAAGCCCATGCGCCTTCAGCGCCGACATGAGACTGATAGCCAGACGGTCCATGCTGCAGGCAACGGCGGTGGGACGTTTGTCTCCCGCCATCTTCGCCAGCATTTCCGCCAGCTCATGTCCACCAAGCGTCTCATCCATCACATTGTGCAGCAATGGAGCAGGCCCGCCGCTCAACTTGCGCCAAGCTGCGGAGAACTTCTCCCACCTCAACTCGTGAATCGCCCGAAGACTGCTGGGCATCTTCCCCGCGCCAAGATACGCAATTTCCCGATGTCCCAACGACCACAAGTGCTCTGCCGCCAGGCGATCGCCTTCCGCCTCGTCGAATACCACGTTCGGATACGTCAGATTCTCACGTCCCAGTTCCCCAAGCGTGATGATGGGAATCCCCTGACTTGCCATCTTCGCCAGCAGGTCATCATTCTGATGGGCTGGATCCCTCGCGATCACCAGGGCATCAATCTTCTTGGCCATGAATGCTCGAAGATTACGGGCTTCACGATCCGCGTCAAATTCGCTGTTGGCAATGAACAGTGAATACCCGTCGCGATAACATGCATCGTCAAGGAAATTGAAGAAATCCGTAAAGAAATGATTCTTGAGGGAATGGACGAGTACACCGACAGTGTTGGTCTTGCCTGTAACCAATGACCTTGCCAGTTCATTTCTTATATAACCAAGCTCATTAGCTATAGTTAGAATCTTCTCCCTTTTCTCTGGGCTGACGCCGATGGTGGAGGGTTTCGTCCCATTAAGAGCGGCATAGACCGCCGCCCGCGAGGCTTTGGCCTTGCTGGCAATCTCCAGAATAATCGATGTCTTCCGCATAGATCGTTCTATCCTCACCAGGCCCAATATAGACCGATCTATATCCACTGTCAAGAGAATTTTTGAGCACAGAATCTGGATTTTACTTCAGCCGGAACCAATCGATTACGCCGTTATCCATCACCGTCTTCGAGGGCGTCACGTCCGTCCGATCCTTACGGTAGGCTTCACGTTTGTACATGAGGCCCGGGGCGTCGGGACCGAACCAGACGGGAACGCGCTCATTCATCACATGCGAAAAGCCCGTCGTCGCGTTAGTCGGGTCGGCCTTCATGGCGACGACCGTATCGCCCTTCCATTCGGCGGTGAAGTTGTACTGCTGGAAGCCCTTGTTTCCCACAGTGAAGTCCTGCGATCGCACCGGCTGGGGGAAAGTGATCTCCAGGACGTCCCCTACCGCCGACTTGCCGACGTTGAGGAACACGCCGTCCCGTGTCGGTGTGACCGGGTTGCCGTTTCGAGTCACGCGAACCTCGGCATCCTTCACCGCCGGTGAGACTCGGAATCGGACGTTGCAGTCACGCAGAATATCAATCTTCGCCCGGCCCTGGTACGGTACGAAACTCGTGATCCGGGCCTGCGGGATGCTCTTATCCATCAGCATGTTTACGCTGAGAGTGTTGTTGTCGAAGGTGGCGATATTGGACCAGACCATGTGCAATGCGCGGATACCGGCACCGGCACAGCAATTCTGCAGAGCGCGAATCTTACCCCAGTATCGCGGGCGCAGGCACTCCGACTTGACCCAACAGTGCCGCTGCTGCTCTTCACCGACACCAAGCTGGGCGTGCGGAGCGGCCCATCCGGCAAAGGAGCCGCGGACTCGCTGACGGATATTGGTTCGGATGATATCTTCCTCGTCACGAGCGTTGGGATCTTCCGCCAGCCATTCGGCATCGGTGATCTGCGCCTCGACAAGATGATTTCGGGCGCATTTTTCAACGATATCCCAGAATCGGGCATCCACATGCCGGGCCAGAATCAGGGCCACATCGAGGTAATCCATCAGCGTGCAGCTTTCGCACATTACCAGATCGTCCTTTCGGTTGGCGACCTCGGGGACGAACCCGGATTCGGTGCTGATGGACCTCGACCAGTCATAGATCGTCGCGATGCGGTCCTTGATCTTCTGATCGCCGGTGATGACGGCGTAAGCGAGCATGCCGGACATGGTACCGAGGTGGCCATGGTGATGGCCCTCGAAGCTACCGTCTTCGGCGTAGTGTTCGGAATTAAACAGGATGCCGCGGGTCATGGCGCCGGCAAAATCGATCCACTTTGAGTCCTTCAGCGTCAGGCCGGACTGCACGAGCGGACGAATGAGCGTTCCGCCAAAGTAAACGCCGATCTTCTCGATGAAGGCGTAATCTTTTTCGAACGTCGCCTTATTGTACAGGGCTTCGCAAAGCTTCTTGAGACGAACGGGAATTTCCGCGTCAGACGGATCGTACATCGCCCAGGTATTGAGCATATAAAGCAGCCGTGCCTGATCGAAGAGTTCCGCCCAGTAGTTGGCGATGAGCGTATTGGGACGGTAGCACATACCGTCAGGTTCGAAGAATCCGAAGAGCCATTTGCGCAAGGCTGGAATGGTGCTCACCTTTCGCCCCAGGGCGGGTTCGACCATGGCGGCGGCTTCAAGGTATCGCGATGGCAGATCGACATAGTCAGGCCAATCGAACACCGCTTCAGCGGGCTTGGTAAGAAAGATGTTGAAATATGTCCGCCCCTGCTCGTCGACGAGCGACTCGAGATGATTGGCGCCAAGACGGAGGTGATGTTCAAGATTAAACGTGGTCATGCCCTGCGTGGATGCCATATATACTCCTCGCCACTATAAAGGACCGGCAGATCATGCCGATCTTCCTTACACACTTTTCAGGCTTCCGCAGACGTCTGCGGAAGCCGTTTAACGACTCAGCTAGTATATCAACGGCAACCGCAATTTCAACCAGGAACATCACTGACTCATCCCCAGTTTTCCTCCACCAATTCCTCGGTTAGGGCGGCTCGGAG
>CAZLZE010000068.1:4346-28776 GCA_964563935.1 uncultured Phycisphaerae bacterium | reverse complement strand
TGTGCCTGATCGGGTACCTTGGTTTTGTCGGAGTCGTTTCGGGGTTCAATGAGGAGGGCGTGTTCGCGGCGATTCTCGACGCGCCGACGGGGGCTGCTTATTCGTCGGCGGGGAAGCGATCGTACCCGATGGACATTCGATATGCCCTGGAGAATCAGAAGACGCTTCAGGGAGTGGCGGATTATATGAGCGATTCGGCCAAGGCGTATTCATTCAATCATTTGATCGTGTTGGGTGACGCGAACACGACGGCGGTTCTGGAGAACAATTTGGGCGGAAAGCGAACGTTGCGCACCGACGGCTCGAAGCTGCAGCCGGGGATTTCCTGGGAGTATCCGAACGCTGTGGCGGTCGTCAACGCGTTTTTGCTCGAGGGCAATACGAACAACTTCGCCATGTACGGGATCAACGAGCCGCGATGGAACAGTTTCAAGACTCAGCTTAAGTCGAAGGGTGATGTGGTATCCGTGGACGAAGTGAAGCAGATCGCGTCGTTCCACACCGGGGCGAAACCGGGCGAACAGCCGAAGGGCGACCTGTACAACCACATGACGCAGCAGATCATGGTGTTCCAGCCGGCGACGATGACCCTGGAGATGTTCTTCTGCCCTCGGAATGGCGAACTGCCGGCGGTGCCGAATTTTGTGCAAGTTCCGGTGTCGTTTAAGTAGCGTCGGATGATGACGGAGGGAAGAGGGTACGACATGGGGTGCCCCTACGGGAGGAGAAAGAACGCATGCTGAAGCGTGCGTCACAATAAGAGAGGAAAGAGACGCGTGCAGGAGTCGGCGGGGTGATTGTCAGTCTGTGATGGGTAGCGAGAAGGGGGTGCAGATTCGGCCGCCGTCGTCGCGAAGGTTAGTTTCCGGGGTTAATCCGTAGAGCGCGTGCAGGATGGGGTTGGCCTTGGCTGGGCGGGCGAGTTGAAGTCGAATCCGCCGGTCTTCGCCAAGTTCCACCTGCTCAACAGCGATCGGACCTTCGGCATCTTCCGCTGAGAATGATTTTTGTCCTGTGTTGGGGGTCCAATCACCGGACATATTCGTGAAGGTGATCTCGACCTGCCGGCGAGACGCATCGGTGAAACGAACGTGGGTCGGTTCCGGGAACTCGGCCAGTATGGGCACGTGGTAAATGTGTTTCAGGGCCAAGTCTGCATAGCGTTCGCCGACCATGATGTTTGCGGCGGCGCTATTGTGGATTTCATCGGACAGCGGGCAATCGATAGTCACGGCCATATAGACGCCGGAGATTTCGTGGGGCAGTCGGCGCTGAATTTCGCGGATGCGGCTCCAGTCTCGCGCGCTGGCGGAGCTGGAGAGCACGGTATTGATCTGGCCGGTGATAACGGGCAGGTGCGGATTGTTGAGTTTGTTGCGGGACAGGTCCACGAAGGCTCGGAACCGTTCGGGGTATTTTTCGATTGGGCCCGCCCATGTTTCCGATTCGCCCTGGTGCCAGAGGATTCCCGCGACACGTCCGCCGGCCTTGTCGGCCATGTCCATCATGTTGTCGAAGAGTTCGGCGGGTTCGCCTGTGTCCTTCACCCACATGGAGATCGGGCTGCCTCCGAGTGCGGTAGGAATCAGGCCGATGGGAATGCCCGTCTTGGATTTGACGCGTTTGGCGAACGCCAGCCAAGGGCTATGGCCGTGGAAGACGCCGGTGACGGTCGCCGGATGGAGCGTACCGGTGGCATCTTCGAGAGGGTGGATGGCGAGTTTCCATTTTTCATCGTTGGCGAACAGATGCACGCCAAGTTCGGGACCGTCGGTGGCTGCACCTTTGCCGGTTCCCGAGGCGTTGCTCTGACCGGCGACGATGTAGATATCTCCGACGCCGAGGTGATGGATGCAGTCGCCGCGCATGGCCCGCTTGTCGCCGGCGTAGGGACGACGAAGTCGCGTTTCGAGTCGGTACAATCCGCCGGCGGGAATATCCTTGAGCGTGAGGGTGAACTGGGACTTGGCGAGGTCGAGGTTGGCGTCCTGCCAATCGAGATGGGCGGCAGCGGGCGCATTGGTTTGTTCATCCACCAGTCGCGCCTGGATGGAAAAGTCTTTTTCGGCGGTCAGCCAGGTACCGCGAATGGTGAAGGCACCTTTATCCTTTTCGTCGCGCTGGATGATCTGCCAATCCTGCGGGCCGCTCTCGATCGTTACACCCGGAGTTTTCGCTGCCATGTTGAACCTTCGCTTTACTTTTTCTGCGGAATGCAGACGTCAAAACCAAGATAGTAGCCGAGGGCATCGGCGACCGGCTCGGCCACATGTCCGGACGAGACGCTGACGTGATGCCGATGGCCATTGCGACCCACGTAGAGCAGGACGTCCTGGAGATCGGGGATCTGGGCCACACCGGCGCAGCCGAAGAATTCCGACGGGATGGGATCATCGGTGAACTGGCCTTGGCCGGTGTACATGTTGATCCGTCCGTTCATCGTGGTCAGACTCGCGAAGGTGAACGGGGTGGGAGCGATGCGTCCGACGTTGCAGCCCCAGGAGCAGTTTTTGCCGACCGCGTTGGCGAGGATAGCATGCTCCGTCACTTTTCCGCCGGCACACATCATCGACATGGGGACGGGTCCGCAGTGGAAGAGGATGCACTTGTCGTCCTGTTGGGCGTAGTTGTTGTTCCAATCGAGGCAGGCGGCGGGTTTTCCGCAGGCGAGCTTCAGGGCGTGCATGGCGATGGCATTTCCGACGTCGACTTCGCAGGCGCAGGCGATGCCGCGCTGGTTCATATCGCCCAGGAGGATACAGGGAGAAATTTTCAGTTGTTGCTGCATTTCCAGCCAGCATCGAACGGCGAGGGCGTCGAGTTTGTATTCCTGCGTCAGTTGGTCGAGGACCACGCCCAGTCGCGAGAGCTTGTCTTGCGCGGCGGCGGGGACGGTCGACCAGTCGGCCAGGGACTTGAGATGTTTGAGTTTGTCCTTCGCCGCTTTTTCCTTCACCTGACGCATTCGGTCGAAGACGTAGGACAGGTCGAAGGTTTCCATGGTGATACCGTATTTCTGGAGCGTCAGTTCGTCGATGCGCACGGTCTTAAAGGCGCTGGTTCGAGCTCCGATCGCGCCGACGACCATGTTCTTCACGCCCTTGACCACTCGGCAGACGCGAGCGAAGTAATCCGCGTTGGCGGCGAAGTCCGGGCTGTCGGGAGCGACGGTGTGCGGTTTGAGGGCGGTGAATTTGACGTTGCTCTGGCAGAAGACGTCCATGATGGAGAATTTTCCACAGAAGGAATCGCGTCGGACCGCGGGGGCCATTTTGTCGAGGTCGTCGGGAAAGGCTTGGATGAGGATGGGAACGCCGGCGACCTTGAGGGCGGCCACGGCGCCGGTTTCATCGCCGAAATTCGGAAGCGAGAGGATGACACCGTCGAACTTGCCTGCATTCTTTCGGAGGAACTCGGCATAGAGCGCCCCTTCGGCCGGCGTTTCCACCGCGCCATGTCGCGTGGCATCGGCGGGCATCATGATGGAGTCGTATCCGAGTTTCTTGAGGGCTTTGGGCAGGTCCTGGCGGGCCTGGTCCATCAAGGAAGCGGGGAAAAATCCGCGGTTTCCAAAGAACAAGGCAAATGTGGTTTTCTTTTCAGCCATTCTTCGCTCCTTTTGGAAATAAGGTAAATCAAAATTAGCCACCGACCACAACGGTTACAACAGAAAAAGCTGCGTCCCGCGGAATTATCCGCTCTGGGTTTCTTTGAAGGTGTATGGCAACGGAAACGACGGGAAAATGCCCCATACCCCGCTGCCAATCTCCTTTCCACATATGATGAAGGCGACTCTCTGCACGAGCAAATCGGACGAAAACTATACAATAATGTCTACAAATGGCGCGGCTGGATTATTGCAAACAACTATACGAAAATGAGTTAGGGAGTCTGTGGCAACTGCAGCACATTCCTTCGCATGCCGTCAGGTTTATACATAACCGTCTTAATTCGCTTGACACAGTTGTTCATAAATGGTACATTTCCGGTATGGCAACATCAGGGACCATCACTTATCACAGCAAGGCGCATCGCCTGGCGGGCAAACTCAAGGCTGACATCAAACAAGGTCGGTTTGTCTCGGGCGTGATACTTCCCACCGAGGTGGAACTGGCCAAGGCGTATGCTGTGTCTCGGATGACCATTCGAAAGACGCTGGCGATGCTGGAGGATAACGGTGAGATTCAGCGTCTGCCTCAGGGGGGCGCGGTGGTGAAGGCGACTCAGGACGGTGGGGCTCATACGACAAGGCGACAGGCGACCAATGAGAAGGTATCCATTGCGGGCGTGTGGGCGGCAGAGCCGTCGGATTTGCTGAACGGCATTCGCGAGGGAATCAAACAGTACGCCGAGGAGGCGGGTCTGGACGTCCAGATTTTTCTGTCGTCCAAGGGGCACGAGGAGGCGTTGGAGGTTCTGAATCATATCGATCATTATGGTGTGGACGGGGTTATTGTCTGGCCTTACGCCAATGAAGCTTATGCGAGCAGCCTGGAACGGTTGGTGAAGCGGGATTTTCCGATCGTGTGCGTGGATCGTCTGATCGGGAATGTTTGGCCGAGCTCCGTCGAGGTGGACAACGCGGCGGGGATTTACCAGGCGACTCATTACCTGATCGAGAAGTATCATCGTCCCGCCTATATCATTCGTCTTCCCTTGGAGCACAAGACAAACCAGGACCGTTACGCCGGTTATTGTCATGCCATGATGGAGGCGGGGTTTGGATCGTTGATCGAGAGCTACACTATTCCCATGGAGGTCAGCGACAGCGATCCGACGTACTGGCCAATGGGCAAGAACTGGCTGCCGGGATTTCAAGCGGCGGAACGGTTCCTCGATCGCGTTGAGTTTCCGGTCAGCATCATATGTATGAATGACATGGCGGCCCAGGGACTCTACGAGGCGGTGAAGAAGCGAGATCTTGTGATCGGGAAGGATATCGCCGCGACGGGTTTTGACGATATGCTTCTGGCGCGACTCTTAAAGCCGTCGCTGACGACTATGCGCCAGCCGAAGGAACGGATTGGGTACGAGGCGGGCAGGCTGGTGCATCGGCTGATCCGTCGCGAAGTCAAGCCGCCGGTTCATATTCATCTGTCGGTGGAGTTGATCGTGCGAGAATCGGCGTGAGAAGAGAAAGAGACACGAATCACACGAATAAGGACGAATGTGAGGAGAGGTTTTGGTTGAAGATGAGGAGAATATTATGAAGACAAGCTTGAGATCGGCGAAGCTCTTGAATCGAGAATCGATGGTGTCGGACGCCAGATCGCCACGGCCCGTTAGGCCTCGCGATGACGGGCGGGGGTTTACGCTGATTGAATTGCTGGTCGTCGTGGCGATTATCGCGGTGTTGATCGCGATGCTGCTGCCCGCGCTTCAAGAAGCCAAGGCCAACGCGGTCAAGGCCAAGTGTGCCTCCAATTTCCATCAGATAGGAATTGGATTCGGGTTCTACACAAATGATAACTATGGATACATCCCTCCTGGACATTCGGATCCTCGAGTTGTCTACGATTGGGGTCCTCCGATCCAGCCTATAGGTTATGGATGCCTGGCCCTGTATTTCCCTCGCGAGCGATTGCTTGACAACATTGGACTTGATACCGACGGTTCCGCGCGAGGGCTATTTCACTGTCCTGCAGGCCCCCCGCCTGTTGTGAGCTATGGAAATTTCGCCTCGATTACGTATCTTGGATACTTTCTGCCCAGTCTGCAAACTTCACAGCTCAGTTCAGGAACAGCGATAGGGACCGGGACTTTTACCAATCCCTGGGCTGGCTGGGTCTATGTCTACAATCACCGGGAACAGGGCGGGAATATTTTGTACGTTGATGGGCACGTTCGATGGCGGTCGGCCAAGGAGGAGCTCAGGCGTTCGGAGAGCATCGGATGGTATCCCGGGGCACGTCTTGTGCAAGCCGCATTCGATGAGTAATTGCGGAAGCGCTACATGGCAGGCTTGTCGCTGGTCGAACCATCGATGGCGACGATTATCACGCCATATCAGACTATGTCGACTTTGAATCGCGAATATTCCAATTTGTGGAGATCTCTATGACACGGGTTCCTCTCGCCGCTCTGGTTCTCTGTATCGCCACCGTTCTGCAGGCCGACAATCGAATGAAGATTCAGGGTCGGGATGTTCTGTTGGACGGTGCGCCGCACTTTCCGCATGGGATGATTCATATTCCCGTCGAGGAATATGGTGCGCTGCAGAAGATCGGGGTCAACAGCCTGTCGATCGATCTGGGATGGAATCAGTATGACCCGAAGAAGTCGGACGCAGAAAACGCCAAGGCCTACGAAGGGGTGTTGAAGTTCGCGGATGAGGCGCACAAGAAGGGCATGACTGTATTGTGGCTCTTTTCCTTTCACTACACGCCTGAGTGGCTTTGGCAGCGGTATCCGGACGTTCACGCGAAGAAGTACGACGGGTCGGACGGTCACGGAATCTGGATCGACATGTGCCTGGACCATCCGGGATTTCGCAAAGAGGCGGAGCGCTGGCTGACGTTCATGGCCAAGCTGCTGAATCCGCACCCGGCGACCATTGGGTACATTTTGTGGAACGAACCGAACCTGAGCGCGGACATTGATTACAACCCGCATACCGTCGCCGCGTTTCATGGCTGGCTTGAGCGGCGATACAAGACAATAGAGGCTGTGAACACGGCGTGGGGAACTGCGTTCAAGAGTTTTAGCGAAGTCAAAGCGCCGGCGCCGCGCAATGCCAACGTCATCTTTGGTTTGTACGATCAGATGAGCAACAAGACCTCGTCGGCGCCGACGACGCAGACGGCGGTGGAGAACTCGGCGATTTGGATGGACTGGATGCGATTTCGGCAGGAGAATTTTGCGGCCTACTGGAAGTGGGAGGCGGATGTTCTTCGGAAGGTGGATGCGTCCAAGATCATCACGTCGAAGATCGTGCCGTTCGATTTGTACTCGTCGCATGCTTATGGCGCGGGGACGAACACGGAGCTGTGGGTTAACACGTTTTTGGATGTGCTGGGCATGGATTTGTATTCGCACATGGACGACGATTTTCTCGGGCGGTGGAAGTGCGATTACTTTTACAGCATGTCCCAGGGCAAGCCGGTCTGGCATACGGAGATGAATTTTTCGTGGTGCAAGGAAAGGGGAATCGCGACGCCGGAGCAATGGCGGGTCGGGTGGTATTACCAGGTCGCGCGGGGCGTGAGCGGTATCTGGGACTTCATGTGGGCGGACGGTCCGGAATGGACGCTGCACTACAAGGGATACAAGTTCGCACCTGTGACGTATGAGATGGGCAAGATATCCAAACAGATGCAGAAGCTGGCCCCGGTGTTGAGCGGAATGAAGCCGGCTGCGGCGCAGGTGGCGGTGCTGCATTCGACGACGACGGGTCTGGCGCTTCCGGGCGATTACGCGCCGACGGCGGATCAATCGACGCTGGTTGAGCTCCTCTATCGCAGCCAGACGCCGTTTGAGTTCATTACGGAAGACATGATTCGAAAGGGTGAGCTTAAGAAGTACCGCGTGCTGATCGCGGCGGGGACGGCGGCTTTGCCGGGAGACGTGATCGAAGGAATCAGGAAGTTTGCGGACGAAAACGGCGGGCATGTCCTGGCGAGCGCGAGGTTCGGGGAGTTGGACGAGTTCGCCCGGGTTCGGGCCGATCGTGCGTTGCCGTGGCTTGGCGTGAAAGTGACGGGCATGCATCGCGAGGCGCGTGAGAAGACAGGAACGATGGAGTTTTCGCGCGAGGCGCGGACGGTGGAAGACAAACCGATCACGGCGAAGATCAAGATGGACACATGGTCGAGCCGTCCGATCAAATTCGCCGACGGCACGGCCACGGGGTCGGGTGCGATTTACGGAAACCCCGATACGCAGTATGACTGGTCGTGCAATGGCCGGCATGAATTGTATTGGGAGGATCTGGAGACGATCGGAGACGGCAAGGCGATTGGGACATTCGCGGATGGAAAGCCCGCGATCGTTCGGACGCCTCAGACGATCTACATCGCTCGCGATATCTGCTGGGTCGATAGCACCTTTGAGCAGTTCTTCCGGAGTTTTCTAAAACAGAGCGGCGTGAAGAATCGAAGCGAGGTCGTTCTGAAGTCGTCGGGACAACCGGCGCCTTCGGTGGATGTGCGGATGTTGGAAGGCAATGGCAAACGGGTGCTGTTTGTGATCAACTCCGTTCGCACGTTGAGTTACGACGGGCAGCCTGTCGAGGTGAAGGTTGTTTTTGACTCTTCTGGCGAGGTGACTGACGCTCTGACGGGGAAGATTGTTCCCAGCCGGTGGGAGAACGGCAAGCGGGTTATGTTTATGACGTTGGCTTCGGGCGAGGTCCGTGTGCTGGCTGGCAAGCCGTATCCCTCGGAAGGCTGGGAGTCTGTGCACGAGCAGTACAAGGAGATTGCGAGGTTCGTCAAGCCGTTAAAAAAAAAGTTCTGACGTGGCGCCGGTCCAAGGATGAGTTGTGGGTCTACGACGGCAGGACGGAATTGGGCGTGGGGATGCATGGGGCGTGCGACGACCAATTTGACCTGGCAAAGAAACTCGGCATTCGACTCGTGCGTCATACGGTGTACTGGTATACGGTGGAAAAGACGGATAGGCCCGGGGTGTACGATGAGGGTGGGTTGAAGAGCTACGACGATGTCGTCGAACGCGCGAAGAAGAAGGGGATTGAACTGGTCCTGATCATACACGGCAACGCGCCGGGAGTGAGCTGGTCGAATCGTCAGGCGGGATATGAACGATTCGCGAAGTTTGCGGAATTCATGGCCCGGCGATATCCATCCGTGCGGTTCTGGGAATTGTGGAACGAGATGGACACCGGGTTCACGGATATTTTTGGAGCCGAGCGGCCGAACTATCCGAGCTTCGAACGGGGAAGGTGTTATGCGCAGATGCTGAAGGCAGCTTATCCCGCGATCAAGCGGGGGAACCCTCGCGCGTGGGTTTTGGTCGGCGGGATCTCGTCCGGTGGTCCGGAGGAGTTTATTCGCGGGATGTATGAGGAAGGCGGCAGGGAGTTTTTTGACTTCATGAACATCCACACGTACGGCGTGCCCGTGAATTGGGGCATGCTGGTCTCCGGATATCAGGTCAAAGCGACGATGGGCGAATACGGCGACTTTGGTCGGCCGTTGTGGAACACGGAGTTCGGCATCGACGCGGGGAACCTCTATCATGCGTGGCAGGTGAACACGGCCAAGGGATTCGACGACGGCCATCTTGAGCAGTGGCGAAAGTGCATCGAGGAAGCAATGAGATACCGCTTCTACTGGAAGATCCTGCCCTACCAGTTCGCGGCGGGCAACGAAAGTTTCAAGGACGTGCTGACAGATCCCAAGACGGGGATCAAACTGCCGGCGGGTCATACGATCGACGACTATGGATTTGGCTTGGTTCGCAGCGACGGCAAGACGCCGCGTCCGACGTACGACTGGCTCCTTGGGGCCCAGGTCAATGCCGCCGTTCAGAAGGATTCCGAATTCGTTACCGACGTGGAAGTGGAGTGCGACGGTTCCTGGCGGCCTGAAGGGCTGACTTTTGAAACGGCCGGCCGAACCATGATCCTCAAGAACGTCAGGATCAATTCATTGGAGCCTATGGTCATTAAACTGGTCACCGCTGCATCGGGGAAATGATGATATAGCCGGGTCCTGCCTATTTGCAGTCAAACTCGCCAGCCCATCTTCATTATTTCGCAGCGATGGCGAACCGGTTGCCGCCAAGAGCAGCCATAAGGGCTTAGGGTACAGTTATTTATAATATCCCATATCACATGTCTCATCAATGTAGAAAACCGGTTGACTCTTTTGAACAAAAATGGTATTGTGTTACTCATGCTTTGATGGTTTTTGTGGTTGGAAGGAAGCAGAATGACGGTGGCGACGAAATCAGGACAGGTGAAGAGTCGGATCTCCATTGACGGGATTGCTCGGCTGGCGGGTGTATCCAAGAGCACGGTGAGCAACACCTTTTCGGGGCGCAAGTTCGTCAATCCGGAGGTTCGGGAGCGAATCCAAGAGGTTGCCGCCAGGATGGGTTATCGTCCGCACTACGCGGCGAAGGTCCTAGCCACTCGAAAGACCATGATGATCGGGGTGCTGGTTTCCGAGCTTTACAACCCCAATACCAGCGCGATTGTCCAGAGCTTTGAGCAGGCACTGCTTCGCCGGAAGTACAAGATGCTCCTGGGATTAACGTACGGGAGCCGGGAACGGGGTATAGAATATCTCGAGCAGTTTGGGACCGGTATGGTGGACGGGATCATTACAACCCTGCCGGAGGTGCCGTTTAGAGAAGCGGTTCGCTCAAGTGGAACGATCCCTCTCATGGTTTGGTGCTCTGTGGCAGCAGGTTCACCGGCGATTCTCGATCATGAAGCAGGCATCAACTGCGCCCTTGAACACCTATGGGAACTCGGGCACCGACGGATCGGGATGATTTCCCTTTCCTCGTGCGTGAATGTGGGTCCGGTCAGTTCTGAGTCTTATGTGCGATTTATGAATCGCAAGGGAATGCCGGTGGACGAATCCCTCTTGGTCGGTGGGGATTCACATGCCCAGTCTGGTTATCAACTTGGATCGGTGCTCTGGCAGCGGGGAGCAACGGCCATCTTCGCGAGAAACGACTTGATGGCCTTTGGCGTGCTCAAGTGGGCCAGGGAGGCGGGCGTTCGCGTGCCAGAGGATCTTTCGGTGGTCGGGGCGGACGACAATCCAATGGCGACATTGGTGGCTCCCCCACTGACGACGATTCAGATGCCGGTGGACCAATTGACAGAGCTGACCGTCCGTGGACTGATCGACCAGATTGAGGGACGACCACCGCGGCAGCAGGAGTTGATAATTCCACGATTGATTGTCCGGGAGTCGACGGGTCCGGTTTCGCATCCATAGTTCACGTAATTGTTTGAGGCAGACAGGTGCGATGTCGTTTGGTCATATCACATTTGAAAAGGAGAAAGTTATGAAGAAGGTGGTAATCTTGACGATGGTTCTGTCAACAGTGGCTTGGGTTCCGTCGTTCGGTACGATCGCGTTCAGCACCGGGTTTGAAGGTCCGGGTCTGGATGCCAATCTCCAAGATCCCTCCGGTGCGTTCACGATCAGTGGAACGGCATTCAATACGGCCGGCGCGGATCGTCGGTACCTCAGCACAATTGAGACCTCGTACAACAGCGTGCCCACATGGACGGCTGAACTGGTTTTTGTGACGCCGACCGGCGAACACGGCGGGATCTATTATGGTCTGGGCAGCGCCGTTCCGGATCCGAGCTATTATGATGAGCCGAGCAACTCCATTTTCGCGAATTTCTTCCATCTCAGTTGGCATCCCGACGGCATGCTCGTGCAGAAACACACCAGCGGAGGTGTGCAGACTTCGACGTTACAGGCATTTCCGCAGTTCGCATCGGGCAGTCCCCAGCGGGCGATCATTACAAAGTCGGGCGACAGCATTACGTTTGCCCTGGACATCAATAATGACGGTGGCGTGGACTATACGAGCAACGCGTACAGTCTGGCTTCCGATGCGCCGTTCCTGAACAACACCAACAGTCGGATCTTCTTCGGGACGACGGAATCCGGCATTCAGTTCGATAGCCTGACCGTTACACCGGAACCTGCGACGATGGGATTGATGCTGCTGGGCGTGGTGAGAGTGCTTCGCCGGAGATAGACGACTTCGGCATTGATTTCGAAAAATATAATGATGAGACTACAGGGGCGCCTGAATGTCGGGCGCCCACATTTTATTGAAAGGTGAAGGACCTATGGAACTTCATACACGGTACGTGGATCCTTTCATCGGTGTTGATGGCGTGGGGAACTGCCTGTGCGGACCGTATCTACCCCACAGTCTGGTTCGGCTGGGGCCGGACACGCTTTATCCGCAATTGTCGACCGGTTACAAGACCGATAGGCCGATCATTCGGTTCAGTCACACGCTTGTGAGGGGAAGGGGCGGGGGCGGGCGGTATGGGAATATTGGAATCACGCCGCATACGGGGATGATGAGAATTTCGGTTGATCCTTATGAGCGGGAGGCCGAGCGCGCGGAGCCGGGGTATTACTCGGTGGTGCTTGAGCCGGCGGGGATCAAGGCTGAGTTGACGGTCACGCCACGAGTGGGGTTGCATCGGTATACGTTTGTCGGGGGATCGCAGGCGAATATTCTGCTGGACGTGTCGGCGGCGGTTCAACCGCCAGAAGGAATGCCCGTGAGTGAATGGGCGTATTCCACGGGCGGGTTCGCGGAGGTGATTTCCGATACGGAGATCATCGGGCGGGGCGATTTCGTCGGCGGATGGGGACATCGATTTCCATATAGCGTTTACTTCTACGCGACGTTCGACAAGCCGTTTACCGAACGCATCCTGGTCAACAGGGGAGGTTATGTGCCGGGACGAACGGTGGTGGAAGGGGCGTGTACGAAAGTGGCTCTGGGGTTTGGTGAGGTTGGGGAGCTGAATCTACGAGTGGGTATTTCGTATGTCAGTATCGCCAAGGCCCGCGCGAGCGTGGAGCGGGAGACTGCGGGAAAGAGCTTTGAAGATATTCGGCGGGAAGCGGGCCAGATCTGGGAAAAGGCCTTGGGTCGGATTCGCGTGGAAGGTGGTACGGAGGATCAGAAGAAGCTGTTTTACACGCTGTTCACGCGGCTGATCTGCATGCCGAGCGATCTGGGGGTGGATGACGAGAATGCGTATTGGGAATCTGGGGTGCGACATTTCACGGATTATTATTGCCTGTGGGACAGCGTGCGAAACGCCAACTCGCTGATCGGACTGTTTGATCCGGAGTTGGAGTGTGCGATGTTGAATTGCCTGCTGGATGTGGCAGATCATATTGGTTGGCTGCCGGACGCATGGATCGCGGGGCACAGCGCTCAGATCCAGGGCGGAAGTTCGGCCGACATCCTTCTCTGCGAAGCGGCGCTGAAAGGCCTGACTGGGATTGACTATGAGAAGGCGCTGCGGGCGATGCGAAAGAATAATGAGGTGGAATCGCCCGATCCCTTTTTGTATGGTCGATATTTGAAGGAGTATCGCGATCAAGGGTATCTATCGACGAACGTGCCCAGAAGCTGTGTCTCGAGGCACATGGAATACGCGTATCAGGACTGGTGCATCGGCGCGCTGGCGGAACAGGTGGGGCAGGCGGAGGTGGCCCGCGCGTATTATGAGAGTTCGAAGAAGATCTGGAACCTCTGGCGGGAGGATATCAAGTTCTTTGCACCGCGGAAGCCGGATGGCCGATGGGTGGAACCGTTCGACCCTGCTTACTGCATTCCCGAGTGCTGGTTCGATCCGTATTTTTATGAAGGGACGAGTTGGCAGTGGTCGTTCAGCGTTCATCACGACTTTGCCGGACTAATCGAGCGTGTAGGCGGACGTGAAGCATTCATCAAAAGACTCGATGAGTTCTTCGATCGCGGATATTACCACTCGAAGGAGACCATGTTGCACGTTCCGTATCTTTATATTTACGCGGGACGGCCGGATAGGACGGCGCGGCGCGTACGGGAGTGTTTGATCAGGTACTTTACCACTGCGCGGGATGGACTAAAGGATAATGAGGACATGGGCTGTCAGAGCGCGTTTTACATGTGCTCGACGATGGGCATTTATCCCGTGATGGGGCAGGACGTGTACCTCCTGACGACGCCCGTGTTCACGCGCACCGAGATCGATCTGGGGAAGACCGGAAAGACACTTGTGCTCGAAGCGTCGGGCGCGAATCAGGACAAGGTCTTCATTCGGTCCGCCACGTTGAACGGTCAGCCGTTGGATCGGGCGTGGGTGCGTCATCATGAGATTGCCGGCGGCGCGGTTATTCGTTTTGAACTTGCCGATAAGCCGGGGGATTGGGGAACAACGAACCTCCCGCCGTCTCCGCTGAATGACCTTGATAAGAGGAAGTAGATCAAATGACTCAGGATCAGACACTGCATTACGCTCCCTTTGATTTTGAGAATCATATTCACTGCCTGGAGAGCCATTTGCTTGGGCCGGGGAAAGGCACGGCGTGGGCCCAGTCGTATTTCGAGGACTATATGCCGAGGTCACTGTGCAAGCTGGGACCGGGGAGCGAATATCCCGACTGGGTGCCCGGGAAGTTTTTTCTGGCGTGCGCGGGAAGGCCGTTCTTTTTCGCGGGGGTTTACAATTCGGGCGACTGCATGAATTTCGACTCGCTGATCGCGGCGATCTTCTCACCGGAGATGATGGTGGAAGGCAGCCGGTTGTTTCCCGCGTTGATCGACCGATTCGGGTTCATGCCGGGCGTGATGAACGTGGGATTCAAGGATGACAAGGCGTTCTCTCTGGATTATGGCGGGATGACCTGGGGGCCGTGCTGCTATGGCGACCTATTCGCGTGGTCCGGCGACCGGGAGTTCCTTGGTCGGTTCACCGATGCCTGCGCAACGTGGGCGCGGTGGTGGCTGGCAAATCGTGACCGCAACGGCGACGGGTGGATCGAGCCGGGACTCAATGGATGCCAGCCCGCACCGCAGGAGTTTCGAGAGAAGAAGGCGAAGGAGTTTCCGGAAATCACTCGGCTGTGCCCGGATTACTGGGACTACGTGGGTCTGCAGAACCCGAATGCGTCGGCGTATCAACATGCGGTGTGCGAGATGCCGTGGGACGATTGGCCTGTGTATGTTCGCGGGCGAAATCGCGGGCTGCATGTCGATCCAAAGACATGTGCGGTGAATATCCATTTTGTCGAATCGCAGCTTTACATCAGTCTGCTGTCGGGATTCGTCGCTCACGCGTATCGGAACCTTGGTCGGAGAAACGACAGCGAGTTCTTTGAGGGGCATGCCAGACGACTGCGGCAACTGGTGGCCGATCATTGTTGGGATGAGGCGACGGGCTTTTATTATGATCGCGATATCGCGACGGGTGGGCTTCGCAAGTTTGTGAAGCACGCGGGAGCGTTTGTGGCGATGCTGATGGGGCTGCCCACGATGGAGCAGGCGAGGCGGATGGTGAGACACCTGACCGATCCCAAGGAATTCTGGACGGCGTATCCGGTGCCGACGATCTCGCTGGACTCGATGGATTATGGTCCGACTCACTATTGGAGCGGGCGGGTGTGGCCACCGACGAATTTTTTTGTACTTCGCGCCCTGTTGAATTATGGTTTTCTGGACGTAGCGGACGATCTGTTGCGGCGATGGATGGGGCACATTCAGACCTGCGTCGAACGGCCGGTGCAGGATGTTGGCCTGGAGGAGTTTGACGGAGTGTCCAAGGACATGCGCCGCGTTCGTGTAGCCGGGGTTCAGTGGATCTCGCCGGAGAACTGGAATCCGGAGACTGGGGAAGTGAATGGGTCGGGCGGTGTGAACTGGGGAGGGTTGTGGGTTCCGGCGGTGATCATGCGTCACTTCTGGCCGTTGAGCGGGAATCGCGTCCTTCTTCGACCGGGCGGGAAGTTTGCGCTGCGATGGGGAAAGCGATGGGAAGTGGCCGTGGAGGACGACTTGGCAGTTTTGAATGGAAATAAGTATCATCTGCCGGAGCAGGGAACGTATTTGCTGGATGAGAAGACCCAGCGAATTGAGCTTCTTGAACCAGGCAAGGCGGACCCGGTGGTGATCAATTCACTAAAGCTCTAGATCATCGGCGAGGAAAGGCTGCGATGCCGGACAAGAAAGAGATTGCAGGCGTTCTGGAGAGAACAACAACATATCTGACCAAGACACTGCTGCCATTCTGGCTTGAGCGGTCGGTGGATCAGGAGATGGGCGGATTTTTGTCGTACTTCGACCGGAACGGAAAGCCTACCGGCGAGACTACAAAGACGTTCCTGATGCAGATTCGCGGGTTGTACACAATGTCCAGTACTCACCGGTATGGGTACGGTGACGGAAAGACAGGCGAGCTAGCAAAGATGTCGGCTAATTTCATCAAGGATCATTACTGGGACGATAAGAACGAAGGCTGGAATTGGATCGCCGATCGTGGGGGCAAGGTGACGTACGCGGGCAAGGTTGGTTACGGACAATGCTTCGGGATCTATGCCTTCAGTGAATACTTTTTGGCGACGGGCGATCCGATGGGGCAGGAGATGGCCCAGCGAACCTATGCCGCGGTCGCGAAGAACATGGTGGATACGCGGTACGGCGGGTTTTACGAGTTGATGCAGCCGGACTGGCAACCGGAGCGCCCGGGCAAGTACGGCGGGGACCGAAAGAGCATGGACGTACACATGCACATGATGGAAGCCCTGACGAGCTTTTACCAGATGACGGGACACGCGACTCATCGACGCCGGCTTTTGGAGGTGATCGACCTGATCATCGATCGAATGCTCGATCCGAAATTCGGACTTGGTTACATCCAGTTCACGCAGGACTTTGAGCCCCTGCCCGCGATTTTGTTCGCTGTGGAATGGGGTCGCGACGCGGAACGGAAAGAGGATCAGGCCAGGCCGTTGAATCACACATCCTACGGACATAATGTAGAGTTCGCGTGGCTGCTGCTTCACGCAGCGGATATTCTGGGTCTGCCGCGCACGCACTACGGCGAGGTGGTCAAACGAATTGTCGACCACTGCGTGGAGTATGGAATTGACTGGGAATACGGGGGCGTGCTGGTGGAAGGGCCGATGGACTCGCCGACGCCGATTACCGAGAAGCAGTTCTGGCAGCAGGCGGAAGTACTCGTGGGGTTACTGGACGCGTACGCCCTCTTTGGTGACGAGAAGTATTGGAAGGCGTTCATGAACGTGTACAACTTCGTCTTTGACAAGTTCGTCAACATGGCGGGCGGGGGTGAGTGGTATGAGCGGGTTGACCGTTTGGGCAATCCGATTGACGCGGCGCTGGGCCACGCGTGGAAGATCAACTATCACACCGTGCGCTCCATGGTTCAGACCATCGAACGCTTGAAGAAGCTGGTTGGGTAGGCAATGAACTGGCAGGGCAAGTGGATCTGGCTGGCGGAAGAACCCTCGTCGTGCATAAATCTGCGGATACTGGCGAGAAAGCAGTTCCGCATCGATTCGGTCCGTCGGGCCACGCTCCTGATAACCGCGGACAGCCGGTATCGATTGTTCATCAACGGTACATGGGTCGATGACGGACCCGCCCGTTCGTTTCCCTGGGCGTATTCATACGATCGAATTGACGTAGCCCGCTTCCTCCGACCCGGCAACAATGTTTTGGCCGTGGTGGTCCAGCATTTCGGGGAAGGGACCTTTCAGGCGCTGGTGACGCGACCGGGGTTGTTGGCGCAGCTCGATGTCGATGGCAGAACGATCGGAAGCGATTCGAGCTGGCGGATGTGCGTCGATCCTTCGTATAACCGCATGAGTCCGCGCGTCAGTTGCCAGCTGCCTTATGAAGAGCAGGTGGATGGACGAAGAGAACCGATGGGCTGGCGGGGTCTTGGATTTGATGATTCCAACTGGCAGCGGGCGAAGGTGGTGGCTTCGGTTCCGGAAGGACCGTGGAGGAATCTCACCGAGCGCGATATTCCACTTCTGACAGTAGAAAAGATGAGGCCCGTTCGAGTCGTCTCGCAGCGAAGGGTGCGAAGGCCGAGCTTCGTCGAGACGATTAACATTGATCGAGCCTTTCGGCTGGGAAATATCAAAACAGGTATTCGCTCGTTCAATGGCGCGATTCTGACCAGTATCGTCAGCCTCGTCGCGCAAAAGGTTCGGTTCTTCAAGCCTCACGGGCTTCGGCCGATGCGTTATTTCATTAATGGCAAGATCGTTAATACTCCGGAAAGGATCGGGCTGAGAAAAGGGGACAATCCTGTTGTCCTGATCTTCGAAGGCCCGCAGAGCGACAATGAATTTCAGATCATTCTGGACGCCCCGCGCAGATTGCGGCTGAGAAATCCCTTCGGCCGGGGAAGATGGGCGGTCGCAGGTCCGTTTGAACCTGCGGACGCCGGCTGGGAGAACAAATTCTACGTGGGAATACCAACGGCGAAGGGCAAGCCGTCATACGATCCGGAGAATTCGGATTGGGAGCAACTTAAGAAAGCGCGAACACTCGAGCAGCTTCGACGGTGTGGATTGACGCGATTGTTCCGCGACGTGCCGGGGATGGCTTGCGTCGACACGGACGTTCAGGCGCTGACCAGTCATCCCATTGCGTCTTGCAAGGGTGATCTTGAGGTCGTCTATGATTTCGGCAAGGAGTTGAACGCCAAATTTGAGATCGAGATTGACGCCCCGGAAGCAATGATCATCGACGCGACCAGCTTTGAGGCGTATCGTGACGGTGAGCCGCAGTACACGGGTAATTGCCGAACCGCGTTCCGGTACATCACGCGCCAAGGCCCACAAGCGTTTGTCACCTTCCGGAATTTCGGCGCTCGATACTTGGCTCTGACTTTTCGGAATGCGGAAGGTCATTTTGAGCTGCCACAAGTGACGGCGCATTTCGTTCACTGCCCGGTGGAGCATCGCGGCGAGTTTCAATGCAGTGATTATCTGCTGAACCGAATCTGGCAGGCAGGAAAACATACTCTTCTTTGCTGCATGGAAGACACGTTCACCGACTGCCCCACATACGAACAGGCCCTGTGGGTGGGCGACGCGCGAAACGAGGCGTTGGTCTGCCACACCACGTTTGGCCAGTACGACCTGACCCGGCGATGCGCCCGGCTTTGCGCGCTCTCGCTCACGCAGGCGGATCTGACCGTCTGTCAGGTGCCCAGCGGTTGGGATCATGTTATGCCGACGTGGAGTCTGCTGTGGGTGCAGATGGTGTGGGAGCATTTTTGTCATAGTGGAGACGCGGCGTTGCTGGAGGAACTGTATCCGGCTGTCGCAAAGATGCTCGCCACCATTCGCGAGAAGTACCTGGATTCGGCAACGGGCCTTTTCAGTATCGCGGCCGGCAACATGTTCGACTGGACAGGAATGGATATCTGCACCAAACTGACAACACACAACAATATATTCCTTGTGGCTGCCCTGAAGGCGGCGTCGTGCATGGCCCGGGTCTTAATGAACGGTGATCCGTGGCAGGGTTGGGCGCGAGAGTTGACGCGCCGGATCAACCGGCATCTGTGGTCGCAGCAGCGGCAAGCCTACATCGACAGCATTCACAACGACGGCGCGCCGAGCGCCTGCGTCTCCCGGCCGACCAATACCGTTGCGATTCTCTATGATATCGCGCCGGCCGACCGGGCAGAGAGGATCCTGCCGATCGTGCTGGGCAGGCGGGCGAAGAATATAGTGCCGTTTGGCAGTCCGTTTGCATCGTTCTTTCTGCTGGAAGCGTTGGCGAAGCTTGGGCGATTCGATGAATTGCTGAAGACCGTCCGTGGGAAGTGGGGTTACATGCTCGACGCGGGAGCGACAACATTCTGGGAGACATTTGAGCATACGCGAAGTCATTGTCATGCCTGGTCGGCTGGGCCGACGTATTTTCTGAGCCGCTATGTTCTTGGTGTGCATCCTATGGAGCCTGGATACCGCACGGTGCTCTTCTCGCCGCAACCTGGCGATTTGGAATTCGCACGCGGAAGCGTACCCACGCCGTCGGGGAACATCCATGTTCAATGGCAGCGAAATGAAAGATTGTTCGAGATGATAATTGACAAGCCGGCGGCGATCCGAGGAAAGATCGAACTGCCACAAGGTATGAAAATGTGTTCGTTGAAGAAATCGAAAACGAGGATTCACTTTCAGGCGAGGATTGAGCATGGCTGATTTGAAGTATTTTCTCTACGTGAATGGTCAGAAGCGGTATTTTGTCGACGATCGATGGGGGGACTTTCGATTGACCCTTCAGCCGAAGGGTGACAACAGGACGTTCGTCGCCGTCTCCTACCAGGGAGATGGGATGGCGGAGATTCATCTTGGCGTGGAGATGCCGATTCAGGTGACGGATATGTCGTACACTCTGATTCCGGCGATCTACTATAACGGCAATCATTCTGAGCCGACCAAGACGATCTGCGCTTTGACCAAAGAGCGGGGATTTCGATTTGAGGCGCCGGCTTCGGCGTGCTCGGTTCCGGTCGCGATGCATTTTGACGGGCGGGACCGGATAGAAGTTTTGCGCGGCGACCCTTTCACGAAGGCAGGACCAAGCGGGTTCGTGGTCACACCGTTGGGTGTGGAGTTCGTGGCGCCGGCTGTGGAGGAAAAGCGATACTATTTGGCAAGCTGGCGTGAGCGCGGGCGTTATGGGTATCGGATGGAGAAAGGTGATCATCTTTCTTTTACGGTGCATCACGAGACAGTCGCGGGCGGCTCCGTTCGCGACCTGTTTTGCGTTCTGAATGAGCGATACCGAACGGTGGACGGATACAGCGACGTGTCGTCCGCCAAAATCGCCCTGCCGGAGGCGGCGGATCTTGTGACGGAGCGCATGATGAAGGCGCATCACATTAAGGACGCGGCCGGCCACAGCCTTTTTACGAATATTTCGGAGTTGGAGGGAAATGTGGTGCGCCTTGAGGATAATCCGCCGGGAAGTTGGATTCAGCTTAGCGGCTGGTGCGGCGGGTCGATGACCGCGTATGCCCTGTTGAGACGAGGCGGAGCGTGTCGCCAGGCGGCGGTAGAGAATCTGGATTTCATGACAACTACGGGATTGACCGAAAGCGGGCTGATGCACGGGTTCTATGATGGAAGGCAATGGCGATCGGATGAAGGAGACGAGACATCTTACTACCCGCATTCGTGGAAACATATTCGCCCATCCGCCGACTTCATTCATTACTTGCTCAAAGCCGTCAGATTTGAAGAATCCATCGGCAACCATCACCCCACTTGGCGAGACACGGCGCGCAAGGGGCTGGACGCTTTTTGCTCCATATGGGAGCGATACGGCGAGTTCGGATTTCGCGTTCTGCGGGAGACGAATCCGCCGGAGCTTCTCGAGCGAGGCTCCTGCGCCGGCGCGTTTGTACTCCAGGCGTTGGCGGAGGGGATGCGGTGTTTTCCTGACCAGAGGCGTTACCGAGCTATTTTTCAGGCCGCGTGTGAATACTACCATCGGCGCTTTGTTCTGAAGGGACACTGCACGGGCGGACCGTTGGATATCGAGCGGGCGGATGACTCGGAAATCGCCGCCGCCCTCACCGACGCATATACGCAGGGCTGGCTGATCCTGGGCGATAGAAGGCTGCTGGCGATGGCCGAGGATACTGCCCAGATCTTCGCCTCCTGGGTCGTCTCCTATGCCGCCCCCTTCCCAACGGGAACAACGTTGTTCGGATACAATCCGTGCGGCGGGGTGATCGCCAATGTGCAGAACCGGCACATCGGTCCGGGTATTTGCACCAATTCCGGCCAATTCCTGCACGAGCTGTTCCTGGCCACGGGCAAGGGCCTGTACGGCAAGCTCTACAATGATATTCGCCATGCCGCCGTCAATTTCGTTGCCCTTTCGGATCATGAGTTCTCAGGATACGATCGGGGTTCCGGACGATGGATTCCCTTCAAGAAAGGGGTCGTGAGCGAACAGGTGAATCTCTCGGATGTATTGAACGAGTCCGGCGAGATGTGGAATGTCGCCTGCAGTTGGCCAGCCACCGCAGTCCTTCTCATGGCGGCGGACACCCCAGATTAACCCGGCAGGACCGAATTGTCGTTGACAAGCTCTTCAAAAGCTATTACAATGGGATGCTAATACGTATTAAACGCTAAATTCGTATTAGAGGATGCCAGCCATGGAGCTAAAGCGAAGAGGTTTCACATTGATTGAGCTATTAGTAGTGGTGGCGATTATCGCTGTGTTGATTGCCATCTTGCTGCCCAGCATCAACGCAGTCAGAGAGTCCGCGAGAAGGTCGTCGTGTGCGTCGAATCAGAGGCAGATCTACTTGGCCATTGCCATGTATACGAGCGAATACGGAGGTAATCTGCCACCCAACAGTCAGTGTCACAACGCCTACTACCAAGGCCGATTCGACAACTACGAAAACTTCTGCTGGAACAGAATTCATCCACACTATACGAAAGATTTCCGTGTCTTTTACTGCCCCAACCAACGGACAAAAGAGAACTTCAAGTTTGACACCCCCTACGGCTTGAAAGACGGATACAGCGATTACTGCTACTTCGGCGGGCGGGCGGAACCCACCTATCGAAACTGGCATTATCCGATTACCGGCAAATTCGAATTCGTTCAGAACAAGAAGCAGTTGTCCGGTGATTCGAAAGTCCTTCTGCTGTCCGATTTCTCACGGCTGGACTTCTTCTCCAATCACGGGTATGAAAATGGCATCCCGATGGGAGCCAATGAAATCTTCAGCGACGGGCATGGCGAGTGGGTGCCTGGCGGAGCCATGGAGCACATGATATTGTGGGTTCCCGATTGGGTCAGCGGATACTGGTGGAACTACACCATGGGCATGGATTACATGCTCTGAGAACTCGGTTCGGTCGGACATCGGAGATCAATGATGAGAAAGTGTGGCTTGGGCTTCTTCTTTCTGTCTATCCTGTTGGGAATGGGTGGTCTGGCTCGCGGTGAGAATCTTGTCCGAAATCCGGGCTTTGAGGAAGGAACGGGACCTTGGCAGGTGCATGTGTTGCTGGCGAATGCCAACGGCGCGATTGATGGCACAACTTATCACCATGGCAGCAAGTCGTTTCGGCTGTGGAACAAATCCAAATCGATGCCGAATGTTTTTGTCCGGGTCTTTCAGCAGGTTCAGAGATTAAAGCCGAATACGCTCTACCGGATTGGGACCTGGTGCAAGGGCCAAGGGGCGGGCGATGCGTGGATCGGCGGCGGCGTTGGGTGGCAAATTCGTGAATCACTGCCGCAGGGGGATTTCGACTGGACGCAGATATCACTGGAATGGGCAACCGGCCCGAAGGAAACTGAGTTTGACCTCATGGTCGCCGTCGATGGTCCGACCACGGCCCTGTGGATCGACGATGTGGAAGTAGTCGAGGTGCAGGGGAACGCCGAAGAGAAGGCCCAAATCGAGGCGGGCACACGAGAGGTCCGAGCTCGTTTTGAGAAGATGCGGCAATCCCTCAAAGACCACCCGGATATGGGATCGGATGTGTATGTAACCTTGGGTGTGGAGGTCGCGGGACGTTTCGTTGCACGGCTTGAGGATAAAGCGGGAAGTCAGTCGCCCAAATGGTCACAGATGCAGATCAGAGAGGTCGGCGAGGTCCTGGACAAGACGGAAAGAGACATCACACGGCTTCGTTGCGGCAAGCAAACCATCGTGAGGGGAAATCCGGTGGTCTATTCGTGCGGCTATGTCGGGTGGGACGCCGTAAAGGATTTTCCCTGCTTCCAAAAACTTGGGGTGACGTTGTTTCAGACCGAGCGGGGACCGGCGGAATTGCAGCGGGACGGAACGCTGGATCCCAAGGGTCTAGCCTTCGTCAACGACACGCTGAACGCCGCCCACGCCAACGGGATGAAGGTCGATCTGATCCTTTCGCCGCACTGGTTTCCCAAATGGGCGATAGAAGAATCCTCCGATTTGGGCGATATTCGGAGGTTTGGATTCATCAAGTACAATATCGATCATCCCAAGGCTCGAACGGTCGTTCAGAAGTGGCTTGAAGAGTTTATTCCACGGGTGAAGGATCATCCTGCGCTGTACAGCTTCTGTCTTTCCAACGAACCCATGTACGTCAACAGTGGAAAGGATCAGTACAGCAAATCATTATGGCCGGCGTTTTTGAAGCGGCGACATGGAGGCATCGAGACGTTGAACGCGTTGTACGGAACCCACTACAAAGATTTCGCAGCCGTGCCCGTCCCCGATCTTGAGATGCCGGCAAAACTGGGCGATCAGAGACGATTTTACGATTGGGTTAATTTCAACCAAGAACATTTCGCCGACTGGCATCGCTGGATGAACCAGATCATTAAGAAGAAGGCTCCCACGATTCCCACCCACAGCAAGATCATGGCTCACTTCTTCAGCCGCGAGATGATCGTGTCGGGGATCGACCCGGAACTGATCTGCGACATCACCGATTTCGCAGGCAATGACGCCTATGCCTACGTCACCCCGCAGGGTCCGTATGCCTACAACTGGGCCCCGGAGGAAATCTGGTACGATCTGCTTCACTCCTTCCGCGACCAGCCGGTATTCAACTCCGAGAACCACACCATCAAAGATGGGTTCGAAGGCCCGGTTCCCTCGGCCAACACGTACGCGGCGCTTTGGCAAGGGGCGATTCACCACCAGCGGGCGACCACCCTCTGGGTTTGGTGTGAAGCGGAAACCGGAGAATTGCGGGGAAGCCTGTATTTCCGCCCGGCAAACGTGTATTCAGCGGGCAGAGCCATGCTGGATTTGAATCGACTGAGCGATCAGATCAAAGCCCTGGGCGAGGCGCGACCCCGTGTGGCCTTGCTGGCGAGCATGAACTCGGTGTTCTGGGAGTTTTTTTATGTTTATTCGTTGAAGTAGATCTACACGGGTTTGGTCTTCATGGGCCAGCCT
>CAZLZE010000068.1:0-4336 GCA_964563935.1 uncultured Phycisphaerae bacterium | reverse complement strand
GCTGGAATGTACGCGAAACCTGAGTGGATTATCGTACCGCATGCCACGCACGTGAGCGCAAGAACGGTAGAGGCATTGTCGCGGTACGTCAAGGCGGGAGGAAAGCTGATCTTCGCAGGGAAAGGAAACCTCGCGTGGGACGAATACCATCGGCCCCAGAGGATGCCGCTCCCGGCTGGAGTTGAGGTCAGCGGTAACGGAAATGAGCGGGAAACAGCTGCTCTTGTGCGGTCCGTAATGATCCGGAATGGAATGAAGCTGACGGAGCTGCAGGATTCCGCGGGCACGCACCCGGCGTGGGGCGTGGAATACCGGATTGTCCCGTACCACGGGGCTCTGCTTGTTTCCCTGATCAACTTTCTGCATCAGCCACAAAACGTTCGGTTGATTCTGCCGGGAAAGGCGATAGATTTACTGTCCGGTGAGGCGGTTGATCTCAAGAGCATCACCCTGGAATCCATGGAACCACGATTACTGGAAATAAGACAATGACGAGTGGACGACTTGCGGAGTTGGCCCGCCGAGATTTGACTGAATACTACGGCTTGGGCATGCACATCGATGTCGGCAACGATTTCTGGAACGCCCTGATCTACGGAACGCTGAAATCGTTAGTGGAACGGACCGACAGTTCCGGCTTTTGCCAGACCAGTTACGGCGAAGAGAACGGTGTGAAGTGCTATGGCGAGACGCATTATCCTCGCGATACGGCGGAGGCTGCAAGGGTTCTGGCGGCTTGGGGATTGGTCGATTTGGCCTTACGAATTCTCGATTTTACGCTGCGAAACAAACCCGCCGATCAATACTACATTCCCCATGTGTATCGGCCGGACGGATCGGTCAAGGCCAATACGGTCCAGGTGGATACGCCGGCCCATGTGGTGCGTGCTCTGGCCCGTTGTATTGAACTGGCGGGCCCGGAGGAGAGATCGACGGATATGTTCCGCCAACTCGACGCGATTCTGGATGGGACGTGGGAGCGACATTTTCATCCCGAGTGGCAGTTGCTCGACGCGGGAAATTACAACGAACAGATCGAGGGCGACGGGCTGATCTGTGATTTGTTCACGAATTGTTCGCTGGTGTCTGCTCTTGAGGCGATGATCGCCATGGCGAGAGTGTTCGATCGCAGAAGCCTGATTGATAAGTACGAGACTCGCCGCGAGCAGCTTGTCCGTGGAATCGAAGGCGCGCTGCACGATACGCAGCGGGACATTTATCGGGTGAAAGTGGATCTGCCGTCCGGACGCGGCTGCGACCAGGTCAACTGGGTGAATCTGTACTGTCAGCGGTGGTACTCCGGCAACACGTCCGCCTGGGACAATATACTTGATGTCCTGCGGCAGGAGACGACCATCTGCTGGGATGGAATGGACGTTATCAGCGGTTCTTCGACCCGCGAGGGAGTGCTGGGAAAATTCTTCGGCCATCTGCTGGCATACCTTGCGCAGACCGGACGTTTCGACCTGCTGGACCGGCATCTGCTCTTCGCGGAGAAGACCATCAAGCGGCCTGGGAATCTGTATCCGGAATGGTGGTATTACCAGGATCCGGAGAAGTTGAGCGAGTACCAGGTCGGGTTCTGGAAGATCTACAGCGGGATATGGAAACCCTACAGCACGGATCCTGAGGGCGATTACACCATGGACAGCGGAAACTGCGAGCAGTGCGCCGCCTTCCTTAGCCATTTCACCGAGGACCTGCTCGGAGTGACGGTGACGGACGACGGACTGGACCTTTGCCCGAGATTGCCGTTTCGTTTCAGCCGCGTGATCGTGCGGAACTCGCCGACCAGGCGGATCGGAGACAAACCCGCACACATAGGCTATGAACTTCGCCGCGGTACCGGTCGTCTTGAGATGACGGTAAGCCTGGAGGAGGATCTTCCGATCCGGCTTGCCATCCCGGTGGGCCCGGATATTTCCCGCCCGACCGTTGAGCTTGACGGATCGCCCTGCGTAAGCTATAACCTTCGCGAGCAGCGCGATGTCACATGGCTGACAATCGATTCGCTGCCGAACAAGGCAACCACGTTGGTTGTGAAAACAAACTGAGACAACCGCAGGGCAAAAAGTCATGGCGAAGAATTCCTCTCACCGAATGGATCCGTCGGACATAACCATTTTGCGGAATCTGGCCAAGCGTATCCGTGAAATCTCGGAAACGCCAATCAACCTTGAACGAAGAGAGGCCTGGTACGCCCTGGGCGACTTGAATGCCCGTCGGCCGATGATCCTTGCGGAGACGGTCGGGGTGCCCGAGGAGGTCGTTCCATCCGCCAGCCTCCAGTGCAAGGAGGACTGGGCCCGCCAAATTGAAAACGGGTTTCGCCACACCATCTTCAGCTTCGAGCAGGTCCAGGATGATCACGTCGTCGAGCCGTACATTTCGTACGGCTGGAATGTCTCACTGGGCGATTACGGGGTATCGTCTCAACGTCAATATGCCGACAACGCGGGCAAGCTGGGCAGTTATCATTGGGAGCCAGCCATCCGGGATCTTGACGCGGACTTCGGCAAGCTCAAGGCGCGGAAGTTCTCCGTCAATCGGGAAGATACCGAAAATTGGCGAGCCATGATGGAGGAAGTGTTCGGAGGTATCCTGGAGGTTCGGCTGCGAGGCGGATACTGGTGGACGACGGGTATGACCATTATCGCTATCGACCTGATCGGGCTGGAGAACATGATGCTCTACATGTACGACAATCCCCAGGGTCTGCACCGGTTGATGGCGTTTCTGCGCGACGATCATCTCGCCCTGATTGACTGGCTGGAAAAAGAGAAACTTTTTACGTTGAATAATGAAAATGATTATACCGGCTCGGGCTCTATTGGGTACACGCGTCACCTGCCGCAACCGGACTGGAAGCCGGGCCAACCGGTCCGCGCGAAGGACTTGTGGGTCCTCTCGGAATCTCAGGAAACCGTGGGCGTGTCGCCGGAACTTTTTGAGGAATTCGTCTTCCAGTACCAACAGCCGGTCATCGAGCGGTTCGGACTCTGCTACTACGGCTGCTGCGAGCCGGTTCATAATCGGTGGCACGTCCTGAAGAAGCTTCGGAATCTGCAGCGGGTTTCGGTTTCGCCCTGGTGCGACCAGGCATTCATGGCTGAGGCGATAGGTCGGAAGTATGTCTTTTCCCGCAAGCCGAATCCGACGCTGATCAGTTGCGAGCGGTTCGATGAAGAGCTCATTCGTGAGGATCTTCGTCAGACCGTGCAGGTGGCCAAAGATTGCAACCTCGAGATCATCATGAAGGATGTTCATACGCTCTGCGGCGACCCGACCCGCCTGGGAAGATGGGTCAGTATCGCCCGCGAGGTCTGTCAGGAAGTGCTGTAAGGCGAGGGTCCGCGATCCTTAGCGGTTTTAGGAAAATAATGTAAGGTATTTTTCGAGGGAACGGTCATGAACGGACATGATGAGGCCTATGATTATGAAAAAAGAGGTATTCATGTCCAGGCCAATGTTTGTCCGAACGTTGGCCGCCTGCGAGCAACAAGCGCTTGACGAATGGGTCGGCCGGAGCGACGATACGCGAGTCGTGCGTCGGGCCCAGATGATCCGTCTGTCGGCTCAAGGGCAGACTACCACCCAGATCGCCGGCCAATGGAACGTCCATCCGCTGACGGTCCTGCGCACGATCAAGGCCTTCAACGCCGAAGGGATCGAAAGCCTGCGCGACAAGCCTCATCCCGGTCGGCCCCTCAAGGCTCAACCGGCCTATGTTCAACGACTCAAGGAGCTGGTTTTGATCTCACCCCGGACCCTCGGGTATCCGTTCAGTTCCTGAACCCTGCCGCGACTTCGGGAACATCTGACGAAAGAAACCGGCATTCTGTTGCATCCATGCTACTTGTCGCGGATCATGGCCCGGCGCCGGATCGTGTATCGACGGTCCCGGCGGCGGGGACCAATGAACGCCGCTGCATCTACGGGGCCTTGAACTACGCCATGGGACAGGTGCATTACCTGGTCCATCCGCAAAAGAACGCCTATCGGTTCGCCGACTTTCTTGGCCAACTCTTGGCGCAGAACCGCCAGCGGTTTCTGGTCCTGGTGCTGGACCACGCCAGTTACCATACGACCCGGGAAGTCCTGGACCTGCTGACCGAGCATGAGGATCATACCTTCGTCGTCTGGCTGCCCAAGTACGGCCCAAAACTCAACGCCATCGAGGGGCTATGGGAGTATCTGAAGCGATCGGCGTTGAACAATTACTTTTACGGTTCCGCGGAGGGCTTGGAGCAGGCGGTCCATGAGACGCTCAAGGAACTGGGACAGCATCCGGAAACGGCCCTGTCGCTGAGGTATGATACCTTACACAAATTACGTA
>CAZLZE010000067.1:0-28812 GCA_964563935.1 uncultured Phycisphaerae bacterium | reverse complement strand
CTCTACACCCCCGTTCCCCCTGGTTACCGTCTCGGCCAGTGCAAATACGTGGTCGTGCTCGGAACAGTCATGAGCGGACTGGGCAAGGGTATCTTCGCCTCCAGTGTGGCCAAGCTCATCCAGGATAAGGGACTCAGAGTCTCCCCGATCAAACTCGAAGGATACCTCAATGTCGACTCCGGAACGCTCAATCCCTACCGCCACGGCGAAGTCTTCGTCCTCGATGACGGTATGGAAACCGATATGGATCTCGGTACGTACGAACGCGTGTTGAATCAAAACCTCTCCAGGCTCAATTTCACGACCTCAGGACAAATCTTTACCAGCGTGCTCGATAAGGAACGCCGCGGACGTTATCAGGGACGCGACGTCCAGATGATCCCCCACGTCACCGGGGAAGTGAAACTCCGTCTGAGGGAACTGGCACTGGCCAGCAAGGCCGACGTGGTCTTTGTCGAGATTGGCGGAACGGTGGGAGACGTGGAGAACGCCTTCTATATCGAGGCTGTCCGCGAACTCGCACTGGAGGAAGGACCGCAGTCCACGTGCTTCGTGGCCCTGACGTACATCCTCGAACCTCAGTCGCTGGGCGAACAGAAATCCAAAGCCGCCCAACTGGGACTCAGAAGCCTCATGGGACTTGGCGTTCAGCCGCAGATCGTCGCGTGTCGTGCAGCATCTCCCGTCACCGAGACCGTCCGTCAGAAAATTTCCGTCTACGCCAACGTGCCCCTCGAACGCGTATTCTCCATGCATGACTGCGAAAGCATCTACTATGTTCCGGAGATGGTTCGCAAGAGCAAAATCGACTTCGAAGTGGTCAAGGTCCTCGGGCTTCAGGAGCGGGTGGATCTGGACAACGATCGCAGCGCCTGGGGAAAATGGTGTGATTTCACCAAGCGAATGCACGAACCGAAAAGAGAAGTCAGGATCGCCATCACCGGTAAATACATTACCGTTCGCGACAGCTACGCCAGCATCCTTAAAGCCTTGGAGCATTGCGGGGCCATGTTGCAGGCGAAGCTCACGCTCAACTGGATCGATACGACGGAAGTCAACGATCAGAACGTCGCCGAGAAATTGCAGGGCATTCACGGTATCATCGTTCCCGGCGGGTTTGGCGTGCGTGGAACGGAGGGAAAAATCGCCTGTGTAAAATACGCTCGCGAACACCGCGTGCCCTATCTCGGACTCTGCTACGGGTTCCAGATGGCTGTCATTGAGTACGCTCGAAATATCTGCGGATTGGCGGGAGCGAACTCAACCGAAGTTGACCCCAATACTCCGCATCCCGTTATCGATCGCCTTCCCAATCAGACGGGCCTCAAAGGACTTGGCGGCACCATGAGGCTGGGCGGACACGATGTGGAACTGATCCCCAGGACATTGGCGGCCGCCCTCTATGGCAACCAACCCAGCGCCAGGCTGCGATTCCGCCATCGTTACGAAGTCCATCCCGATTACATTGACCAACTCAAGCAAAAGGGGTTGGTCTTTTCCGGCAAGGCCCCGGGTGAACCGATCATGCAGATCCTCGAACTTCCGGACCATCCTTTCTTCATGGGCACGCAAGCCCATCCGGAATTTACTTCACGCCCGCTCCGCCCGGACCCCATGTTCTGCGCTTTCTCCAAAGCCGCCCTTGAACATGCCGGCTAATCAGGCTCGCGGACGAAAAATAGCCCCGCCGGCAAGGTCGGGTTAGCTCGATCCCCGAATAACCAGCGTATGCGGCTGTACGAGATGCACCGGGGGCATCTCCGGATTGGCCAATCGCTGGCGAACCAGTCGTACCGCTTCCGCCGCCATGGCCTCGATCGGCTGCTCGATCGTCGTCAGCGGCACTGCCAGCATCTCCGCCCATGGAAAATAATCGTATCCCACCACCGCCATATCTTCCGGGATACGCCGTTGGGCGTCCAGCACTCCGCGGATGAAGCTCGCCGCGTATCCTGAATCGTTGAACACCACGCCGGTAGGGGGGGGCGCCTGGGCGGCCACGTTGTAACCCACCAGTCGAGCCTGATCCAGATTGTTGAAGTCCGTGGCGAACGGTAGCTGATATGGCTTGCAGCCATGGACCTCCATCGCCGAAAGACAGCCTTGGGCAAACAGGTTGGCACAATCCGTTCCGATCATGATATTCCGGCAGCCGCGAGAAATAAGATGGCTCGTGCCCAGATGACCCGCCTGCCTGCGGTCCAACGCCAGATAGTCGCAGGCCAGCGATTCGTTCGGGTTGCAACCCACCAGGATCATCGGCATGGATCGGCACCACTCCGGAAGCTCATCTATACCAGCCCACAAGACCACCAATGCCTCCACCCGCATCTCACGGAATGTCTGCATCCAGGCCGACTGATACCAGGGATCATCCGATCGCTCACAGATCCCCAGTACGGGTCGATACTCAGCCGTATGCAACTCCGCCAGAAGACGATTCACCAACGCCGTTCGCACCGCGTCCTGAAGTGGATAAGTGTAGATTCCAATCATCCCGCTCCGACGGACACGCAAATTCCTCGCCGCGTAATTCGGTGTGTACTGAAGCTTGTCCGCGATCTTCCGGATCTGACCGCGAAGCTCTGCGGATATCCGCCGGGAATCACGAAGGGCCAGACTGACCGTATTCTCGGAACAGCCCGCCTTTCGAGCGATATCCTTCAGCGTTACCTTCTTGTGATCCAGACGATTTCCCATTGTGCTCTTCTCTTTCGGGTAGCGTGGGGCATTTGACCCACTGCCATCTTCCTATTCTGTAATGTATTATCGATAATGTCAAGGCCGTTCCTGTTTGTTCAGATCTATCCTCCAATATGGCCTGCTATGCACCCCAGAATTGCCACATCCAAAATTCTCTTTACAAAACCCTTGCCATCCGATACACTATGTTGATATTAACGATAATACATATGGAGAAACCAGAAATGACCACGGATACCAGGAAAACCTGTACTTGTTCCGCAATCCCCGGCAAATCGCCTCTGGCCCTGTTCGGCGGACCCAAAACCATCACACTGGACCCCGGTGATATCTTCAATTGGCCCATCGTCACAAAAGAAGATGAAGATGCCGTCCTGGACGTTCTACGTCGCGGAGCCATGTCCGGTACCGATGTCACCATGAAGTTCGAGGAGGAATTCGCCGCCTGGCAGGGGTGCAGGTACGCCCTGGGCTTCAGCAGTGGAACCGCCGCCATCCAGGGCGCCATGTTCGGCTGCAAACTCGGCGTCGGTGACGAAATCATCTGCCAGAGCACCACTTATTGGGCGTCCTGTCTCCAGGCCTTCTCCCTTGGGGCCACCATCGTATTCGCCGAAGTCGATCCGGATACCCTCTGTATCGACCCAAAGGATATCGAAAAACGAATCTCCAAACGAACCAAAGCCATCATGGTCGTCCATTACCTCGGCCACCCCGCCGACATGGACGAGATCATGGCTCTTGCCCGGAAACACAACCTGAAAGTCATCGAAGACGTCTCACACGCCCAGGGCGCACTGTACAAGGGCAGAAAAGTCGGAACGTTCGGAGACGTCGCTGCCATGTCCCTCATGAGTGGAAAATCACTCGCCATCGGTGAAGCCGGAATCCTCGCCACCAACAACCGTGAAATTTACGAGCGGGCCATTGCCCTCGGCCACTACGAACGCTTCGGCGACAAAATCGAAACTCCCGATCTCAAGCCCTTCGTCGGCCTGCCCCTCGGCGGATACAAGTACCGTATGCACCAACTCAGCTCCGCCATGGGACGTGTGCAGCTCAAATACTACGATCAACGTTGCGAGGAAATTCGCAAGGCCATGAATTACTTCTGGGACCTTCTTCATGGTGTCCCGGGACTCCGGGCCCATCGTCCAGCCAGGGATTCCGGAAGCAACATGGGCGGCTGGTATGCAGCCCATGGACTCTATCGCTCCGAGGAACTCGGAGGACTCTCCGTCACACGCTTTACCGAGGCCGTTCGGGCCGAGGGCGCCGAGGGGGTCTACCCCGGATGCAATTCCGCCCTGCATATGCACCCCATCTTCCGCGATTGCGACATCTATGGCCACGGAAAGCCCACCCGAATTGCCCACTCCGACCGCGACCTGCGCCAGCCTCCGGGCTCACTCCCCATCAGCGAGAACATCGGAAAAATGACCTACGCCGTTCCGTGGTTCAAAAAATACCGCCCAGAGGTTATCAAGCAGTATGCCGACGCCTTCCGTAAAGTGGTCGCCAATTACCGCGATCTGCTCGATGGCGATCCCGGTGATCCTCCGACCCTCGGAAACTGGCACTTCTTCGCCCACCGATAGACAATGACACTGGAAAAACCTGTGTACGCCGGTATGATTTAGACCATATGCCACGCCGTTCATTAAAGGACGGCTGGTGGTTATATAGGAGCAAATACAGTGGGCAGAACGATTATCGATATTCACAATCACCCCAACTGGCATGGGTACAACGTCGACAGGCTCGTGAAGAACATGGACGAGCATGGTATCGCCAAAACGTGGCTGCTGTCCTGGGAAATCCCCGAGGATGAGTTCAACGTCGCTCCGGCCTATCACGAATACATGGACCCCCGCGGATTGTGCGCGCCGTTGTACATGGTTGTTGAGGCCCTTCAGAAGTATCCCGACCGTTTCGTCGGCGGATGGGCGCCGGATCCGCGAGATCGCCATGTTCGAGCAAAGTTCAAATCCGCCGTGCGAATCCACGGGATCAAGGTGTGTGGGGAACTCAAGTGCCGCATGCGATACGACGATCCTGACGCGATTGCTCTGTTTCGATACTGCGGGCAGATCGGAGTCCCCGTGCTCTATCATCTGGAGTGTCCACCTGTGATTCTCGAACGGTTTGACGAAAGCATCCACACCTGGCCCGAGTGGTACGGCGGCGATATGACCGCGGTCGACAACATGTGCCGGTTGTGTCCGGACACCAACTTCATCGGACATGGTCCCGGCTTCTGGCGCGAAATCTCCGGAGATGCCGATGAGTCCAAAGACGGATATCCTCGCGGAGACGTCAAACCCGGCGGACGCCTCATCCACATGCTCCGCAAGCATAAAAACCTCTATTGCGATCTGTCGGCCGGAAGCGGATGCAATTCCCTCTCACGCGATTTTGCTCACGCCAGGAAGTTCGTTCTCGAATTTGCGGATCGTATCATGTTCGGCCGGGATTACTTCGATCGCAGCCAGATGGAAGTACTCGACCACCTGAATCTGCCCGAGGAGGTGCAGGAAAAAGTCTATCACCTTAACAGTGAACGGCTCATCCAAAACGCCGGAAAAGGCCTGTAACAAGATGTCAGTGTATTCGCGGAGCGGGCCGAGGCCCGCCTTCTTCTCAAAGGATAGCGGCATGAAAGTTATCGTCTGTACCGATCTTGAGGGTGTAAGTGGAGTCGTCAGCTTCGGCGAACAGGCCGATAGCAATGGTAAATATTACGAACAGGCCAAGAGACTGCTCACCGGCGAAGTCAACGCCGCCGTCGAAGGTATACTCGACGAAAACGTCGAAGAAATCCTCGTGTTCGACGGGCACGGGTGCGGTGCAATCACTCTTGAGGAACTGCATCCTCGCGCTCTCCTGGCCCACGGGCGACCCTGGCCGTGGAATCACTTCCGCAACGAAGTCATCAAAAAATACCACGTTACCATCATGATCGGACAGCACGCCATGGCCGGCGCCGAGTGCGGCACACTCAACCACACGCAGGACAGCAGGTCCGTTGACTACTACAAGCTCAATGGCAAGCCCATCGGAGAAATCGCCCAGTGGGCCTTGTGCTGTGGAGCCTACGGTATTCCCATGATCTTCCTCAGCGGCGACGACTGCGCCTGCCGCGAAGCAGAGGACCTCATTCCCGGAATCACGACCGCGACCGTAAAAATAGGGCTCGGCCGGCAGGCCGCTATCTCCTGCCCGCCCGCCGAATCGCACCGGCGAATTCGCGAGGGGATCAGGCAGGCCATCCAGCGCCATCGCCAAAAACCCCTCAAACCGCTCAAATGGAAAGCGCCCTACGTCCTCGAAAAACGCTTCTTCCATAACGACCGGGTCGAAGGGTACGCCTCCAATCCCTTGGCCAGGATTATTGCCCCCCAGGTCGTCCAACTACGAAGCAGGAACATCCTCGACATCATCTACGCATAGGAGTTGCCCGTGATATCCAAAGAACGCGTCCGGCTCGCCGTCGACCACAAGAACACTGATCGCACCCCCATTGATTTCGCAGCCCGCCAGGAAGTCGTTGACGCTTTATCCTCTCGACTTGGGGTCCGCGACCATGAATCACTTCTGCAGGCCCTCGGCGTGGATATTCGCGGTGTCGGACCGCAATACGTAGGTCCCAAAGGGCACCAACTCTGCTATGCCGACCCGACCGTCAGTGTGACCGACGATGGTATCTATCGCGATATTTGGCAGGTAGGGTTTCGCCCCAATCAGACCTGTACCGGATTCTACATGGACCTCGCCGACTCGCCTCTGACGGCTGCAACTACCGAATCCGATCTTGACCGCCATCCTTGGCCCACGGCCGACCTGTGGGACTACTCCGTGCTCCCCGGTCAGATCGCTGCCGTGAACCCTTACTGGCTCTGTGCTCATAGCCGCGGTATCTTCGAAATCAGTTGGATGCTTCGCGGATTCGAAAACTTCCTGCTGGACCTTGTGGCCGAGCCGGAATTTGCCTGCGCCGTGATGGATCGCGTCGAACGCTATCTCTTCGAACGTACCCGCCGAATCCTTCAGGCCGGGAATGGTCAGATCGATATGATGGAATACAACGACGATGTCGGCAGCCAGAAGGGCATGCTCATCAGTCCCGACCTCTGGCGCAGATTCCTCAAACCGCGAATGGCTCGCTTCATCCGTCTCTGCCGCGACCACGGCGCCCGCGTCCGCTACCATTCCTGCGGTTCCATTCGCCCAATCATCGGCGACCTGATCGAAATCGGCGTCGACGTGCTCAATCCCGTTCAGCCCGCTGCCGTCGATATGGAACTCACCGCCCTCAAACGCGATTTCGGCCGCGGTATCACCTTTGATGGTGGAATCGATACGGAACACCTGCTCCCAAATTCCACCCGCGACCAGGTCTACAACGAAGTACGCCGCCTCCTGAACTTCATGACACAGGACGGCGGATACATCCTCGCCCCGTCACATGTCTTTCAACCCGACGTGCCCACCGAAAACGTTCTCGCCGTCTTTGAAGCGGCTCTGAACAAATCTCTGTAGTGTGACGCACACTTCAGTGTACGGTCCCCTCTTCCTACGGGATTCTGGCTACTTCCCCATCCGCCACGAATACCACGTCGCCGTCGATTTCGAATCCCCAATCCCCGGCCGGCAGTGCATCCATCCTTCGCGCGTTGTCCCATCATTCTCATTCAAAATGAAATTGACGCGAACATCCTTCCCCGGCTCACCCCGCAATGGTGAAATCGCCGTCCACGGAATCGCTGCCTCGTAATAGGTGTGTTTTCCCTCACGCCGCGTGACAAGTGTCGCCCCTTTCACTGGTCCCACATCCCCGCTGATTGTCCACAACGCGTAAATCTCCGGGCCCTGGCTCGTGTGGGCCAAACAAAGCTCGTATCCATACTTTCCCTCAACATCGAACCCGACCTGGAACCCGTCACCCATCCACGTGCTTCCGCCTGTCGATCGCTGACAATGAAGGTCGTCCGTCACATCCGCGGCGAAATACAGATACTGCTCGTCCCACCTCGCCATAACCTTCGCCGATAGATCCTCCGGTCCCGACCACCACGTCTTGATCTGCTGAACTTGCTCCAGGCGATCTATCATATATCCAGGCTCGTTTCGCCACTCGTCAAGTCCTCCGTCCACCTTGATGTTCTTCGCCCGCGGGATATAAACGCTGTCGATACACCGTGACAATGCGAACGGCTGCGATCCTGCCTGACCCTTGAACTCGACCTGTGTCTCCTGGTTCGTCGCCAGGCCGGAGATGTTCTTCTCCACCGTCATCGACTGTCCCGGAGCCAGATCCAACGTCACCGCCGCGTCCGGGCCGATCGTCGCGCCCGCAACGGCCATCGTGAGCTTGCCGTCAAGCTTCTGACCGCCCTGATTGGCAAACATGACTTTCAACCGCACAGCCTTATCCGCGAGCGGCTGATTCACCGGTGCAATATCGATCGCGAGCGCGCTCCCCGTCGTCAGTGTGAACGGCAGCTTGCGGCATCCGTCAAACACGATCGCCGCTTCATAATTCCCATTCGCCACTCGGCTGGGGACGTCAAACGCCAGTGTTCCCACAGTCTCTTGCCCCGCTTTCGCCGTCACTCGTTGCCGTACTGCCTTCACTTTCCACTCACGCGGAAGCTCCAGCGAAGCAACACCCTCCACGTCGCTCTCGCTGAAGTTCGCGACTCCAAACGGTATGACCACTTTCTGTCCCGGAAATGCCACCGGCGGCTTCGACGACGTGATGAACACCGGATTTGTTTTCTTCGGTGTTATTGCCAGCGGTGGGGGAGGTGCAAGCTTCCATCTGGTCCTGCTTGGGTAGACCAGAATCACCGGATTACTTCCCACCGTGATCTCTACCCAGCCGTCCTTCGCTTCGATCGTCTGACGCGAAAGATTCATGCCCCGCTGCTCCACCTGTGTGCCCTCAAGCCCCTCCAAATGGACTCGTACCCGGGCCGGGGCGGGCTTTGTCCGCCACACCGACACCGCTTCCTTTCCATCTTTCAGCAGGTAATGCCACCCCAGAAAATCCTTCGGCAGTTTCGCTCGCCCCAGGCCCCGCGCCGACGAGAGCGTCTTCGAGACCACATAATAACTATAAAATGCCGGCTTCGGATGCCCTCCGGCGTCGAACATCCCAAAACTGGTCTCCGCGTCCGTCGGGTCGCCTCCCCAATCGCTCATCGTGTACCAGAACGATTTGTACCTCTCCAGACCCGCCAGCGTAAGGTACAACTGGGCTGCGATCTGGCCCTGCACCGCTACCGGCGATCCGCCCTTTGGATGCGTAGGCCAGCCGATCTCCGAAATCCAGATCGGACGCAGACACTGGTATCGCGCCAATAAATCCTCCAGGCTCGTAATATCGCCTATTAATAGTTGTTCGTTGAACGAATGCGACCATTGATATGGGTGGATCGTCACGAAGTCGAAATACTCCTCCGCTCCCGCCTTCAGGCAGAACTCGAAAAAGGGCAGTTCCACAAACGCCGAAAATGCCCCGAACATGCAGCTCGGATCCGCCTTCTTGCCCGCCACATACGCAGCCTTCAGCATCGCCGCGTACACTTCCGGCTTCTTCCAGTTGTTCGGCTCGTTACAGATCTCCCAATACTTCACCCGTCCCTTGTACCGGCTGACCACCTTGAACACCCACTCCGACCACGTCGAGAGCGTTACCCCGTCCTCGTTCTTCGTCGCGGGTCGCCCCGGCTGATACATCTCGCAAAACTCCCGGCAATTCAGAATCGGCAGCAGCATGATCTTGTTCTTCTCCGCCTGCTCCACGGCTTTATCAAACAAGTTCGCCTGGGCTTCAAAGGCTTCCGGTGATTTGCTCTGTTCCCGACTGTAATCGAAATCAAATCGCAGCCACTTGACTGCGCCTACCTCCAGTCCAGCGTGACTGTTCTTATTGAACGCCACGCCGAAGATGCTGTGAGGCTCAATATCCCCACGCGACGCATCCGGCAGATCAAACGGCGCACTCCCCGCCTCCGCAATTGCCCCAAAGAAGACCACCCACAAAATAGGACTCACAAATCGTCTCTTCATAGTGATTGCCTTTTCTGATGTAGCGCACGCACTTCCGCATGCGTCGTCTCTTGTAGGGTGGGCACGGCCCACTGTCCCTTCTCACCATCCAAATCCTGGAAGATGACTCTCGTACTTGATCCGACAAGCGGCTGCGGCTTTTCGCTCCACATGCCCGTCACCGTGAAGAATATTCCCCGCACGAAGCGTCTCATGGTTCACCGACAGATTAGCCGACGCATCCGCCGCGTCCCAGATCTGAATCTCATCCATGAACAGCACGCTCTCCACAAGCTTCTCGCAACGTGTGTTCATCGGTGAAAAACCGTCCCCTTGCCAATACCACGTCCACTCAATGCTCCCAAAATAGTCATAGCTGATATAGCTCACGTCCCCGTACGGATCACCCACCGGACCCCAGCTCTGCCAGTTATTCTCGTAATTCCGGAATCCAGACCGGCCCTTCGTCGCCGGACAGTAAAAATCCACCGGCGACAAATACGTATTCGCCTGGCGCTTCGAAGAATCCGCACCCCACGCATGAGCTCCCGGATTGCATACCGCCTTCGTAAACAAATACGTCAGATTGTACGGCTGAAGGTCCCACGCATACGCATTACCCGGACGCCCGTCCCCAGGTTGACCAATATAATTCCACGGAAACCACCCGTGATTATCCTCCGAATACATCAAAAGTCCCACACCCACCATCTTCAACTGTACTCCGCACGACGCCATATACCCTTCCGCCCGGGCCTGGGCAATCGCCGGCAGCAACATCGCCACCAGTACCGCGATAATGGCGACGACAACCAGCAGCTCAATCAGCGTGAAGCTTCGAAACTGGTGACTGCTAATTGTCAATTGTTGATTGGCAGAGCCTCGCCTGTTGGTCATTCTCTTCATATTCTTTTCCTTCAATTAGCAATTAACAATCAGCAATCAACAATTCTTCCCGCCGATTCCCGTTCCACCAGTGTCGACGGTATCAGAATCGTCTCCTGGACCACGTTCTTCTTCTCCTTCACCTGTCGAAGCAACAGCCTCGCCGCTTGTCGCCCGATCTCCTCCGACGGATACTCCAGTGACGTCAACGCCGGTGAAAGCGAACAGCAAATCTGCTCCGCATTGTCAAACCCGATAACTGAAATATCCTGCGGAATCCGAATTCCCTTCGATTGCAGATAGCGATACACCCCGATCGCCTGCCAGTCGCCAGGAACCACCAGCGCGGTAGGGGGCTCCCGCAGATCCAACAGCGGCCCCACCAGCGAATCCATATTTGGCGGAACCTTTTCCGGAAAACGCGGCCCCTCGTTCCCCAACTCGATTCCCACCGACTCGAGCCGCGAATCATACGTCAATTCCAAAACGCTAAACGCCTCGCGATACCCATACAGCCGTTCCGAAATGTCCTTGTGTTCCGGCTCACGCGTCACAAACCCGATCCGACGGTGCCCCAGACCATACAGATACCTCATCGCCGTAATGATCGCCGATCGATTGTTCACATTCACCATCGCCAGTGGAAGATGCACGTTGTTCTGACCCATGCTCACCGCCGGAATTGCCGTCGCCAACTTCTCGCACAACTCCAGCTTCAAGTCCCCGTGGATCAGAACGCCCTCCACCTTCCCGTCACGCACAATGTCCGGAAGACTCACCGGGTCCGTCGTGTTTGATATCAGCAAGTGATAACCATGATCCGACAGTTCATTCTGCGCTCCCTGAATCATCTTCGCCATGAACGGTACTTCCATCATGGCCGTCGTCGTGTTCGGAAACACCAACCCGATATTCCCTGTCCAAATGTGCTCTCCCGATCCATGCCTTCGCAGTGACCTTGCCACCGGGTCAGGCCGGTAGTTCAACTCCGCCATCGCCCGTTCCACCGCACGCTTGTTCCCTTCGGAAACTTTTGGATGATTATTCAGCACCCGCGACACCGTCCCGATCGATACCCCCGCCCGCTGGGCTACCGATTTGACCGTGCAACCCGTTGCTCGCGATGCCGATTTATTCGAAATGAATCGTTTCATTGAATTGATAATAACGACTTTTTCGGAGGTCGTCAAGAATAAATTGACAACTCTCTCCAAACATCCTTCCGACCTTGTCATCTCTGGTTATTCAGGATATAGTAATACATACAAGGTGGAACCAGTCGTATGGATGTTCGCGATCACGACTTTTTCTGGAACTTTTTGATTATGATCATCGTTCTGGCGCCGGTCGCACTGATCTTGCGCCTGAGTTCCGACAATCCGTCCCAACCCAAACCCATCGGCCTGCGATCCGCCGCTACGAAACCTGTTGCCGCCCGCGGAAAATCCCTGCCGCCTGAATATGAAGAGAAAAACCTCATCCCCGACCGAAAGCCTCTGATCGACCCTGACCCGGTCCTGACCAGGACTGTCATGGACAAACTCTACGCCAACTTTCGAAAAGTTCGCGATCTGCAGTATAAGGTAGAGATCGAGGAAGTGGGGAATATTCGTACCAGAAATGCTGCCGCAAAGCAACCGGCCGCTTCGGTTGACGTCTACGTCCAATTGCCGCGTCTGGAAGAACTCGAAGCTGGTCAGCCCGGATTCTGCCGCAAATTCACCGGCCGCGTCCGACGGGACCAACTGATGGAAAACAGAATGTACATCGTGGGCAAAAAGAAAATCTATCAGGACATTATCCAACATGAGATTTTTGCCGACGACATCCTCTATTCCGGCGGAAATGTCCCAAGTGAGTCACGTTGGGAGCAAACGCCGCAGGAAAAAATCTGGGAACGCTGGGAGGCCTTCGACTCCATCTTCGGCTTCAATTACGTCTCCGTTCCCGACGCGGACAACCCCGATCATAAAAAGGCCTGGCTCCTCAAATCATGGTTCGGCACCCTGACTGTCGATAAGAAAACTTATCGTCCCATCACTGCCGTCTGCTACTATCCAAATGGTGACCTCAACCTCCGCCAGGACTTCGTGGATTTTCACGAACTGCCCGGATTTCAGTTCTATTTCCCCAAAACAATAAAAGTCACCCGGTTCGACATCAGCAATCCGGATCGTATCGACTCTCAAGCTCTCTTGCATATTCAAGATCTGAAAATCAACCCCAAACTCGCCCCGGACTTCTTCACCCAACCCATCCCAAGGTAATATGGACTCATCCTCTTTCTCGGTGACGCTCGCACTCTTGCGTGCAACTCTTGCTTGCTCAAGTATTCTCCTCTCTGCGTCCTCTGTGGCCTTTGCGGTTCAATTTCTTCTCTTAAGCTGACAACTGAATGCTGACAACTGACAGCTTCTTCCCATTCGTCTCTCTTTCTCCTCTAAACTGTGGACCGCAGACCGCCGACTCTCTATAATTTCACCTGCTTTTTAACTGGAACAAAAATGTCCATTATTATCGGTGAAAATGTCAGTCATTCGTTCGGCGCCCAGGAAGTACTCAAAGATATGTCCTTCCGTGTCGGCGAGTCCGACCGTATCGGTCTGGTCGGACCCAACGGCCAGGGAAAAACGACCCTCCTGCGCATTATCGCAGGATTGCTCGATTCCACACTCGGACAGGTCCATCGCGGAAAAGGATTGCGGATCGGATACCTTCCCCAGTCACCCCCCTCGCTCGACGGCGGAACCATTCACGACGCTATGCTCGAGGTCTTTGCCGAACTCCGCCGAAAGGAGCAGGAACTCCACGATATCGCCATCCAACTCGAGAAGAGTGGCAATAATTCCGATCTGCTCAAACGATATGGGCAGATGCAGACCGAGTTCGAGGCGGCAGGGGGGTATGACTACAATACCAGGATCGAGCAGGTCCTCACCGGCCTCGACTTTCCTCAAGAGATGTGGGAGCATCCCCTCGCCAAACTCAGCGGCGGACAGCGAACGCGAGTCTACCTCGCCTCGCTGCTCCTGCAGGATCCGGACATCCTCCTGCTTGACGAACCGACGAATCACCTGGACCTCGATTCGGTCGAGTGGCTCGAATCCTGGATCAAATCCTACAAGGGCGCCCTCATCGTCGTGTCGCACGACCGCTACTTCCTCGATCACGTAACGCAGAACACGTGGGAAGTCGCCTTTGGTACCCTTGAAACCTATCACGGCGCCTATAGCGACTACGCCAGGCAGCGGACCGAACGTTACAACCAACGCCTCAGCGAATGGAAAACTCAGCGGCAGTACATCGAAAAAACACAGGAATACATCGCCCGCTTCATTGCCGGACAGCGAAGCCGCCAGGCCAAGGGACGGCGAACCCGGCTCGAACGATTTCTCAGGGACGAAGCGATCTATCGACCCAAAGAGCATCAGACCATCAGCGTCTCGCTCTCCGCCGCCGGCCGGACCGGCGATTTCGTCCTCCGTGCCGAAGACCTCGTCGTGGGATACGACGCCGCCAAACCACTCCTGAAAATCGAACGCCTCGTCGTCGAACGCGAGCAGCGTGTCGCCATCGTCGGGGCAAACGGAACGGGCAAGACCACTCTCTTGCGAACGCTTCTAGGCCGGATCCAACCCCTCGCCGGCACCGTTCGGCTCGGCGGAAACGTGAAAATCGGCTATCTCTCCCAGACCCACGCCGAACTCGACCCAGATCGAACCGCCATCGACCTTGTGATGGCCATGAAGAAAAATTGCACCGAGCTCGAGGCCCGGAACGTCCTCGGAAGCCTGCTCCTCAGCGGCGACGATGCCTTCAAAAAAATCAGTCAGCTCAGCGGAGGACAGCGATCCCGAGTCGCGCTCGCTCGCCTCATGATGCAGAAAATCAACGTCCTCATGCTCGATGAACCGACCAACCACCTCGATATCCCGTCCACGGAGATCATGCAGGATGTCCTGGACGATTTCGACGGCACGATCGTCTTCGTAAGCCACGACCGCTACCTTGTCCAGAACGTGGCTACCCATATCTGGGCCATCGATGGTACGGACATCCACTGTGTCCCAGGGTCATGGGAAGACTATCTCACCTGGCGGATCGAGTGCCGGGCCCGGCTCGAAGCTCAGTCTCGCCAAAAAGAGAAGCAGACCGGGCAGGACTCTCGGACCGATCATGAGCAGTCGAGGAAGCAGGCCAACCTTCTGAGACGCCTCAAACGACGACACGAAGAGCTTGAATCCGAAATCGACAAGGTTGAACGAGAACTTGCGAATCTCAATCAGCAGATTACCGCAGCCAGCCAGACTGGCGATCTGGCCAAAATCGAAAAACTCGGAAAAGATTACCAGCAGAAGGATATCCGCCTCAAGCAGCTCTGGAAAGAATGGGAGGAAGTCGGAACCCAACTGGAGTGATCCGTCTCCCCGCAGGGTGCATGCTTCAAAAAACAAATTCCCTTCCTAATGGATTCTGGCTGCCCTCGTCGTCACAACCGTCTCGATATCCCTCGCCCGATGATGACTCCCGCGATAACGAAAATGATGAACAGTATCAGGAATATGGCGAACAGGAATTTCGCGATGCCGGCGGCCGTCCCCGACACGCCCGTGAATCCAAAAATCGCCGCAATGATCGCGATCATCAGAAATATGACTGCCCAGCGTACCATGTGTATCCCCCCCCGATTGCATCAGTCGCGTGCTTTCACTCAGTCCACTCGATAAATCATATCACATGCCCGCAGCCGCTTCCACTCCAACCCGAAACCCCCATACCGTCCTCCTGTATCATACCGAACTATCGGTCGATCTGTAGCGAAGATTGAGATTTCAATGAACATCCGGTAAAATGGGCAAACAACCGAAAAGATGGGAGATCGTGTCATGTGCACTGTGGCTGGTTTCGGAAAGAAAAGGCATTTGTTTGTTTCCCTCGTTGTCATCTGTCTATTGGTTATTCCCGGCAATGCCCTGGCTCAAATAACGAGTACCGAGTCTTCGCCGGACGAGCGCATCCAAGCCGACATCGAGGCCCTGATCATCCTGATCATCAACATCTTCTTTGCCGTTTTGAACCAGGAGATTTCCGAAGCTCTGGGCATTGATGCGGTTACTCCCACACCGACCCCGACCGCAACCCCAACACCGACTCCAACGCCAACGCCAACGCCCACTCCAACACCGACGCCGACCGCAACGCCACCGCCCACTCCGACGGCCTGACGAAACCCCGGCGAACGAACTGGATGGACTTGATCCAAACCAGACGCTTGCATCATGCCAAAGGTCGGCTTATATTGACTCCATAGGCCATTTTCCGGTTCTTGGGGAGGAGGGTGTGTCGTGAAGCTTGCTAGGGATTGTCGTTTCCTTGTCTACGCGATGTGCTTGGCGTCGGCGGTCTTTCTGTCCGGGTGTGCTGATGGTTGGAACCCCATCTCCGGCGGGAGGGGGAGCGTCATCGACTATGAGGAAATCCCGGTCATGATGCCCGATCAACTACAGGACCGGCTCGAGAAGATCGATCCGAACCTCGTAGCCTCGACGAAAACGCAGGGCTTGATTCAGCAAAATGGATCATCCTTCTATCCGATCCAGTTCATCAAGCTCCGCTATCGTTCCGCTGATGTTCGCGGCAATCCTCTTGAACTCTCGGGCCTTCTGATTCAACCCATTCCTCTCAATGTGCTGAATTGGTTTCAACGCCGACCGCTTGCCGTTCCATTGGTCGGTCTGCAGCACGGAACCCTGCTCGAACGGGCCAAGGCGCCGTCCATGGATCAGAGCGATCCCCAGGTTCTGGTTGGCATGTTATTGGCCGTCAAAGGCTACGCCGTCGCCATGGCCGACTATCCCGGGCTCGGAGCCGACACAGTCAGCACGCATCCGTATTGCCATGCCCGGTCCCTCGCCCTTTCCGTAGTCGATATGCTTCGGGCAGCCAGGCAATATCTTCACGAACGCCAGTCGCGAATAGTACTCAATGGCCAGCTTTTTCTCTTGGGATATTCAGAAGGGGGCTACGCTACCCTTAGCGCCGTTAAGGAAATTCGCCAGCAATGCCCTGATGAGTTCAATCTCGTCGCCGCGTGCCCCATGGCTGGGTCTTACGATCTGTCCGGAACGATGAAGGACGTCATGCTCTCTTCCAAACCCTACGACGAACCCTATTTTCTCCCTTACATTATTCTTGGCTATCAGGCTGTCTACGGCGATCCCATCGCGCCGCAAAATACGCTCAAACAACCTCTCGCGGACCTGATTCCGCCTCTTATGGACGGCTATCATGGCCTCGACGAGGTCAACCGAATCCTTCCGATATCCAAGGTCCCCAGAGATATGTTACTCGATTCCGCTGTCGAAGGCCTTCAGGACCAGACCGGCGAGATTTATGCCTTTCTCCAGGAAAATGATCTTTGGGCCGGCTGGACCCCGGATGTACCCATACGCTTGTACCATTCCCCGGGTGACAACCTCGTGCCCTTCGAAAATTCAGTAAAAACCTTCTCCGAATTCTCCCGGCGAGGCGCTCCCGTCGAACTAATCGAATTGGCCCCGGCAACGCACGAACAAGCCGCTGCCGAGGCCTTCATCAAAGCCTTCCTCTGGATCGACTCACTCAGAGAATGATCGTCTCATTTCGTCTTTACGTCGATCTGTCTCGCCTTGGCTTCCGGCCGCTTGGCCACGTTGATCGTCAGCACGCCATTCTTGAATGTGGCATCAACCTTCTCAGGGTCGGCCGAATCCGGCAACTGGACGCTTCGATGGAAGCTTCCATACCGGCATTCGGAGAAGTGGTAGTTCCGCTTCTTCTCCTCATGCTCTTCCTTCTTCTCACCCCGGACCGTCAGCACATTTCCTTCCATGCTGACTTCCACGTCTTTCGGGTCTACACCCGGAAGCTCAACCTTAGCCCTGATGGCGTCCTGAGTCTCAGATAGCTCCATTCGTGCGCCCATGACCGCGCTCTCCATCAGGCTTCCCCCGTCGCCCCAGTAATCAGAGAAGAATCGATCGAACAACCGCTCCATCTCATCCCGAAGGCGGGGCAGACCATGCTCCGATCGGGTCATCTCCCTGGATTCTCCCTTGTTTCTCCATGGTATAAGAGCCATTTTCAACCTCCTTTCGCTCTGAAGGCCAAAAACTATGATACATCTTGCCCAAAAAACAAATCCGTCTTACCCTTGCTTCACTTCGATCTGACGTCGTTTCGCCGGCTCTGCCTTCGGCAGGTGCAGTGTCAGTACACCCTCCTTCAGCTCTGCTACAATCTTCGATGCATCAATATGTTCGCCGAGACGGAACGACCGTTGATAGTCGCCCACTGCGTACTCACGAAGCAGGTATCTTACTTTTCCTTCTTCCTGCCGCGGTTCGACTTTGGCGCGAAACTCCAAAATCCCCTTCTCGTACGTCACTTCGATGTTCTCCGCCTTGGCCCCCGGAACATCCGCGACTACCTGTAATTCGTCTTCCTTCTCAATAATATCCACGTTCGGAATATACACCCTGCCCCCGCGTGTGCTCTCAGGCTGGCCCGCTTCTCCATCTCCACGTTTCTTCGTAATTACCTCTTCCATGGTATGTCTCCTTTCTCTGGAAAAAGAGTCATAGGCATCCGTCATTTCTTACAGTGCCTTCACTTCAATCTTCCTGGACTTGGCGGACTTCGACTTTGGAAGCGTCAGGGTCAATACGCCGTCCCGAAGACCTGCCCGGATATGATCCGTCTCCACTTCCACGGGAAGCTCCAGTACCCGAGAGAACTCGCCTGTGCCTCGCTCCTGGCGGTGATATACCGTGTTCTTGGCCTCTTCGCATAACGCCCGGCGTCCTCGAATCGTCAATTCCTTGCCGATCGCCGAAGCCTCAATATCCTCAGCTTTGACCCCGGGCACTTCCGCTTCCACGTACAAATTGTCCGCATCTTCCCATACATTCAACGCCGGAAATGCCGGTGCTGTCCTAATCCACGGTTCTTCCTGAAAATACGGAAACTCATCGAACAACCTGCTCACTGCTCCCCGTAGTACGGTTAACGGGTCAGCCGGAAACATCCTTTGACGTACCATTGTCACATCCTCCATTTCTAAGTTTCCAACCAACGCAGGCGGCCACATCGGCCTTCCCGCCTACAGAAGTAAATTGCAACATGCGTGCCAAAATACTCTGAGTGGTAGTGTGGCAGTAAGTCATTGACTTTTTAGGGCTTGCGTGAGTTGCGAGAAATTGTGTGTTATAGGGCTGTCAATTTGACAGAATGAACGCGGTGATCGCGAAATTCTTTAGAAAAAATTCCGATAATTCTTGACACGCGAGGTCCTTTATGATATATTAATTTTAGAGTTGAGAGAGAGAGGCGCGTGGAGAGAGAGTAGTCAATCTTCACGCTGCTTTTTTTTTGCGCCGAGTTAGCTCCGGTTTGGTATCCCGTTCCCTCTTGCAAGCCAATAGCAGCTTCATAGTAAGCTATTTCATCTACAGGATTCCTGCTTATTCCTCGCGACTCACCTGGAGCGTTTATGAAAAAGCTGTGATTGCGAGGAGCAACGTGGCGAAGCAATCTGGCGTTCTGACGCCAGCGGCCCCTCGTAGGCCAGATCGCCACGCAGAGGGCGGGGTCTGAACCCGCCCCTATTCATGAAAGGCGTCTCGATGTCAAGAGAAACGTTCCCGGCCCGGGTCTTTTTCTTCGTTTTCTCCAACTCGTGATCTGACATCAACATCCTTTCCATCCGCTTCTCCGCCGGACGGTCCGTCGGAGGCAAATCGTCCCCCTTCGGAAAAAAAACGGCCCAACGCCATTCTTCACCTGTCAGTTCTTCCTCTTCTCTTTATCTCTCGTTCATGCACCGGAGCAGGACTCGTTGTCGGTCCACCTATTCATTTGTCGGTTCCCGAAGGGAACCTCCCGTGTCGTCGGCCACGACGGTCACACGATCTTTATTCGGTGCGGGCGGCCCAAATACGCAGAGGTCTCGCGGCCCTCAGGCCCGGACCATAATCTCATGAAAGGCTGCTCCCTTCTGCCTTTCGGCAATATATGGTTACCCGGAGCGTGTAGCCATGCCACCCAAGACCAGAGGAACCTTACAGGACTTATCTGAGACCGCTTAGATAACTCTCCCTGCAGTCAGCAACCGTCTCGACCGAGGCCTGCAAATCCCAGGAATATCAAGGGCGTCAAGACCAGCAGGGATGGAAAACAGGGCAGCACGATGTCGAGCAGTCCCACGGGATCTGTAAGCAGAACGCTGGCGATGGTACGATTGGGATTTGCGCGATCATCCATGGCCACGGGGTTCTGTGGCGACAAGGTGAACTGGCGATATAACTCTCCCGTGTAACGATGGACGTTGATCGTGAGCTCTTCCTCGTCGGCATCGACGATCAGGTAATGATGGAATGTGCTGAAACCACCTCCGCCTCCCGCGATAATCTGATGGACGCCGTTGTACATCCAATGATCAAGGAGATGCTCATGGCCGCAGAAATAGGCCTTGACGTTTTGGCTGGCCAGGAGGTCCCAGAACTGGTTTCGTTGGTCGGGCGACTCATCAAGGGAACTTCCGACATGCAGCAGGGCGGGGTAGGCTGGGGCGTGACCGAAGACGAGTTTGACCGGGGCGGAGCTGGCGGATAAATCTTGCGCCAACCAGTCGGTGTCGACCCTGTATCCGGCAATGGGTGAGAAGGTTTTGACTGCGGCAATATGGCAGGGGCCCACATCGAAGGAGTAGGTCATCTTCTTTTCGGTATCCGGACCGTTATCCGGGAGTTCCGGAAACGCCTGGCGCCAAAACTCGCCGTCGTTCGCGTCATTCCACAAATCGTGATTTCCAGGAAGGGCGTATACTTTCAGTCCCGTCATGTTTGACTGGTACCAGGGCGAGGCCAACTGGCGCCACTGGGCATATTGTTCGGAAGCGATTGCTTCGTCGCGGGATCCGTTGACCAGATCGCCCGTTACAATCACGAACTGGACCGGCGGGTCGGTCGCCAGGACATTATCCACGATGGCAGGGAAGACCCGAACGTTGATAGCTTCGTTGATCTGGTCTCCCTGTGTATCACTGACGACGGCGAAACGGATTTTTTCGGCGCTTGCGCCGGATGCAACCAGGACCGTCAGCAAAATGTGAACGCACAGCATTTTCAGATTCATGTCCCTCATTTTTCACGGTTCGGCAAGGAATTGCAAGCATTAGCTTTTCGATTCTCTCGATCCTTTCTGTGCTTGTATGGATACTGAAAGAGGGCTGTATGAGCAATATAAACAGTTATCACTGAGGTAAATTTAATATTGATCGTTCAAGGCTTGTGTTGAAAACGCTGTTCCCCATGCTAGGGGTCACTGCGAAGTTGCGGCGGGGGAGCGGCAGATGGTGTCATAACGCCGGATTGCTTCGCTGTGCTCGCAAAGATGTATGGGGGTAAAGGCGAGTGCGTATGGGAGGCGGGGTCCAACAGGGCGAAAAAAATTGCTTTCAATGTAAAATGAGGTATGGACATATCTAATGAAGGTAGTATAATATTTTGTTTTCAGTGTGAATAACGTTTTTGGGAACAATAGGAGTAAAGTCGCGTGGCACATTCGTTATCAGCGCAAAAGCGAGTACGTCAGAACGCCAAACATCGGGCCAAGAATAAAGCGGTCAAGAGCGAGCTGAAGGGCGAGATCAAGACGCTGCTGGGTCTGATTCATGACAAGAAGTCGGCCGAGGCCAAGGAATGCCTGGGGAAGGTCTATAAGGCCTTGGATCAGGTTGCGGCCAAGGGCGTGATCCATCGGAACACGGCGGATCGGAAGAAATCCCGCCTTGCGGTTCGTGTGGCGGCCATGGGCAAGAGCGGCTCGGCGACCACCGCATAAGTTCGTTCTGTTGATTGCGGACATATAGCAGACTACAATGAAACCTGCCTTCGGGCAGGTTTTTTTATGGCGACACCTGAACCTGATGTGAAATTTGTGTCCCGCGGCGGTTTGAAGCTTGCGGCTGCGCTTGAAGCGTTCGGAGTTGATCCGAACGGATTGATCTGTGCGGACCTGGGCGCGAATGTGGGCGGATTTACCGATTGTCTCCTCAAGCGTGGCGCCGCTAAAGTTTACGCGGTGGACACGGGGTATGGGACGCTGGACTACTGGCTGCGAAAGGACTCGCGTGTTGTCGTGATGGAACGCGTAAACGCTCTGCATGTGCGTTTGCCGGAGTTGGCGGACCTGATCGTGATCGACCTTGGCTGGACGCAGCAGAAGTGGATTCTGCCGCATGCCTGGGAGCTTATGAAGCCCGACGGTCGAATTATCTCTCTCGTCAAGCCTCACTACGAGGCACCGAAGAGTCTGCTCAAGGGCGGCGTGCTGGAACCGCAGGCGTCGGAGGAGGTTTTTCGGCAGGTTCTGGCAGAGATTCCATCGTGGGGATTGGCGGTGAAGGGGTGGATACAGTCACCGGTTGTTGGATCGGGCGGAAACATCGAGTTTCTGGTTTTGTTGGACAAGCTTTCGGAATAAGGATTATCTGGATTCCACAGGAGTGATTGCATGGAGATTCTGGCCGGCTTGATGGATCATCAGGTTTTGCAGCGGAACAAGCGGAATGTTTGTGAGAGTGTTCTGGTCGGAAGAACAAGCGTTGCGGGTGACGTGACGGCTTGTGTGTCGACGAAAGGGAAGGCGCTCAAGGGTTGGACGGAAAAGAAGCTCGCCCGAGTCAAGGCGGGCGAGTTTGAGTGTATGCTTAAGGGAATTCCCGTTGGTGGACCGTATACGATTTCGCTTCGCGCAGGACGAGAGCGGGAAGTTGTTTTCAAGGATGTCCTGGTGGGTGACGTGTGGATTCTCGGCGGTCAGTCGAATATGGAAGGGTTGGGATTGCTGAAGGACGCGACGCAGCCGCATCGTCTGGTTCGAGCGTTTTACATGGATGATCATTGGGATGTGGCGAAGGAACCGATCCACCATCTCAAGGTTGCGATCGATCCAATCCATTTGGACCTGTGCGGTGGTGTGCCGATGGATCGTGGTCCGCTTCTGGGGGCTGGTCCGGGAATCGTGTTCGGGAGACGTCTGGTCGAACGGTCTGGCGTTCCGCAGGGGTTGATTTGCTGCGCCCACGGCGGGGCAAGCATGGATCAATGGAGTACCGATTTGAAAGACCTGAGCGGGAAGTCGCTGTATAGCGCGACGCTTCGCCGGGTCTGGAAGAATGGCCGGCGCGTGGCGGGTGTGATGTGGTACCAGGGATGCACGGACACGACAACGGACGAGTTCCTTGCGACATACACGGGCAAGATGGTTCGCATGGTGTCCGAGATTCGGAAGGATCTGAAGTCGCCGCGGCTGCCGGTGATCATGGCACAGATCGCAAGAATGTGCAATTCTCCATGGGTATGCATGGAGGAAAAAGACAGCGCGCTTTCACCTGCCGCGGTCAAGGGGTGGAACAGCATTCGCGATCAGCAGCGATTACTGCCCAAGTACATTCGGCATCTGGCGGTCGTTCCCACGATCGATCTTCCGCTTGGGGATTTTATTCATTTGAGCGGTCGGGGGTCGGAGATTCTCGGGAATCGGATGGCGGAGGCAGCCTGGACGCTGATGGGCGGGAAGGAGTGTCAGCCGCTGCCGATTTCAGTGAAGTCTGTTCGCGGGGTTCATGGTATCAGCCTGGGTTGCGGCGTTCGTCATATCGAAGTCACGTTCGATTCGGTGATCGGTTCGCTGCGATCCGATGGGCTGGCAACGGGATTCACGTTGACGGATGCGGAAGGCAAGATCTTTCCGCAGATATTCCATGTGGAGCTGAAGGGAAACAAGGCGATTTTGATGACGAGTATGAACGAGACGATGGACTTTGGACGGTTGAATCTTTACTACGGATATTCGCCGAATCCGTACTGCAATATTACCGACGAGGGCGGTCGATCGATTCCGGCGTTCGGTCCGATTGCATTTGCGGGCGGCGACAATTGCTGACGGATAGCGGTCTCGGTTGACGCGGTTGCGGGGAAGGGCATGGTTTAGCGAAGACGCGAAGCCATGCCGGCTGAACTATGGGAATTCTATATTTGGTTGAGGACCCAATGAAGGGCGTGAGGCATGAGCCAGAGGGGGGAATCATGATTTCCGGCGGGAATTTCATGATAGAGGAAGTTTGGAGAGCCAGCCATCCTGGCGGTGAGGTTGCGGGACTGGGAGACGGGGATAATGGCGTCGTCACCGCCGTGTGCGAGATAGACGGGCATGGTGAGGCGGTCGGTGTGGGCGAGGGCGGTGTGCGTTTGATAAATATCCGAGGGGGGCGGACCGTAGGCGGATTCGATAGCGTCGGCGATTTCCTTGAGGATCGGTAGCGTCTGGGTTCGACACCAGGCGTGGTAGGATGCGAGATCCGTGGCGGCGCCGAGAGCGATAGCGGCGGTGACATCGTCGGGATGGAGCACGGGGTAGATGAGGTTGCTCGTACCGCCCATGGAGCCGCTGGCGAGGATGAATCGCCGGGCGGAATACTCGGCGCGGAGGAAATCGAGCAGATCGTGGAGGTCGGCGGCTGCCGCGGGCGACATCCAGGCGTTGTCGCGGAGGTTCGGGGTGAGGATTCCGAAGCCGGTCTGCTCAAAGTGGGGGAGCCAGTGGTCGCGAATATCCTGTCGGACGTAGAGTTGGTCGCCATTTGACCCATGGCCGTGGATGCAGACGATCCATGTGTCATTCTGCCGACGGGGATAGATAATAGCCCAGTCTTCGCGATCGTCGAATCGGCTGCGATAGGCAAACTTTATGGCTCGGGACGGGATCATCGGTTACCTGTATTTCGGGATCGAAAGATTCCATTTGAGGCGTTTGGCGATGTCGAGGGCATTTTGGCCGAGGATCTTTTCCTTGGCTTTTTCGGGAATATCAGCCAGTGCGATAGGGGCGATGCCAGTGCCAAGGTCGAGGTCGAGCGCGTCGGATCCATAAAGGATTTTTTCTGTGGGCAGGTGTTTGTACATATCCGTAGCCGAGCACATGAAGTATACGAAGCATGCGCAGGTGCACTGGTAGAGGTTGTCGTATTTTTCGATGACTTTTTTATAGGCGATGGATGCGTGTCCTTCGATGAAGGTGATGGAGGGATAGGCTTTGACCCATCGTTCGATGCGGTCCGGCGAGCCCCAGTTGTGGTGCAGTGCGACCCAGTTTTTGTCGCGGGCGAAGTCGAAGACGGGAGACCAGTCGATACTGTCCTCGTGGACATTCTGGTACTGGGAGATCAGCTTGATTCCCCGCGAGCCGCGTCGGTGGCCTTCCTTGAGCAGGGGGATCCAATCCTGCGGGAAGGCGGCGTGCAGCATGGTGAGGGCGGAAAAGCGGTCTGGAAACTCGTCGACGGCTGCGTATTGACGGTTATTTCCCGTGCCGACGTTGGAGGACGTATTGATGGCGAACGTGACGATGTGATCGACGCCGAAGCGATCCATGTACTCGACGACCTGACGACTGGAGCCTCGGGGGATGTAGTAATATTCAGATGAATCGCCGAGGTGGCAGTGAAAGTCGACGACCGGAATGTGGTTCAGCGGTCGGCCCGTGCGGATGCATTGTTCGATTTGATCTGTTTTATGCATGATATTTGGCCTTTTTCAAGAGATTCATTATGGTTCCATGGGCGATAGCGATGCGGGTTTTATCGTCGATCGGCGCGTAATTCAAGACGCCGAGAAACGACGTTGGGTCGATATGGGGCAGTCCCATACTGAAGACCAGACGCGGACCGAAAGCGTCGCAGATCGTCTCGACCATCTGTGCCTGCCAGATCGACGACAGGGAGATAAGGAGATTTTTTGTCTGGGCCAGGGCGTCGAACATGGGCCGATTGGCTCGCGATCGCCATTCCCAGGTGATGACGGGCAACTTGGGAAATTCGTTGCAGAAGTCGGCGACCTGGTACCAGTCGATAGTATCCTGTCCGGAGTCCCAGGCGCGGTAGGTCAGGAGCAGAGGGATTCTTCTTTTTTCCAGCAGCGATGCAAGTTCGAGAATCCGGGGACAACGATCGACGCGGAGATCGCGAACGAGCGGATTGACGAGGAACGCTTTGACGTTAGCCGCGAGGGCCCGTTTGAGGAACTGCGCTGGTTTTTCAGGGATCACATACGTGGGGTCAAAGGCCCAGATTTTGTGCAGGCGCGGGCTCTTGAGATTTGCGAGTTCGGCGTTTCCCAATTCAGGATCGCTGTCGCGGGCGACGGTGTGATAGACCAAAGCCTCGGTGACACCGATGCGGTCCATGAGGGCCAGGGCCTGGGATTCATTGGTGGGCAGATCCTTGGCCAGGGTGTTGGTACGTCCGATGGAAAGGAACGCGTCAAAAAGGTCCATACGATTATCTCCTAAAATGACATGCCGATATTGGCGTGTCCTTTGAAGTTGTTGATGCAGATTGTTTCCGTATCGGGATTATAGGTTCCGGCCGAAACCGATGTTGCCTTGCGGCCCAGGGGATGGGGCAGGCGGATTTCCACGGTTTTGGGCCGGCGATTCGACTTGCAGGCGATGGTGGCACTGAGGGTATCGAAGTTGGTATTCGATGTGACGTCGAGAGTAGGGGGGCCGAAACAGGTTGCGACGTTTTTTAAGGCGGATCCGGTTGCCCTGATTGAGTCGCTGGCGCTGGTGCCGCGTTCGAGGACGAATCGAAAATCGAGGGCACTATTTTCGAGTTCTTCTTTGGTCACGGAATTCGGTCGCCAGCGGGGGAGGATGTGGTTATCCGGCATATCAAGATGATTGAAGTCGAGTTCGAAGATTCGGTGGTCGCGGCCAAGGCCGAGCCAGGTGGGGACCCACATGTTCCGGGAATGCCGGGCGGCTTGGTCGAAAGATTCCTCGGGTTCGGCGTTGATGGTCTGGATTTTAGTTCGAAGGGCGAGGTCCCGGATATGTTTTTGGATCTCGTCGAAAGATCGTTCATCGTCCGCCGCGGTTACGGCGACACCGTAGGCGGGGATGAAGATCGGAGTTTCCCGGCTGACGTCGCGGAGGAAGAACGTGAATGGGGATTGGTCGGTTAGGATGGTCACGGTGGTGGCGAAGGCGCCGATCTTGAGATTGGCGCCTTCGATCGTGAGTTTCATTCGGCAGAAGGTGGAGGTACGGCACGAGAAATCCGGAATGGTAACCGTCCCCTTCCCGGCCGTCCATGCGGCATGGGTCAGGGTTCCATGGGTGACCATGACACGGCCCTTGACGGGACCGGAATTCCAGAGGACGTTAACGGTTGTTTTCATAGTGTACGATCCCAGAGCAGAACAACGGGGCGGTCGTAAATGACCGCCCCGTCGAATTGGACACTATTTGCATGCCTTGTTGAGTTTTTCCGTCACGTCTTTGGCGTAGGCGGAGGCCCATTCGGTCGAGTCGGTCGGCTGGATTGGGATGAAGCCGGTCCGCATGATGATATCTTTGGTCCGCGGGCACATGTCTTCGGTGTACTTCGGCAGATTCTTGACGTGCGGGCACTTGAATGGGCAGCCTTCCGACGTGGCGGTCTTCTGCTGGAGGACGTGCTCCCAGTACCAGTAGACATGCCAGTCTCGTGCACCGCGGGTTCCGCCGCCTGCCATGCCGCCGATCCCGGCGTCGGCCTTAATGGCTTTTTCGGCCAGTTCGAAATTGTCGAAGAGGATACCGAGCTGGTAGCCGCAGACTCCGGTCGGGTCGTTGGGCTCGATCCATCGGGCACCTTTTGGAAGTTGAATTTCCTTCTTCAACTGGTTGTAGATTTTTCGGCAGGACTCATTGGTCCAGTCGAGTTTGCGAAGCTGGGCCAGGCCGATGGCTCCGGACATTTCAGACATGCGGTAGTTTTCGCCGCAGAAGAGTTCGCCTGGCTTGCGTTCGCGAGCGTAGCGGTCGGGTCGCCAGCAGGCTGCGGTGTCGTGGTAGCTTTGGGCCCGGGTGTAGAGCCATTCGTTGTCGGTGGTGACCATTCCGCCTTCGCCGGTGGCCATGACTTTGTAGGCGTCGAAGCTGTGACAGCCGAGATCGCCCCAGGTTCCGAGATATTTGCCTTTATATTTTCCGCCGCAGGCCTGGGCGGTATCTTCGATGAGGTAGAGGTTATGTTTTTTGGCGATATCGCGGAGGACATCCATTTTGGCCTGATGCCCGACCATGTGGACGACCATGATGGCCTTGGTTCGCGGCGTGATATTTTTCTCAACGGCCGCGGGATCGAGGGTGAGGGATTCGTCAATTTCGGTGATGACGGGAATACCCTTGGCGACGACGATGGCGGAGACGCTGGCGAAGAAGGTGTAGGCGGGGACGATGACTTCGGTGCCGGGACCGACTTCGGCGGCCACGCATGCGGCGATGAGGGCGCTGGTTCCGGAATTGACGGCGAGGGCATACCTGGTGTCCATTTTGGCGGCGAATTCCTTCTCCAGGACGGGGACCTTGCTGCGTTCGCTATAGTAGCGGAACAAGGCACTGCTGGGGGGTGGTGATTCGCGGTCGAGGATCGCCTTGATGGCCTTTTGGCCTTCAGGGGAGACAGCGAAGACATCGATCAGTTCCATGAGTTCGTCGGTAGAGAACTTGTATCGCGGGGGACGTTGAATTCCGGCCATGAGTTATACTCCTTTGTTCACAAAGTGACATAAATCGCAACTATTGTAGTTTACATGTGGTGGGGTTGACAACCCCAGTGAAATCGTATGGAATAATGATCGGTTACATGGAGAAAACATCGATAGGAGGATGTCGGATATGATCGTGGAACAGGTGAAGGACATGCTGGCGGCGTTGTCGCAGGGGCGTATTCGGTATATCCCGGCAGCGGAGACGGGGGCGAGTGGTGCGCCGGCGTTCGATGCCTTTCGTCGGAGCAGGAAGGACAGGTATTTCTATGAGCCTCAGGTTCACCCGCATCCGGAGCTGATTTTCGGGTTCAGAGGGAATGTGGAGATGTACGTAAACGGGACGTGGGAGGGCCTCGAGGCGGGGGTAGTGTGGGTGTTTTTGCCGGGCGCAGTGCACTCTGAGCGATATATTCGGCGAAACGGGGAGTATCGGATGCTGTGGATGGTGATCTCTCGGGAAGTCGTCGGGTTTCATATCACGGCGTATAGTCGGACGAGGGGGTATCCCCGGGAGGGCCAGCGGCTGGCGGTG